>JAUNDR010000065.1 GCA_030525985.1 Slackia sp. | reverse complement strand
CGAGGCCGACGTCACCCGCGCCGAGTTCTGCATCATGATGCAGCGCTACGCCGCCGCCACCGACCAGGGCGTCGCCCTGGAGGCCGGCGAGGCCGACGAGATCCTGGCCAAGTACGAGGACGGCGCCTCCGTCCCCGCGTGGGCCAAGGACGCCGTGGCCTGGGCCGTCAAGAACGAGATCTTCGGCGGCTACACGGTCCTCGACCCGATGGGCGACATCACCCGCGCCCAGATGGCCAAGATGGCCGTCGCCTTCCAGGCCGAGCCGCTCAAGTAGCATCCCGCCTGGATTCCTCCGCATCCGGGGATTCGGGGCCTTCGGGTCCCGGCCCCGGGCGCGGGCCCGGAAGGGCGCCCCGCGCGGGACGTCCCTCCGAGCCTCTGGCTTAAAGCATGCTGTCGCACTAAGGCTTAGCCGAAGAAAGGACCCCCGCATCATGCGGGGGTCCTTTCGCGTTTGCGGCTCGTGCGTCCATAGCGGAAAAACGTTTTTTTCGCCTATACTGAAAAACGCCGCCTTTCGCACGGCGGTCGCAGAGCTTCTTGGCCCGCGAACCCGGGAGGCGCCTGCGGGCCGGAGGGCGCACGTTATATCTCCTTGGGGTTTCAGCCTCGCATGAAAGGATTGCGTCTCCGGCCAGGTTGTTTCATGAAGGAGCGCCATGCATTATGTAGGGGTCGATATCGCCAAGCGCATGCATAGCGCCGCCGTTCTTGCCGAAGACGGCACACCTGTCGCCGAACCCTTCCTTTTCGAAAACAGTTCGCAAGGATTCGCTTTTTTCCTCATGAAACTGGGAAGCATCGGCGCCCATTACGACAATTGCGCGATCGGCATGGAATCGACTGGGCACTACTGGTTCGCTTTGCTCGATTTCCTTATCTCGCACGGGTTCGACCCCATCGTTCTCAATCCCATCCAGACCGACGCCTATCGAAAGGTCGAAAGCGTCAGATTGACGAAAACGGACCTGATAGATGCCGTCCTTATCGCCGACCTTATCAGGGTCAAGCAATTCGCTCCCTGGAATAGGGCCGACGAGCTTTGCGATGAGCTGAAGCAATTGACACGGTATCGATCCGCTCTTGTCGAGCAGTCGACGCGTCTCAAGAACAAAACCACGGCAGTGCTCGATAGGGTTTTCCCGGAATATGCCGACATCTTCACCCATACCTACGGCCCCACGTCGAAGGCCGTTCTCAGGCAATGCCCGACTCCTCAAAAGGTCATGCGTCTCGGAATCCATCGATTGACGCAGGTTATCGAAGACGCCTCGAACGGACGCTGCGGGAGAGATTACGCCGAAGAGCTGATGACCGCAGCGCGAACATCGGTCGGAGCATCGTATTCGTCCGACGCGCTTTCTTTGCAGGTGCATTTGATGATAGAGCAGCTCGATTTTCTAGAGAGCCAGATGAAAAGCCTCGACGAGGAGATAGTGCGCATACTCGACGAAACGCCGGGAAGATGGCTGACCACCGTTCCCGGGATAGGACCCACGCTTGCTGCCCAGATAACAGGCGAAATCGGCGACCCGTATCGCTTTTCCAGTTCACGTAAGCTGGTAGCCTATGCGGGAATGGATGCCACCGTGCGCCAATCGGGTGAAAGTGCGGAATTGGGGCATATGTCCAAGCGAGGTTCGGCGCAATTGCGCTATGCGCTCGTTCGCGCCGCCGACGGTGCGCGACGCCTCGATCCTTATTTCAGGGATTACTACGAAAAGAAAATCGGCGAAGGTGCCCATTATTTCTGCGCCATATCAGGCGTCGCCCGAAAACTTTCCGGCGTCGTATTGGCCTTGATGCGCGAAGAGCGCGCATATGAGCCTCGACCTCCCACGTCGCAAAACGGCACCGATGAACGCAATTCGAACTCCTGGAACCAATTGGAAACTACCGCGCATAACAAGGGAGGAATATGAAAATGCCCTGCATTTCGGCAGGGCATTTTCGTGACGAAGCATTGTGCGACAGCTTGCTTTAAGCCAAAGGCTTACGAAAGAACTTTCCAGTGCTTGCATAAGCCTGCTGATTTCTTTGAAGAGATGCGGGAAGGGAATCTCCCTTCCCGCATCATCGAGTCAGCTAAGCGCTCGTGGTCAAAAAAACCGCTAGGAGAGCTTTGCGGGCTGGTAGGTAACAGCCATCTTGGCAACCTGAGCGCGGGTGACGTTGTCCTGCGGAGCCATGACGCCGGTGTCGCCGATGCCCTGCATGATGCCGTCCTCGGAAGCCCAAGCGATAGCCTCGCGGGCGAACTCGGTCACAGCAGCGCCGTCGCTGTACTTCGCCAGCTCGGCGTCGACGTCTGCGGAGACATCGGTACCGGACATTTCAGCGTAACGATACAGCATGGTGGCGAACTGCTCGCGGGTCACCTGATCCTCGGGACCGAAGTTCTCGCCGTCGGCGTAACCCTGGACAACGCCTGCCTCGGCAGCCCACTTGATAGCCTGGGCGTAGTAGGAGGAAGCGTCCACGTCGCCGAAGCCGGTCTCGTAAGCGGTGAAAACGCCGCCGTTGTCGATGTCGAGCTTGACGCCACCCATGCGGGCGAGGATGACGCACACGTCGCCACGCTTGATGTTGTCGTTCGGGCCGAAGAACTTGCCGTCAGCATAACCGGCGATGTAGTCGAGACCGTTGGCCTCCATGACATACTTGTGGAACCAAGCGTCGGCAGGAACGTCCATAAATGCACGCTGCTCGTCAACAACGAACTCGACAGGCGCGGCCTGGAAATCGTAGTTGACAGCCTCGGCAACATCCTTGGCCTTCAAAGCGACGGTGTAATTACCCAAAACGGTGTTGTCGAACTTCTCAAGCTCAACGCCGTCCTTGGTGTAGACGATATCGCAGACCTTCTCGAGTTCGGAACCGGAGAGGTTCACGAAGACAAGCTCGCCGTTCTGATTGCGCTCGACAGCGTACTGCAAAACGGGATCGGTTCCCTTGGCAAGAACCTTGTGGCCGTTGATAGCCGTAAGGTTGTTGACCTTGAGAGCCAGGACCTCGACGGGGTTGATCACGATGTCAACGGTGCCGTTTTCGATCTGGTACTTGTCGCTGACGATCTGCATGGTGTAGGAGCCGGCGTTCACCAGGTTGGCAGCCTTCACCACGTTGCCCTCGGCGTCGACGTACTGAACGGTGTAGTCGTCGCCCCTGTTGAGCTCCGTTTTGCCGTCGGGGCCGAGCAAGGTCACGTTGATGGCGTCGGCGACGCTGGTGCCAGAGTAATCAGCCTCGATGGAATCGACAACTGCACCGTTGTAGCGGACGTAGAGGTTGGTGTCGCAGTTGACGGTGCCAGCGGTCACGTTGACAGCCATCTGGGTGCTGCCACCGAGCTCGTAGGCGGTCTGGTCGGCTTTCACGGTAACGGTGACGATGTAGGAGCCGGCCTTGGCAAGGTCGGCAACCTGGGCAGGTTTGCCGTCGGCCGTGGTGTAGGCAACCTCATACTGAGCGCCCTCGAGAGCCTTCTCGCCATCCATCACCTTGATGAGAGCGGCATCGAAAGCCTCTTTCTCGGCAAGGTTGATGTCGAGAGTCTCGGGCATGGCGGCATCGCCATAGAAGAACGAAGCGCCCTTGTTGACTTTGACGACCTCGACCTCAGCGGCGCCGATGAAGTTGGCGTCGCCATCGGTAGCAGCCTGGGCATAAGCGGTGTACTTACCAGCATCGCCAACAACGTCGGGATAAACAAGCTTGACTTCCTTGGCCAGAGCCTTGGAGCCATTCACCGTGGTAGGAGCGGTGGGCATCTGGGCGGTAGCGCCGACGACCTGCTCCGTGTAAATCTCGGCATCGGCCAAGTTGAGAGCGTTCACCGTAATATCGGTCTTAGCGGTAGAGCCAGCATATGCGCCCATGCCCGTCAGAACTGCGGTATAGGTGCCCGCGTTGCGAACGGTGTCGGAACCAGCGGAAGGATTGTTGATATCCTCGCCCTTGGTGTAGAACTTAACCGTGTAATCTTTGCCGGCGACAAAGGTCTCTTTGTCATTCTTGAAGCCAACATTCAGGGCTTCAGCGTTGTAATCGAAATCGACATCCGCAGTCTGGGTTGCGTCAGCCTCGTCGACCTCGAATGCGGTCACCTTGTTGAACTGCTTGCCGGTGATTTCGAACTTGCCGTAAGCAATACCGCCCTTGTAGTTGCCGTCGACAGCCTCGACAGCAACGAAGTAGGTGCCGATCTCGGTGGGAGCGTCGACCTTGGTGGTGGTGGGCTTGCCCTCGGCGTCGGCGGTCACGTAGTACACCAGGTAGTCATCGCTAGCGCTGACGTTAACGGCCTTGCCGTTCTGGGGAGTAACGCTGGAAACCTTGGGCTCGAAAGCGTTGCCAGACCATTCGACCGAATTCTTGTCATCGACGAATTTCACCGTGCCGTTGGAGAACGCATCGGCAGCAGAAACGGAAAGCAGCTCGACGTCGTTGCCCTCGGCCGTCTCGGCGGCGGGCTCGTCCGCGAACGCCGCGGCGGCGGGGACCATGCCCGCGGCCAGGGTGGCCGCCAGGGTCGCCTTCACGGCCTTGCCGTAGGCGCCCTCCTTCTTCTGATCTTCATTGACGTAAGCCGTCATGTTTTGTCTCCTTTCAAGAGCTCAAAATGACTCGATATTCTAGATACGTCATTCAGCCCTGGCTTCGCATCGCTGTCACAATTGCTGCTTCTTGAAATAAGCATGCCAATACCAAATGCCATATCGTTCGAACAGTTTATCGCAGGTATCTCCCCGAAACAAGAAGCGATATTGAATTTTTCCGGGTTCACATCCGCTTCATATCGTTGAAGAATTCGCCCGTTCTTCTTCATATAGCAGCATAAAACCGCCGGTCTTATTCACTGCGCACTCCCCTTGCCCCGACGAAGCGACAGCCGCCGCGCTCAGCATCGCCGCAAGAGAAAGCGCCCTACTCCACCGTTCCGTAGGTATAGCCCCATCCGTGACCGGCAATCGAAGAATTCAGCTGCGTGCACAATGCGATACGGGTATAACCGCCGGGCGGAAGAAGCTCGACGATTTCACGCAAGTCGGCACAGATATCGAACGTTTCGGCGGCAAGGATGACATCGAGCCGCTCTACGATGCGTGCATTCTTATAGAGATAGTCGACAACGCGCTGAAGCTCGCCGTAAGACTCGCTGCGTTCAAGCAATGCCATGAAACCCCCTACCGAATGCAATCGGCGCCCGAAACGGCCACCGCCAAGGCGCCCGTGCAAGCAGGCGTCGCCTGGCCGCATGCACGCAAAAACTGCGCACCCGCTGCACGCAACGCGATAGCCGCATCCGCCAGATTGTCGGCGAGCGCATAGGGATTCCCAGGTATAGGCGCGCCCAGCATGGCCCTTCGTTTCTCGGCCTGCGTTGCCGCTTTGATGCGAATCTGCGCCAGAAGCGGCTTGTCGGTGAGAGCCGCCATGCGCCTTAGGGCCGAGGATATCGTTTCGACATCCGACGCGCTCGATACCCCGACGACATCGGCCGCACTCAAGACGTCGACCGCCGCATCGATCGCGTCGCCCTTGAACAAACCTTCGCCATCGAGGTCAATCGAGGCGAATACCGGACGATCGGTAGCGCCGCGCGCACCCTCTATCGCACAGCGGATATCCGCAACGCTGCGCAATCCGTTCAAAAGCACGGCATCGTAATCGAAGCCGTCAAACGCGCGAACCGCCCGCTCGTATTGGCCGATGCTTTGCGCGCGCGACGCTTCGCTCGTCGCATCGAGCGGCAGCCCGCACGACCCTATCTCGCAGACGATATGCTGCGGCTTGCATTCCTGAACGCACGAAAGCGCCGTCGTCGCCAGCTCGGCGGCGCGGCCCTCCATGCGCTTATGCGCCAGGCGCGCCTCGCAGATGCCCTCCGTATTGGTAACCAGGCACTGGGCGCCCGCCATAATCTCCATCTTCATGGCATCGCGCACCGTTTCGGGCTCCATCAGGCTGATGAATTCCCCATCGGCCGCCATGTCGAGACCTTGTCGCTCAAGCGCGTAATCGACGGGAGCGGAAAGAACGAGCATATCTTTATGGAAGCGAATTTCGATATCGGCCATAACGAATACCTTTCAAAGCGAAGCGTCGATTCGTCGCAGCGAGAGCGCGAGCGAACACCGGCCCATCCCGATGGGCCGGCATGACAATGCGGAAATCCGCGCAACGAAAAACAAACGGCTGAGAACTGAGAATCAAGAGCTGCGACGCATGGATCGACCCGCGTCCACCCTCGATTTCACGAAGGCCATTGTAACGCAACGCTTTCAAGCCCTCGCTCGCCCGACCGCGTCTTCCCAGGACCGCAGTTGACTTCCCGTTGATCGCCTTGCACCTTTCCGTCATCTTGCACATCGGACGCACATATCCACGTCATAGGTTCTTAAAATCGCCCGGCTATACTACGTCTTGCAAGCACGAAGGCTTCCCCTCCTTCCCTTGCCTGCTCGATAAGCAGTACAACGATGTTCTCGAAACATCGTCCATCCCCCTCCTTGTGTGAGGCCCGGCTTCCCTTCCGGGCCTCGACTTTTTTATCGGAGGTTTTCAGGCAGTTATCCCGGCTGCAACGGCGATTTCCTTTCTCACCCATAGCGAAACCCTATGAATCTCGAACGAACACGGGATGCGAGGAAATCCATACATCAGACCTCCATAGGCGCGCCATATTTCCTCGAAACGGCCTCTCTATAATAGGAATTGCAAGACGAAGTCTTCCCTTTCTTCGCTTGCCTGCTTTAAGCAGTCAACGGCTTGACATGCCGTTCATCCCCTCCTTGTGCGAAGCCCGGCTCCCCTCCGGGCTTCATCTTTATCATCGCTCGAAAATCAACGGCTCTGAAACTCCCTCTGCGCAATCGCTATCGGTCCGATGCCTTTTGCATCATTTCACGCGCATGGGCGAGCGAAGCCTCGCTTGCATCGCCCGAGAGCATGCGGGCTATTTCACGTATGCGCTGCTCGCCCTCAAGCAAGGAGAGCTCCGTTTCGGGAATGCCCTTTTCGTTCGCGACCTTCTTCACGACGTAATGCGCCTGGGCACGCACCGCCACCTGGGCGAGATGCGTCACCACGATCACCTGATGCGTCTGTGCGAGCTCGCACAGCACATCGGCGAGCGCAAGCGCCGCCGTGCCGCCCACGCCTGCATCGACCTCGTCGAACACAAGCGTTTCACCCTTGTCGGCAGAACCGAGCGCGACCTTGATCGCAAGCATGGCACGGCTCGCCTCGCCGCCCGATGCGATGCGCGCCAAAGGGCGCGGCGTCATGCCTGCGGCCGCGCGGTAGAAGAATTCCATCTTCGACGATCCGTCGCGCGTCCATTGGCTGCGATCGAGCGCCGAGAATTCGCACACGAGCTCCGCAGAACCCATTTCAAGATGGGCCATAGAGCCGTTCACTTCGGCAGCGAAGCGGGGGGCCGCTTCACGACGAGCGGCATCGAGCACCTCCGCCGCTGCGGCAAGACGGCGCTCCGCCTCTTCGCACGCGCGCATGGCCGCCGCAACACGGTTTTGAGAGTCATCCACCGAAGCGATCAGTTCCGCCGCCTGCGCACGACGCTCCAACACGTCTTCCATACGCGGGCCGTATGCGCGCATAAGCCCCTGCATGGCGCCCATACGCTCCTGCAGCCGACCAAGCGCGGTGGGGTCGCACTCCACCGAATCGCGGTATACGCGCATCTCCCGCGCGGCATCTTCAAGCACGTAGGAAGCATCCACGATCGCCGTATACACCGCATCGAGGGATGAATCCACGGCGCGCATGGAGTCCAGCTCCATGATCGCGGCATTGAGCGAGCCGACCGCCCCTCCCTCGCCTGCAAGGTTTCGATAGGCGGCATCGCCCGCCTGGGCAAGCGCCTCGGCGTTTTCGGCGCGCGGCAATTCGGCAAGGATGTCTTCGTACTCCTCCACCGACGGGTTCACTTCGTCTATGCGCTGAAGAACGAAACGGGCTTCGTCCAGCTGGGCAGAGCTCGCCCGCGTTGCCTCCTGCACCTTTTCCAACGCGCATGCCGCAGCGGACGCTTCCGCAAAAGCCTGTTCGTACGACTCCTTCGCACGATTCACGCCTTCGCCCGCCCATGCATCGAGCAAAAGACGGTGGTTGGCGGATTTAAGCAGGCTTTGCTGCTCATGCTGACCGCACAGGTCGATCGATGCCCCGATGACGGAGGCGAGCTGCCCGACCGTTGCCATGGATCCGTCTATCGATGCGCGGCTGCGGCCATCCGCCCCTACCTTGCGCACGGCGATATGGCCGTCAGGCACGCCGTCGTTCAAGAACACGCGCCCTTCCACCGTGGCTTTCGCCGCGCCCTCCCGCACCGTTGCGGCATCGGCGCGCTGGCCCACCAGCAATTCGATGGCCGAAAGAAGCGCCGTTTTGCCCGAGCCCGATTCGCCCGTCACGACCGTCAATCCCGCCGACGGCAAAAACCGCGCATCGCGGATAAGGGCGACGTTTTGAACATGGAGCTCGTCGAGCATGGCGCACCTCGCAAAAACAGGGATGTCATTCCGTTTATTCGAACTATTGTTCGCTCATTATGACACAAGAACCATCCGAGGCAAACGCTTTGCCGGAATCATTTCCAAAACATCCGAAGAGTCTGGCAACCGTCGCTCGGTCTGCTATCATGGCGTGCAATTCAATCGCGCCCATCCTTCGAAAAAGGAGCTTTCATGAAACGCCCCCTTTTGTTCGTATGCGCCTGGATAGCCTGCGGCCTGGGATTTCTCGGCGTAATGATTCCCGTCCTTCCCAC
>JAUNDR010000007.1 GCA_030525985.1 Slackia sp. | reverse complement strand
TCGGCCGTTCGAATCGGCCCGGGGGCACCATGGAATACGAAACGGGCCGGAGGGGGCCGAATGAACTGCCTCCCATTTCTCGTGTCCAAGAAATGGGAGGCAGTTCACGAGGGAGATGGAAGGCCGTCATTCATTGCGAATGCCCGATGGCCCTAGTAATACCCGGTCCATCGGTCTTCGGTCGAACCGCCGTCGCCGCCTTGACCTTCGCCGTTGCCGGAGTCGCCATCGGTGTCGCCGCCGTCGGAACCGCCGCCCGAGCCGTTCGAGCCGCCGGAATCTCCGCCGTTTTGGCCGCCGCCTGTGCCGCCTCCGTTGCTGCCGCCGCCCGACCCGTTGCCGTTCGAGCCTCCATTGCTGTTGGAGTCGCCGCCGGCAGAGCCGCCGCCGCTTCCGGAATCGTTGCCCGATCCATTGCCGGAGCCGCCGGATTGACCTTCCGACCCATTGCCGTCAGGCTTTCCTCCCTGACCGCCCTCGACGCCGCCGGACGAGCCGCCCTGCGACGGAGCATCGGCATCGGGCATATCGAAATCGGGAGCGACTCCCTGATGGAGCCCGCTCGACGAATCGACGCCGAAAACCCTGTCGGCACCGATAGACACGTCGCCGAGAACCGCGCGGCATCTCCCCGCGACGGCCTCCATCCCGAAAAAGCCGGGGCCGGCATCGTGGGCATGACCGGCAATGCCCTCCCCGCTCGTTGCGGCATGTTCGCCGCCCGATGCGCCGGACTGCGAAGCCTCGGGCGCGTCATGCTCCAATACCGACACGGGGCCCATAACGGCATCGGCCGGATCTTCGGAACCCTTTTCCATCATGAAGACAACGGCCGCCGCCAGCGCGATCGCCGCCAAAACGACCGCGCCGAGAGCGGCCGCGGCGGCGAGAAACTTTTTCGTACGAATATCCATTAGCGCACGCTCCCTTCGGAATCGCCCGACGGATCTGACATACGGGCATCGTAGGCGTCTTTCACTTTCTGCGCATATACGCGCTCTTCGGGCGTCGCCGCAGATCCCTCTTCAAGAATGGCCTTCGCCACGTCGATAATCGCTCGCTGCTGCGGCTTCGCCTTCATGGCGACCGTCGTGCCGTCGGCGGTCTTGTACGTCACCGTCATCTGGGCATGCAGCGTCGTGCCGTAATGCTCGGCCGCGGCATCGGTCACCACCAGGTTGGTATGAAGGGCGCCGCTTTCCCCAGAGCCGTTTTCGCCTTCGACATGCTGGGAGAATGCGTAAGGGTCGGTGCCGTAATCCCAGCCCCAGCCCACTAGCGTGGCTCCTTCGGGAAGCACGATGTCGTTGCCGAAGCGAAGCGACGTGTTATCGGCGGAATCTCCCATGCGCAGCGAACCGCCCAGGAACAATCCGACCTCGTCGACCTTGACGAACTTGGGATACGCCACGCCTTTCGTGACCGACGGGTCGATCGGAACGGTGCATTCGGAATCGGCATACCATCCCGCGAACGCCATTCCCGTCTTCGTCGGATGCGTCCATTCCGCCTGATCGGCCGATGCGCGATAGGAGGAAAGGTTCATGCCGTCGCCGAGAAGCTGCGGGCCCGAACCGTCCATATCGTCGAAATTCCAGATATCGCCCGAGAATCCCATGCCTTCGTACAGCGACGGATCCTGAGCGGCCTGCTGCGTGATGCTTTGCACCGTATCGCCGTTGACGGACGTGATGCCGCCCGCCGCCACAGCCGAATCGAGCTCGTAGAGTCCTTCGAGGCGGACCTTGTCGCTCGGACCCACGATGCCGTAGGCCGCCCCCGTCAACGATCCCATGAAGATGCTGTTCTTGATCGCGGGAGATTCCTCGGCGGAGCCCACGATGCCGGCATTCTTCCCATCGGCGGAGATGCCCTCTGCAGCCGTGAAATCGACGTCGACGACCGCATGGTTCACCTGGCCGTTGTTCATGACGCCCGCGACGCCGCCGACCGACGTGCCGCCCGATGTCACCGCGCCCTGCACCGTGACATCTTGCACGACGGTACGCAAACCGCGACCGATGACCAGGCCGCACTCCGATCCGCCGTCATTGACCGCCATCGTCGCGTTTCTGATCGCGATGCGCTCGATGATGCTCGCGGGATCGTCCTTGCCCGTCACAGCGCCGACGAACTGATACCCGCCGAGCTCGACGGAGTCGAACGTCAGGTCGGTCATGCGCGATGCGTTCGACGACTGCGTCAACACGTTGGCATAGCTGCCCTTGCCGCTCTTCACGTTCCTGCAATCCTTGAACACCACATCGCGAACGTTCGCGCCGAACAGGTGCTTGAACAGCGAATAGCCGTCAAGGCCCGAAACCGTATGCCCGTTACCATCGAGCTCGCCCGTGAACGTGGCGGCGTGGACGAAATCCTTCTCCTTGTTCAAGGAGAAGTCGAGGTCGGCCGTCAGCGTGAACGCGCCGTCGGGATTGGCGGCGATTTTGGTCTTGAACTCATCGACCGAAGAAATAGACTCGCCGCGCAATTCGCCCTCGATGACGTTCATACCCGTGATGCTGGAATTTTCGACCTGCGAAGCGATCTGCGACGACGGGTTGCCCACGACGGCCATATTGCTCACGTACGCATGCTTCACGCGCTCGAAGAGCTGCTTGCCGCCCGTATCGATTGTGAAGCCGCGGCCGTCGAGCTTGCCGACGAAGCTGCCCGGAACGACGAAGCCGCCGTCGAGCGCGGATGCGTCGATATCGGCCGCCAGCGCATAGTTGCCGTTCGGCACTTCGGAAACGCGGCGCAGGTCATCGGCCGTGTAAAGGTACGTGACCGGCGCCTTGCCGCCGTAAATCTCGCCCTGGAAATCGTTGCTCATGCGCTTGATGAGATAGTAGGCGCGCATGCGCACGTTCGTGGATTGGGTGAGATTGCGGTCGCCATTGGCGGCATCCGCCTTGAGGGCCTCGTAATACTCCTGCTGCAAGGCTTCGGCGTCGAGGTAACTCAGCGAATCGAGGTTCTGCTCGACCTCGGCATAGCGGGCCATCTTGTAGTCTTTGAACGAATCGTAGCCCGTAACGCCCTGCAGGGCTTTCAGGTCGCCCTTGCCCGAGCCCGAAAGCCACTCGACGAAGCCCTGGTCGTAGCCCTTCTCGCCCAGCATGCGGAATGCCCAGGTTTTGAAGTTGCGCGAATCGGCACGGCCCGGGTCGGGACCGAAATGCGGCTGGTGCCACCAGCGTTTGTTCATGCCATCGGCGACATACCAGGTAATGGTCCATTCGTCGTTTTCCTGAGCGCCGGGAACGAGAGCGACGCGGCTGTCGTACAAATCGCTCATCGACTGCGGATCGAACTTGTAGATGTCGTAGCTCGACGGATACCAGAACGGAGCCGTCTTCATCTTCTCCTGGATATATCCCGTCGAATAAAAGCCGACGGTGTCGTAGCCGACATCCTCTTTCTGGGCGTTCTTACGATAGAAGATCGTCGTTCCCAGGAGGTTCTTCTCCTCGGTCGTCAGATCGAGAAACGCCTGTGCCTCGAGATAATCGAGCAGATCGATGGTGTCATACATGCCCGCGTAGAAATCATGCACTTCCTCGGGCGTGTCGATGCGCTCGGGCGTGAGGTTCGTGGCGACATCGGCGTCGATGGCGTAGTCGTGCATCAGATTGAAGCTCACCGACGTAGACGTGATGTACTGGGAAACGATGCCGTCGGTATAGTCCTCCGCAACACCGCGACGCTTCTTGCCCTTGAGCACCCATCGCTCGTCGATATTGTGGCCCATCTCATGCGACCACGTTCCCAAATCCGTCAAGCACTGGTAGGCATCCCAACGAATGGTCTCGTTGCCGCCGACGGCGGAATTGCCCTGGCCATGGGCCTTCCAAATGCCGACAAGCTCGGTGTAGTTTTTCAAGAACGGCTCTTCGGTAGGCGTCTGCCCATCGCGTTCGCCTTCCATGTACTGGAGATCGTATCCCCTGCCGTCTTCCCTCATGACGGAGCGGCGGTCCATCGACAGCACCACCATGCCGTTCACCTTATCGGGCGCATCGATCATGCCGCCGATCGTTTCAAGGTAGCTGCTGAATTTCGGCGCGACGGCGTCGATCTTCTCCTGCACGATGGCAACCGCACGGCCCTCCTTGATGGCGGTAGGCGTGGCATAACCGCTGACATTGCCCACCATGATCAGGCCCGGCGTCGTGGCAAGATAGTAGCTTCCCTCGGGCAGCGTGAAAATGGGCAGCAGATATTGCGGACGCTTGCTCAGCTGGTGGAACGCACGATAGTCGAAGCGGTCGCTCGCCACTTCGCGGAATGCCGCGCGCTTCGTCTGAAGGTCGGTGAACCAATCGTTCGCACTGCCGTAATCGGTGAAGCGCAGTACCATGTCGGAAATGAAATCGTCGATATCCTCGAGATGCGTGAACGGCTGGCCGATGATGGCGCGATAGAACTCGTGCGTTTTCGCGCCGCCGCGCAGCGCGGCATTGTCCGCGGAAAGGCGGGCGCCGATAGCCTCTGCGCCCAGAGACGCATCGTAAAGCTCGCCGTGGAACAGCAGAAGGTCCGATACGTTCACGCCGCCGATTTCGAAGTTGTAGAAACGTTCCACGTAGTTGTACGCATACAGCGTTTTGAGCATGGCGTCGCCTGCGCCGACTTCTTTCGCGAACGTGGCTTCAAGCAGGTCGACATACAGCGCAGAGTCGGCCGTCGCGGGAAGCGCGGCGGAATTCGCCAGGACATTGAGAGCCGTGTCCTCCGCATTGGTTTTGAGCACCTGATAGTAATCGCGCACCGAGCGGTTGTCACGCATAGAGCCGGAGAGCTTGGCGAGATAACCGTCGTAATCGGTGCTTTCGATATGCGATTTCAGCGCCTGCACGCCGGAAGACGCCGGGTCGATCGCGTAGCCGGAAAACTGGTACGGAGCTCCGTCGGCCAAAGCGTAAGTAGCAACGCCCGCCTGAGACGAGCTATAGGAAACGGCGCGATCTTCCGCCGTCTTGTCCGCGAACGAAAGCTTCACCTTGGCGACGGACTGGGGAGACGAAGCGGTCAGGTAGTTCACCATCGACCCGTTCGCATCGAACGGCAGCACCGCGTCGAGCTGCTTGGTTGCCAGCGCATCGCTCGGATCGAGCTTGTTGCCCGCCGCCACCAGGGCATCGGCGGAAAGAAACGGCGCCATCTTATAGATGTTGCCATATGCCTGCGAACGCGCCGCATCATAGCCGGCAACCGAGGTCAGCGACTGCAAGAACGCACTGCCCGCGGAAGAATCGGGCTTCGCCGTGGCGACGCCCGATTCGATGCGCCCGTATTCCACGACAATGGTCTCGTTGTCGCCGCCGGGGCATTCGACCGTCAGATGCAGCGCGCCGTCTTTTTCGCTGTGCGCGGAAACCGTGCCGAAAAACGCAGGCAGGTCGGCCATGCGCACGCGCACGAGAAGATCGCCGTCTTTCATGGCTGCGACATCGAGCGAATCCTGGCGCTCGACCGATCCGCCCTGCGCGGCGTACACGTCTATCCCGACGATGTCTTTGAATACGACATCGCCCGCCTTGAAATGGTCGGCGGCCTCGTCCGCCTGCGATTCCTCTTCGGCGCTCGGAGCGGCAGGCAGCGCGTCGGTCAGCGCGTCTTCACTCTGCTCGATGCGGTCTTCGAGGCTCTCTTCGGGAAGAGCGTCGGGAGCGGAAGCGTCCGCATCTTCTTCGGGAACGATATTTTGCACCTGCTCATCGGTCGGCACGTCGGGAAATGCCCCGTCGTTATCTTCGGGCGCGGCCGGCGAAGAATCGGGGGCTTCGACACCCTGCGGCGGCTCTTCGGCGAATGCCGGGAAAATGGGAACGAGAGATGTGGTGAGACAGAGCGTAAGAGCGATGCTTGTCGCTTTCTTTTTCATGCGGTTGAGACCTCCTCGTGATCGTTATACGCGGTCAGGGGATGTTTTCAGCGGTCGCAGCCATCATGGCGCGCGACCGAAAGACGCATAGTCCGAGGAAAAATACCACATTAATCACGACGACATGGGGAAATCTTTCGTATCCCGGAATTTCCCATGCGGAAAAGCAGCCGAAAAAAGAAAGGGGCCGAAGCCCCTTTCCTCTCGAATTATTCCGCGCGCAAAGCCGCAACGGGGTCTTTCTTCGACGCCATGCGGCTCGGTATGATGCCGCCGACCAGCGTCAGCAGCACCGAAATGACGACGAGGATCAACGCCGCCGCAGGAGGCACGGCCGCCATGTTCTGCACGCCCGACACCTGCTCGATAACCACGTTGATCGGAATATTGAGCAGCGCGGTCACGGTGACGCCCAGCACGCCCGCCGCCAATCCGATAATGAACGTTTCGGCGTTGAACACGTGCGACACGTCTTTTTTCGAAGCGCCGATGGCGCGCAGGATGCCGATTTCCTTCGTTCGCTCGAGCACGCTGATATAGGTGATGATGCCGATCATGATGGAGCTCACCACCAGAGAAATGCTCACGAAGGCGATCAGCACGAGCGAGATCATATCCACGATATCGGTCACGCCGCTCATGAGCACGCCCATGTAGTCGGTGTAGACGACCGCCTTGTCTTCTTCGCCCTGCGTCTTCATGCGTTCGTTATAGCCGTCGATACTCGCAAGCACGCGTTCTTTCGCCTCGAAATCCTTCGGATACAGCCTGATGGATTGCGGATCGTCGGGATCGGCATAGCCCAATGCGGTCAGATTCGTCTCATACGTCAGTTTGCTTGCGTTCGCGTAATTCGTCATAAGCGACGTCAGGTCTTCGGCATCCATGTTGAAATGGATGGCATTCGCGAATGCCGACGCATCGAACGAGAATGCATTTTGCAGCGACGAAGCCATCTGGGGCCCAAGCTGCGCCGCCATCTGCCCCATGGAATTCGTCAGCGCGCCCTGCAGCTGCGACGACACCGCCCGGCCGACCTCGGCGGCAACCTGGTCGAACAATCCCGCGAACGCATTCTGCATATACGGGGCCAGCTGGCCCGTCACATAATCCTGCGCGATCTGCTGCACCCGTTCGCCCAACGGCTCGCCTGCGATGGACACGATCTGCGCCAACGTGAGCGCCCCGCCCTGCGGATCGGTGCTTGCGATATAGGCCTGGAACTGTTCGAGCAGCTTTCGGCCGAAATCGGGATCGGAAGGAGCGATGCCGCCGCCGTGCGCAGGAAGCCATTGAGTCGCAAAATCGCCCACGAGTTTTCCGCTGAGCTCTCCCACCTGGGAAATCTCTTCGGAAGAAAGCGGCGGATCGTTTTCAAGGCCTTCGAGCGCACCTGAGAAATCGGGGGCCGGCGCCGATGCTATGAGAGAAGATACGTCGATCGAATCGCCCACGCCGGACAAATCGAAGTTCATGGCGCCCATATCCATGCCCGCGAAATCGAAGCCCGACATATCGAGCGCGCCCATCTTGCTCGCATCGATGCTGAAAGCGCCCTGCAAGGCGGCCTCGTCCACCGTGAACAGATTCGACAGATCGACGCCTTGTTCGGCTTCTTCCTTCAGCGAATCGAAGGTCTTGCCCGTGAACACGTCGACATCGGGGGCGGAAAGCTGCTGTTGTACGATTTCAGACGACGCCGCCCGATCGAGCAGCTCCCGCGTCAACCCCGAGGTATACGCGATTCCCTGCGACAACGCCGCCGCCTTTGCCGAGGGATCGGGCTGGACCACGCCCACGATATGCAGGTCGAGGCCCGATTCAACCTGCTGTTTCATGAAGTCGGCATTATCCGCCATATTCGTCCAACCGCCCGTCTCGCCGTTTTTGCGGTACGAATCGAACGGACCTATCACCTTGAAGCTCGTTTCGAGCGCGTCCTCGTACGTGAACTCGACGTCGGCGTCGGACACCTCTATTTCGCCGCCCGTGTTCATCATGGTATCCACCATGGAATCGAGCTCGGCGGGATCGAGCACGCCGATGCCGTAGAGCGTATAGTCGCTCACCTTGCCGCTCGACGACAGCACGAGCACGCATTCGTCGGGCGCATCCGCCCAGCGGCCCGCGACCACGTTGTACTGCTCTTCGAGCAAATCGCGGTTGTCGATCATCTCGTTGAACACGGTCATGCCCGTCATGCCCATGCCCGCCGTGGCGCTGCTGGACATGCCGCCCGCCATGGCGGTGCTCATGGCATTGGGGGAAAGCTGCACCGCACCTGCCGATGTGTCGGCGGCATAGACCCACGGCGTGATGCCGTAGTCGTACTGAATTGCCGACACGTCCTCGGAAATGCCGTCGCCGCCTTCGTCGAGGAACGCCTTGAGGCTTTCCATATCGTTCGCTTTCACGCTTGCGAACATATCGCGCAGCATGGTGAACTCGGTTATCTCGCCCTCATGACGATCCGCCGCCTCACCTCCTTCGGAACCGTCGGCAGCGGAAGAAGCGCCGCCTTGGCCTTCGGAGTTCGACGAATCGCCCGTCAGCATGGACGACATATCGTAGCTTTGCTTGGCGATGGTCAGAGGCGAGGTGGAAAGGGTGTCCTGCTCGACTTTGGCGATGTAATCGTTCACGCCGCTGGAAAGCGACAGGATCAACGCGATGCCGATGATGCCGATCGATCCGGCGAATGCCGTCAGGATAGTGCGTCCCTTTTTCGTCATGAGATTGTTCATGGACAGGGAGAACGCCGTCAACGGGCTCATAGACGTGCGACGGGCCTCTCCTGCCTGCAGACGCGCCGCCTCGCGTTCGGCGGGCGTCGGATCGTACGGATCGCTATCGTTGAAAACGACGCCGTCTTTGAACCGCACGATGCGATCGGCGTAGTCGGCGGCAAGCTCGGGATTGTGCGTGACCATGATGACCAGGCGGTCTTTCGCCACGTTCTTCAGAATTTCCATGACCTGCACGCTCGTCTCGGAATCAAGCGCGCCGGTAGGCTCGTCTGCCAAGACGATGGAAGGGTCGTTCACCAAGGCACGGGCGATGGCCACGCGCTGCATCTGGCCGCCCGACATCTGGCTCGGTTTCTTATGCAGCTGGTCTCCCAGGCCCACCTGTTCGAGCGCGGCCACGGCACGGCTGCGGCGCTGGGCCTTGCTGACGCCCGAAAGCGTGAGGGCAAGCTCGACGTTGGAAAGAACGTCCTGGTGAGGAATAAGGTTGTAGCTTTGGAACACGAACCCCACGCTGTGATTGCGATAGGAATCCCAGTCGCGGTCTTGGTATTCTTTGGTGGACACGCCGTCGATGACCAAATCACCTGACGTGTAGCGGTCGAGACCGCCCACGATGTTGAGCATCGTGGTTTTGCCGCAGCCCGATTGACCCAGGATGGCCACGAATTCGCTGTCGCGGAATTGAAGGCTGATGCCCTTGAGGGCATGCACCGGCGCATCGCCTGAAACGTAATCTTTCGTGATATTTCGCAATTCGAGCATGGGCGGCTCGCTTTCTGTAAAACCCGCAATATGGTTCGAGTCGTCGCTTCATGAGGCATGGCATGAAGGCACGCGCATGAACCCCATCATACCCGCGCCGCTCGACGCCCTTGGAAAAACACCGCACAAGAAACGAAAACGCCTTAAGCACGAGAAAGAAAAGAGGCGAGGGATGCCCCTCGCCTCTTTTGTCGCTATGCGGATGCCCGATGCTACTGCTCGTCGGCGTAGCCGTTCGGGTTCATGGACTGCCAACGCCAGGAATCGGCGCACATGCGGTCGAGGTCGTATTCGGCCTCCCAGCCCAGAAGCTCTTTCGCCTTCTTCGGATCGGCGTAGTTTTCCGCCACATCCCCCGCGCGGCGCGGCTGGATATCGACCGACAGCTCGCGGCCGCATGCGCGGCTGAACGACGCCACCACGTCGAGCACGCTCGAACCCGTGCCCGTTCCCAGGTTCACCGTTTCCACGCCATGCTTGCCCTCCATCCAATTCAGGGCCGCAACATGGCCGCGCGCCAGGTCGACCACATGAATGTAGTCGCGCACGCCGGTGCCGTCGGGCGTATCGTAATCGTCGCCGAACACGCGCACGGCGGGAAGCTTGCCGATAGCGACCTGGGCAACATACGGCACCAGATTGTTCGGAATGCCCTTGGGGTCTTCGCCGATCAAGCCGCTCTCATGCGCGCCGATCGGGTTGAAGTAGCGAAGAAGCACCACGTTCCATGCGGAATCGGCCACGGTGAAGTCGGTCAGGATCTGCTCGATCATCCATTTCGTCCAACCGTACGGGTTGGTCGCAGGTTTTTTCGGAGCAGACTCCGACAGAGGAACGCTGTCGGGTTCGCCGTACACGGTGGCGGAGCTGGAAAAGACGATGTTCTTGCAGCCGTGGTTGCGCATGACATCGCACAGCACCAGCGTATTGGTCAGATTGTTGTAGTAATACTCGAGCGGCTTTTCGACGCTTTCGCCTACGGCCTTGAATCCCGCGAAATGGATGACGCCGTAAATATCATGCGCGTCGAAGATGCGGTCGAGCGCAGCGCGGTCGAGCACGTTGTCCTCGTAGAAAACCAGGCTTTCGGCAGCGTCGGCAGGCGCTTTCCCCTCTTCGACGGCAGAAGCGACGATTTCGCGCACGCGATCGATGGCCTTCTTGCTCGAATTGGAAAGGTCGTCGATCACGACGACGCCGTATCCCGCCTGCAAAAGCTCGATGCACGTATGGCTACCGATGAATCCCGCACCGCCCGTGACGAGGATATTCTTCTTCTCTGACATATGCTCCCTTTCGTTATGCGCCTGTATGCGCCGTCATGCGAGGTCAAGTATACGCCGCCTGAAGAAAAAGCGGACGCATGCGCATATTCTCCCCGGACTCCCCTCCGTCACGCGCAGGGAGGAACGCATGAAAGCGGCGACAATTCGCACCCCGGGCCGCCCGACCCTACGATCGGCCGCCTTCCAGCTTGCGCACGAAATCCTCCAAGCGGTCGAGCCCCTCTTCGATCGCCTCCATGGAGCAGCAATACGACAGGCGCACATAGCCTTCGGCGGAAAAACACGACCCGGGAACAAGCGCAACCCCGGCTTCTTCGATAAGCCGCAGGCAGAATTCCTCAGACGGCATGCCGAAACGCGCAATCGAGGGGAAAACATAGAACGCGCCTGCCGGACGCACGGCGGAAAGCCCCATCGCCGCAAGGCGCTCGAGCACGTAATCGCGACGGGCGCGATACCTGTCGCGATCGGAAGAAATATCCTGTTCGAGAGCACGGGCGGCGGCGCGCTGCACGAACGACGGCACCGACGACACCATATACTGATGGATCTTCGCCATCTGGGCGACAAGCGCGGCGTCGGCGGCCACCCAGCCCAAACGCCATCCCGTCATGGCATAGGGCTTCGAAAAGCTGTCGCACACGATGATGCGGTCGCGCAGATCGGAATGAAGCTGCGCGAACCTGCGGTACGAACCGCCGTCGTACACCAGACTCGCATACACGTCGTCGCAAATCACGAAAACATCGCGCTCGCGGGCGAACCGAGCGACGGCGTCGAGGCTGCGTTCGTCGTAGACGCAGCCGGTCGGATTGTTCGGCGATGTGAGGACAAGGGCCTTCGTGCGGTCGCTTGCTGCGCGCGCAAGCGCTTCGTCGGTTATCTGAAATGCCGATTCGCTCGTGTCGAGCGGCACGAACACGCCGCGATTCAACGTGACGATGGATTCGTACAGGCCGAACGCAGGCGTCGGCACGACGATTTCGTCGCCGGGGTTCATCACGCACGTCAGCGCGGCGAACAGGGCCTCGGTGGCCCCGCACGTCACAATCACCTCGTCGGCAGCGTAGGACAGGCCGTCTCGCGCCATGCGGCGCGCAATCGCTGCGCGAAGGAAATCCTTTCCGTTATTCGGCGGATAATGCGTGTCGTTTTCGGCGAGCGAAGCCGCTACCGCGGATTTCACCGCCTCCGCCGTGTTGCCGTCAGGCTCCCCCAGGGTCAAAAGAATGCAGCCCGGCGTCTGTTTCGCCTTCGCCGTTATCCGACGGATTCCCGAAAGCTGCAGATCGTCCAGCGATTCATTCAACGTAAGGGTCATGGGGCCTTCCTCCTCCGCAACGGCGACCCGGGCATGAAAGGCGCCGCAGATGTCCGCGGCGCCCGTCGGTCGACCTTGTTCCTGCCGATATCCTATGCGCGATCGGCCATCGCAACGTAATCACGCGCGCAGCCGGTCTTCTTATAGGCGGGACGCATGATGCGCCTGCCGGACACGATTTCCTCGAAGCGGTGCGCGCTCCATCCCGCCATGCGGGCGCAGGCGAAGATGGGCGTGAGCAGCTCGCGAGGAATGCCGAGGGCACCGTATACGCAGCCGCTGTACAGATCGACGTTCGCGCAGATGTCTTTGCTCTTCCCCGCCTCGGCGAGCAGCTGGGGGGCAAGGCGCTCGATGTTTTCGAGCAGGCGGAACTCCGCCTCGTATTCCGTGCCCGCCACCAGGCGTTCCGCATATTTATGGCACAGCTCGGCGCGAGGATCGGAAAGCGTGTACACCGCGTGGCCCATGCCGTAGATCAAACCGGTGCGGTCGTAGGCTTCTTTTTTCACGATCTTGCGCAGGTAATCGGCGACCTGGCCTTCGTCGGTGATATCGGCGACGTGCGCCTTGATGTCGTCGGTCATCATGAGCGTGCGATTGTTCGCTCCGCCGTGACGGGCACCCTTCAGGCTGCCGATCGCACCCGCGTATGCAGAGTAAGGATCGGTATCGGCGCTGGTCAGAGCGCGGCATACGAACGTCGAATTATTGCCGCCGCCGTGTTCGGCATGCAGCATGAGCATGATGTCGAGCGTCTTGGCTTCGGTATCGGTGAAAGAGCGGTCGGGACGAAGCATGGAAAGGATGGTTTCCGCCGTGCTCTGCCCCTCGATGAAATGATGGATGAACATCGAATCGCCGTAGAACTTGTCGCGCATGACGTGATATGCCAGCACCATGATGCGCGGCAGGCGCGAAAGCAGCATGATGGCGGTATCCAATTCGTGCTCGGATGTCCTGTCTTCCGCATGCTCGTCGAAGGCATACAGCTTCAAAACGGAGCGGGAAAGGCAATTCATGACATCGCGCGTCGGCGGCTTCATGATGTAGCTTGCCGTGAACCCATCGGGCAGATCGCGCTGCTCGTCGATCAGCGCCTGAAACGCCGCAAGCTCATCCGACGTAGGAAGCTGCCCTGCCATCAGCAGATACGCCGTTTCCTCGAAGCCGAAGCGGTCTTCTTCCACCACATGGTCGACAAGGTCGTTGATGCTGTATCCGCGGTAGGAAAGACGCCCTTTGTCGGGAACCTTGTCGCCCTCGGACACCACGTAGCCGTGCACGTTGGAGATATTGGTCACGCCTGCGAGCACGCCCGTGCC
Source organism: Slackia sp. (assembly GCA_030525985.1). Lineage (GTDB taxonomy): Bacteria > Actinomycetota > Coriobacteriia > Coriobacteriales > Eggerthellaceae > Slackia. The sequence continues at coordinate 41,193 of JAUNDR010000007.1, read as the reverse complement.
GTCAGCATTGCGCAAACCGCGCTTCACGTCGTATTTCGCAGAATAATATTCGGGATCGACCGTATGGATCGACGAGAAGTCGCGATAAAGAGGCAGGGTTTCTTTCATGGCGTTCCTTTCATGAATCCCTTCAGGGCGAAAAGCGCATGACGACAAAGTCGCCCGGCGCCGAAACGGCTCGAAGGCCGAGGCGAATGAGGCAGCGCAAGCCCTTACGCAAGAACGGCACTGCGCAGCCCGCAGTCGCAAAACACTATAGTATGCGAAAGCGCCGCGTCTGATAAGCAGGCGCGGCGCATGGTATGAAACTTGTTACTCGACGGCAAGCCCTACGAAAGCCGGTGGATGAACAGCCCGCTGCGCAATTTCGGCTCGAACCATGTCGATTTCGGCGGCATGAGAAGTCCCGCGTCCGCCACGGCGAGCAGCTCGCCGATCGCGGTGGGATACAAGGCGAAGGCGGCGGCGGGACCGCGCGCCGCCAGATCGTCGGCCGAACGGGCGGCGTCGAGAACGCGCACGCGGCGCTCGAGCTCGCGCAGGCCGCGGATGCCGCCGACGAACTCGATGCGTTCGTTCGTGCGAGGATCGTCGATGCCCAGCAAGGGGTCGAGCACGAGATTCTGCAGAAGAGAGGCGTCCAGCCCGTCGACCGGATGGTCGTTTTCGAACTCGGGACGCACGCCCAAGCCGTACCACTTCCCCTGCATATAGAGCGCCGCCGCCCCTTTGTCGATCGGCTCGAGCGGCGTCTCTTGCGCATGGAGGATTTCATAGCGCGTTTCCAACCGGGCAAGGAACTCGTCGGGCTCCATGCCGTTCAGGTCATGCACCACGCGGTTGTACGGCAGGATGGCGAGCTGGCTTGCGGGGAAAAGAACCGAGAGGAAGAAATTGAACTCCTCATCCCCCGTGTAATCGGGGTGCTCCTCGCGCCGCTTCAATCCGACCTTCACCGCCGATGCGGCGCGATGGTGGCCGTCGGCGATATAGGCGGCGGGCACGGCGGAAAACGCCGCGGCAAGGCGCTCCACCTCGGCGGCGTCGGACACCGCCCACGCCCGATGGGCTATCCCGTCTTCGGACGTGAAATCGTAGAGCGGCTCGCGCGAACGCACTTCGGCGACAAGGACGTCGACGGAAGCGTCGTCGCGATACGTCAGGAAAATCGGACCCGTCTGGGCATCGAGGGCATCGATATGGCGGATACGGTCGCGCTCCTTCTTCTCGAGCGTGTTTTCGTGCTTTTTGATGGTGCCGCCGAGATAGTCGTCCACGGCGCAGCATGCAACGATGCCCACCTGGCTGCGCCCGTCCATGACAAGCTCGTACAGGTAGAACCCCGGCGTTTCGTCGGTCACGTAGGTGCCGTCCTCGATGCGCTCTTCAAGCAGCGCGCGACCCTTGGCGTAGACCGCATCGGCGTACATGTCGGCATCGGGCGCGAACTGAGTTTCGGGGCGGTCGATGTTCAGAAACGACAGCGGCTTTCCCTGCACGGCCGTCGCGGCTTCGGCGCGGTCGTACACGTCGTAAGGAAGCGCCGCTACCTGATCGGCGACATCCGCCCGAGGACGAACGGCCTTAAAAGGACGAATGAGCATAGAAATCCTTTCGTGATGAGAAGCCCCGGGAAAAGGCGAAGGATGAACAAATAATCCCAGGTCGCCGTAACGCAGGCGAGCGGGGATGCGGCGAGACGAGTTGGCGCGAAAGCCCGAGGAAGCGTACTTGGGTACGCGACGAGGGCTTGGAACGACAAGGCGGCGCCCCATCCCCGCGTAGCCGGACGACCTCGTTGCGACGGCCGACAGACCGTCGCAACCAAGCTAGTTGACCTTATGGACGGTCACGCCGCGCTCGAGATAATCCATGACCGATTGCGCGGCCATCTTGGCGCAGTTGTCCTCCGCCTCTTTGGTGGAGGCCCCCAGATGGGGCATCACGATGGCGCGCGGCATGGCGACCACGGCAGGATTGGCGAAGTCGGTCACGTAACGTGCCACCTTGCCCGTCTCAAGGGCGGCAGCCATCGCTTCGTCGTTCACCAGCGTGTCGCGCGAGAAGTTCAAGAAAACCACGCCGTCTTTCATGCGACCGATAGCATCGGCATCGATCATGCCCACGGTATCCTTCAACGCCGGCACGTGGATGCTCACATAATCGCAAGCGGGATACAAATCCGCCAGATCGGTCACGAACGTCATGTCGGCGGAAATGGCCGCAGCGCGCTCGGCATCGATGAACGGGTCGTAGCCGACCGTCTTCATTCCCAAGGCCTCCGCCGCCGCGACCACCTTCGCGCCGATGGCACCCAGACCGATCACGCCGAGGGTCTTGCCGAAAATCTCGCCGCCGGCAAACGCTTTCTTCGCCTTCTCCGCCGCCTTGCCCACGTTTTCGTCGGCGGCGTTTTCCTTCACCCAGGAGATGCCTCCGACGATGTCGCGCGCAGCAAGCAGCATGCCGGCGAGCACCAGCTCTTTGACGGCGTTCGCATTCGCGCCGGGCGTATTGAACACCGCCACGCCCGCATCGGCGAATTTCTGCAGCGGAATATTGTTCACGCCCGCACCCGCGCGCGCGATCACCTTCACGCTTTCGGGCAAATCCATCTCATGCATGTCGGCGCTGCGCACCAGCACGGCATCCGCCTGGGCGATATCATCGGTCAATTCGTAATTGTCGGTGAAAACGGCCAGGCCTTCCGCGGAAATATTGTTCAGGCAATGCACCTTATACATGGTTGCTCTCCTTCGGATATCGTCTATACAACGAATCGACGGCGGATCGAACCGCCGTCGCGATGAAACGAAACCCGCCCCTGCATCGTCAGGCGCGGGTTTCGGTCTTAAGCGTGTTTCGCTTCGAATTCCCTCATGAACGCGACAAGAGCCTCGACGCCTTCGCGGGGCATGGCGTTGTAGATGCTCGCACGCATGCCGCCGACGCTGCGGTGGCCCTTGATGCTTTCGATGCCCGCCGCCTTCGCCTCGGACACGAACAGCGCATCGAGCTCGGCATCGCCCGTCACGAACGGAACGTTCATGATGGAGCGATCCTCCTTGCGCGCCGCGGCCTTGAACAGGGCGCTCTGGTCGAGGAAGTCGTAAAGCAGCAGGGCCTTCTCCTCGTTGCGCTTCTTCATGGCCTCGAGGCCGCCTTGCTTTTTGAGCCACTTGAACACGAGGCCGCAGATGTAGATGCCATAGCACGGAGGGGTGTTGTACAGGCTTTTCGCATCGGCGTGCGTCTTGTACTGCATCATCGTGGGAACGCCCGCGAGCGTTTCTTCGGGAATGAGGTCTTCGCGGATGATCACGATGCACACGCCGGCGGGGCCGATGTTTTTCTGCACGCCGCCGTAAATCACGCCGTAGCGCTCCACGTCGATCGGCTCGGACAGGAAGCACGACGACACATCCGCCACGAGCGGCTTGCCCTTGGTGTCGGGCAGCTCGTGATACACCGTTCCGTAGATGGTCTCGTTCTGGCAAATATAGACGTAATCGGCATCGTCGGACACCTCGAGAGCCTTCACGTCGGGAACGTAGCTGAAATTCTCATCCTCGGAATTGCCGATGACGCGGGCATCGCCGAAAAGCTTCGCTTCCTTCCACGCCTTCTTCGACCACGAGCCGCTCACCACGTAGTCGGCCTTGCCCGTTTTCATGAGGTTCATGGGGATCATGGCGAACTGGGTGGAGGCGCCGCCCTGGAGGAACAGCACGCGGTAATTATCGGGGATGCCCATCAGGTCGCGCAGGTCCTGCTCGGCAGTCGTGATGATTTCATCGAACATCTTCGAACGATGGCTCATCTCCATGACTGACATGCCGCAGCCTTTGTAATCGAGCATTTCCTCGGCGGCTTCGCGCAAAACCTCTTCGGGCAAAACCGCGGGGCCTGCCGAAAAATTGTAAACCCTGCCCATGCCGATGACCTCCTTCGTCGGACGCATTCGATTCGGTGCCGGGCGGCGCAAACCGGCGCACGGCATACCGCACCATTGTACGAACGGGCGGCGCAAGGGCGCGGAAACGACCTGCGATGAAGCGAAACGGCGGCGCGAGCGGTTCCACACTCCCGCCATAGGCGAAAAATACCCGGCAAACGGGAAAACGCAAGCCTGCCGAGGCGAAGCCCGAAGACCCCGCGCTTCGATTCCGCACGCGAAGCCAAGCGGACCGACGGATGCCCCGAAACGACGAAGAGCCCGCCGCACGATGCGACGAGCCCTTCGAAAACGCGAATATACCCGGATTGCAGGCTCTTATAGACCGAGCACCTGCATGACGAGCAACGCCGCCGTCAACGCCGTGACGATGGCCACCGTAGCCCAGATGACGGCCTTGCCCGCCCATGTGCTGACATGCTTTCCCATGATGCGCTTGTCGGCCGCGATCAGCGCCATGAACACGAGCAGCACCGGCAAGATGACGCCGTTGATGAACTGGGCGGTCAGCATGATGCCCATCAGGTCGAGGTTCGGAATGAGCACCACCACGGCGGAGAAAACGATGACCGAAGTGAAGATGCCCTTGAACATAGGGGCTTCTTTCCAGGTGAAATCGACCCCCGCTTCCCAACCGAACGCCTCGCAGATAACGAACGACGTGGTGAGCGGAAGCACGCAAGCCGCCAGGAAGCTCGCCGCCGTCAGACCTGCGGCGAAAAGGATCTGCGCATATTCGCCCGCGAACGGGGCAAGCGCGTTCGCCGCCGCGGCGGCGGAATCGACGGCGATTCCCTGCGGATAGAGCACCGCTCCCGTCGTGATGATGATGAACCATGCGACGATGCACGCCACGATGGTGCCGGTGGTCACGTCGACCTTCTGCAACATCATGTCCTGAGGATCGTCGGTCACGCCTTTGTCCACCACGTTGCTCTGCGTGAAAAACATCATCCACGGCGCGATGGTGGTGCCGATCATGGCGATGACGAGTGAAACGAAATGCGGATCGGCGGGTATTTGGGGAACGATGGTGGCGTGCGCCACATCCCCCCAGTTCGGGCCCGCAAGAAATGCCGCGACGACATAGGTCACGAACACGAGCGATACCGCCAGAAACACCTTTTCGACGCTCTTGTAGCTACCCTTCACCACCAGCAACCACACCACCAGCGCCGCAACGGGAACGCTCGCAAAGCGTGGGATGCCGAACAGCTCCATGCCGCTGGCGATGCCGGCGAACTCGCTGAAGGTGGTGGCCACATTGCCGATGAGCAGCGCGCCCATCGCCAGCGCGGTCAGACGGATGCCGAAGCGCTCGCGAATCAAGGCGGCGAAGCCCTTGCCCGTGACGGCGCCCATGCGCGCGGCGGTAAGCTGCACCACGAGCAGCAGCACGCACATCACCGGAATGACCCACAATGCCGCGAAGCCGAAATCGGCGCCGGCGGTCGAATAGGTGGAGATGCCGCCCGCGTCGTTGCCCGCCATGGCGCTCACCACGCCGGGACCCATGGCGCCGAGGATCAGCAGGATGGTGGCGCGCTTCCTTTTCGAATCGCGGTCGGACGACGCAAGCGTCGCATCCTGCGTGGCCTCGATGGCGCTGCGGTCACCTTCGCTGACCGCCTGCATGACCTCTTCGTACGAAGCGCCTTTCTTCACCGCAGCCATCAGCCCACCTCCATGATTCGCATGATGACCGCCGTATAAAGGGCCAGAAACATCACGCCGCCGCACACGCCGAGCGCCACCTTCATCCACAGGTTCGTGGTTTTCTCGGTTTCGGTGCTTTCCTCGATGACGTCCAACGCGTCGTCGACCGTGACGAGGCCCAACATGTGCCCGCCCTCGTCGACGACCGGCAAAGCGACCATGTCGTATTTGGAGATGTCGGACGCCACTTCTTCTTCGTCCTCGTCGGGCGATACGGTTATGACATCGGTGTACATGACATCGCCCAAACGCGTGTCGTTATGCGCAAGGACGAGCGTGCGCATCGACATGACGCCGACGAGCTTCTCGCTGTCCTCTTCGAGCACATAGACGAAATGGACCGTAGGAAAATCCTCGTCGAGCCCGCGAAGCGTCTCGATGGCATCGCCCACGGTGTCGTCTTCGCTCAGAGCGACGAACTGCGTGGTCATCATGCCGCCCGCCGTATCGTCGCGATAACCCAGAAGCCTCCTGATTTCGGCGGCATCCTCCACGCCCATCAGGCGCAGCAGCGTCTCCGCCTTCTCGTACGGAAGATCGCGGATGATGTCGGCCGCATCGTCGGGGTCCATCTGCCCCAACAGGCCCGAAACCTCGCGATCGTCCATGTCGTCGAGGGTTTCCGCCTGGAATTCGTCTTCGAGCTCGGCGATGATTTCCGCCGAGCGCGTGTCGTCGATATGCTTGAACACCTCGGCGCGCTGCTTGGGGTCGAGCTGCTCCAAAATATCGGCGACGTCGGCGGGGTGCAGCTCGTCGAGACGCTTATGCGTCACGGAAAGCTTGACCTTCGACAAGTCGCGGTCGAGAAGATCCATGTAATTCCAGGCGATGATCTTCTCTTCGACCTTCTTGTTGAACACCTTGGCGACGGAAACGACCGCCTTTTCGAGAAGCGGATGCAGACCGCGCAGAATGCCGCGCACGCCCACTTCGGCGCCGAGCAGGCGCAATTGCGATCCGGACGGCGAAAGCTTGAGGTCGTTGACGCGAACGACCTTAAGGCCCTGCGTGTCGACGATTTGCTGATCGAGCAAATCGCGCGCGAGAAGAACCTCGGTCGGCTGCAGATAGCTGAAACGGATGTTGTACGACTCGGTGTTGAGCGTGACCTCGTCTTCGCTGAAATCGTCGACGTATTTGCGCCAACTGATCATGAACGGCGTGCGGCCCGGGCCGCGAAACGCCAACGAAGTGATGCGAGGAAACACCTCGCCGGTGGAAATCGCCAGGTCGGAAACGGTGCCGAGTTTTTCGCCCGTGGAGTCATACACGGGACGACCGAGCATGTTGGTCAGATAAAACATAGATCCCCTTCATGTGCCAGCGGCCCTGCTGCGCACGAAGGGCGGAAGCAAGGCTACATCAAACGGTTGTTGTGTTTTCGAACCTTCAAATCGAACCTTTTCTCCCTAAATAAAAAAAGGCGCTTTCGCGCCGCAACTGCCTCACCTTGAAAAAGTGGTGCGCCGTGAGGGATTCGAACCCCCGACGTACTGATTCGTAGTCAGTCCCTCTATCCAGCTGAGGTAACGGCGCATCTCAAAAGCAGCTTGATAAGCATACCGGGTCGATGCTTGGCTGTCAAAACATTTATGACGAAGATTCACAGGGCTCGACAGACCTGAACAACAAAGAACCGCCCGGAGGCGGTGTCGGTTCCCATAATGCGCCGTGAGGGATTCGATTGCGTATGCGAAACGCATGCGCTGCCCTGCGCTCGGCTTCTCCGTGCTCGGACCGAAACAACCCACCGGGTTGTTTCGCCCTCCCGGGGTTCGATCAGATTATTCGACAAGAAACAAAAAAAACCGCCCGAAGGCGGTTTGAATTCAAGTGGTGCGCCGTGAGGGATTCGAACCCCCGACGTACTGATTCGTAGTCAGTCCCTCTATCCAGCTGAGGTAACGGCGCATCTCAAAGATCTTGGTTATAATAACCCCGACGATTTGTTTTGTCAAATGGGAATTTCATTTTTTCTCATTTTTCGTTCCGTATATTCCTTCTTCGTGAATGAATCCGTTCGAAACGAAAGAGGCAGCAATGGACGCATCGACGCCGCAGTTCGACATCTCGACACAAAAACGCCTGGTAAGACAGCGTATCTTCGCCATAAGGAAAGCAATGGAGGGCCATGAGAGGGAAATGAAGTCTCAAGCCGCCTGCGCTGAAATCGCGCGATTATGCGGCATCGGACAAGCCTTCGACTTGCAGAACGGCAGACTCGTCGGTTCCTTCGACAAACATAAGCCGCTCCAAGCAACCGTCTTGCACTCCGGCAACGAGGCAACCTTGAAGCAGCAGCATGAGGCCATTTCCATCATCGCCGTTTATGCGGCGTTTCCTGAAGAAATTCGCCTCGATCCGCTTATCGACGCCTGCTATGCTGCCGGCGTGCGCGTGGCATTCCCCTGCATGAACGTCAAAGGCGCGTACGACCTTCCCATGTATATGCGCGAGGTGAAAGAGGGATTCTGGCGCAACGGAAGCGCGCCGTTCGCGGAAAACCCTCTCAAGCGCTTCGCCGAAGACGACCCTTCGCTGACCGCATTCCCCATCGTGGCCCCCGATGAAATCGGGGCGATCGTCGTGCCGCTCGTCGGATTCGACGAGCAATGCAACCGCCTCGGATACGGCGGCGGCAATTACGACGCCTATCTCTCCCGCCTTTCGCCATCGTGCGCCGTCGTAGGCGTCGGATTCGCCGAGCAAATGGTCGAGCACGTTCCCACGGAACCGCATGACATCGCCTTGCCTGCGATCGTCTTCGCATGAAAAAATGCCCGCCGGATAACCGACGGGCATTCGTTTTCGATGGAGCGGGTGACGGGACTCGAACCCGCGAATGAAAGCTTGGGAAGCTTTTGCCTTACCACTTGGCCACACCCGCATATCATGCCGTTTAAGCGGCAGGACATTCAGTATAACGCTTTCTTCGGATACGTTCACGAGAAAGCGCGGCGCGATTGTTATTTCGCAGCGCCGATGCGGCAGATCGTGGTGCCGCAGTCGGGGCATTTGCCCTTCGTGATCGGCTTGCCGTTTTTCGTAGTGCCCTCGACGGGATCCTGCATGACTTTTTTGGCCTTGCACTTCACGCAATATGCCTCGATCGCCATTGGTACCTCCAAACCGTATTCGGAAACATATCCCACGGACGCCTTACGATGAAACGCCCTCCAACCCGATTCATGATAGCGCACTTGACCTCAAGGAGCCTGAAAATCCTTATATCCGCCGATGAGCAGCGTTACGAAAAAAGACCGCGTCGAAACGCGGTCTTTCATGCGGATGCTTAGATGTTCTTCAAAAGCTCGATGATCACATCGGCGCTCTTGTCCAGCGAGCCCGGATCGATGTTCTCGATGACATCGTCGGCCTCGCCGTAGAAAGCGGGCTTGTTGCCATCCATGCCGACGACGGTCATCGCCTGCAAACGATGCTTCTGCGCATAGCTGGCAGCGCTCTCGCGCCAATCCAGCTTGCTGGCGGCAACGCCGATGCCCGACGCCTGCGAAGCCTTGCGGATGAAGCGCTTCATGCGCGGCGAGCACGACGTCTGCTTGAGCTCGCCTTCCTTCTCGAGGTACGAGAGGGTTCCCGCGCCCAAGGATTCGAGGTTCACGATCACGGCCCCGCGCATGTCGGAGGCATGCTCCGCCAAAAACGCCTTGATGCCGCCGTTGCCCGCAAGCTCGGAACCCAGGGCGACGAACCAAACCTCGGTGTTGATATCGCCCGCAGCGAACGAATAAATCTGCTGCATATCCTCTTCGCAGACGGTTTCGTCGGTGACGGGCTTTTCGCCCTTCGCCTCGGCGGCGGCATTCGCCGCGGCAAGCGCTGCTGCGAATGCATCGTGGGATACGACCGGCGCGTTCAGGCGGATACGGTGGTCGTGCTCGACGTCGGCCTCGTCATGACGCTCGCCGCCGAATGCGCCGCCCTGCCAGTCGTCTTCCTCTTCGCGGAAGCTCTCCCAGCTGCCGCGCGCCTTGCCTGCGGAGCGAGCATCGAAATCCTCGTCCACGTCAAGCCACTCGTGCGCGGTCTTCTCTTCCTCTTTGTTCTTCTTCTTGCGGCGGAACTTGCCGAAGAAGCGGCCGACGCGCGATTGCGGCATTTCGACATAGCCGGGTCCCGCGAAAGCGCCTGTCTCGGTGAACTCCTCTTCGAATACCGAATCGTCGGCATCGTCAACATACACCTCGTCGGGATCGACATCCTGAATCAACTCGTCGCCCACCGGATCGACCCCGAGAGCGCCGATGGGAGCGAACGATCCGGTCACGCTCACGCTGGTATTCTGCTGCGGACCCGAAGCGTCGGCGCGAACGGAAGACCCCGTTGCATCCGCCGGCTCGCCGATAGAGGGCAGGCTGATGGAAAGAAGGTCTTTGGCGGCCTGCTTGCCGTCCGATTCGGCAACGCTGGCAAGCGGCGCGCGCTGACGAAGGTCGTCGAAGGCGACGGGCTTGGGGTCGATCGGAGCGGACGGAAGCGTGATGCTCGGAAGGTCGACGACGGGAATGCGCGCGACGACGGGCTGTCCGCCTTCGCCGGCAACCGTCGGCATCGCGGGCACCTGCATGGACTGCGGCACAACGGGGCTGATCGGCAACATCGCCGTCGACTCCGCGGAGTTCGCCGCAGAATCGCGCTCTTCGACGGGCTGTGCCGTGGGCGTCTCCTGCACCTGGCCGTCCGCAGGAATCTCCTGCGCGGGCGGCTCGTCGCCGAGAATGGAGACGACCTGAGCCGAGGACGCAGGCGGCTGAGCCTCTTCGACCTGCACCGCTATATCTTGGACCTCGTCATCGGTCAAGGTGACGACAGAACGCTCCTTAAGGGCGCGGTCGCGCATTTCCTCGGAACGATCCTCGGGCTCCTTGTAATACATCATCTGCGGCAGACGGCTCGTCGCGGCAGAATCGGCCTCGGCGGCCTCGACCGTCTGAGGGGCATCTTCCTGCGAATCGCTTTCTTCGGCGATTTCCACGGCAGAGGGCTGCTCGTCGGCAGCGTCCTCGGCATCCTGAACGATATCGTCGGCAGCGGCTGCGGCGCGCAGCGCGTCCAGGTCGAGAGTGCCCGCCTCGACAGGCGCCAAAGCCGTCGTCGCCGAGGCGTCCGCCTCCACGGCGTCGGTGGGAACGTCCCCGTCGTCGGCCTTTGCGGCATCCTCGGCCGATTCCTGCTCTTCTTCGTCGGACGGCGCGGGCACCTCTTCAGCGCTCTGCTCGACCTCAGAGTCCGGCGTTTCCTCGCTCTGCTCATCGGCAGCAAGCTCTACGCCGTCTTCGCACACAGGCTGCTCCGCATCGTCTTGCGTGGCATCGACCTGCTCGTCCGCCTCGGGAATATTCGAATCCTCTTCGTAGGGAACGGGCTCTTCGGAACCGGAAATCTCGCAAATTTCGACGGGCTCGTCTTCGGCGATGACCTCTTCCTCGACAATGCGTCGCTCATCGGGGAAATCGGCATAACGCGAACGATACGACGATTCGCTCTCCTTCGAGAGCGGCTCGCTTTTGCGGGCCTTCTCCGTCGCCTTGAGATACCACTCGGGCACGGTATGCACCGGCTTCGCCGCGGCGGCTTCGGCGGCGAGACGCATCTCCTCTTCCTCGAGGGCGCGCTGCTGGGCTTCGAGTTCGGCAGCGAGACGCTCCGCCTCTTCCTGCTCGCGACGGGCGGCTTCTGCAGCCTCGGCGGCCTCGTGCAATTCGGCGGCTTTGGCGGCGGCGGCCGCAAGCGTGTCGATCGGAGCGCTCGAGGCGGCATGGGGCTTATGGGACGCACCCGCCTCGGCAAGGGCCTCGGCGGCATTGGCAACGCCCGAGGCATCTGCGGCGCGTTCGTACGAAATGGTGGCGCCATCGGGAACGACGCCTGCGGCGCGGGCGGCCTCCTCGTCGTGCATCACGCCGTCGGCGGCGAATTCGCTTGCCGCCTCTCCGCTGCCGATACGGCGGGCCACCTCGAGCATGACCGCGATACCCGAAGCGTTCGAATTGGCACCCTCGTTGTAAGGAGAGAACCTTTCAAGCGCGATGAAGACGACGGGGACGGCGACGATCGCCAGCAGCACGAGGGAAAGGACCAGGCACACCGTGGCGCCCACGCCCTCGCCCGCGAAGGCGAACTGGCGGATAAGCAGCATGAGGGGAAGCAGGCACATCGAGCCGAGCGCCGCATACTGCAGCGGACGCCTGATGGACGGCAGGAACCCGGAAAGGTCGTGCCTCACCTTGCCGCTGTCGTAATTCGCCACCACGATGACCTTGCGGCGACGCGGGCCGGCGCCGTCGGGGTCGTGGGCGGGCTCGTATTTCGCCACGACGTTCTGGCTGACGCCTTTCATGAAAAGCTGCGAGAGCAGCGGTTTGTCGAAGCGCTCCGCCACGAAGACGGCGGCGGAAAGCACCGACGCCAAGACGGCGGGAATAACGGCGACGGGAAGGAAAAGGCCCAGAAGAACCGCGACGATGGTCACGATATAGCAGATGAGCTCGGGCATGGAAGCATCCGAGCTGCACGTGAAATCTTCGATGGCGACAGAGAGACCCGTTTCCTTCTGGAAGCGATCGGTGATATAGAGAGCAGCCTGCTGCTCTTCCTCCGTACCTGCAGGACGCGGCCCGATCTCTTGAGAGAGATAGGCTATGTGATCCATTGGTTTGCTCATGCGGTCCTTCTTATCTTCTCAGCCTCGGGGACAAGGGCATATTCGCCAGGTAGTATAGCCTATCGTTTTGACTGGCCTAAATAATCCCTAATAAACGCATCCGATTCGGCAGCCCTCTTTCGAGCGTCGAGATACGATTCGCGCGTCTCCGAAGTATGGGCGTCAAGGCGGTCCAGAATAGGCTGGGCGGGCTTTTCAGGCAGGCTTTTCGCCAGCTCTACCGCCTCGGCGTCGGCCTGGTTGTATTTCTCGTTGAACGCCTCCGCCGTCGCCTTGTCCTGTATATAGATGGCGTCGTCGCTCGCAAGCGCATAACCGTTCTGTTCCTTTTTCTTCTCGATAAAAGCGGAAAGCGCCGAGAAGTCGGCCGAAGGATACTCCTGCTGCGCGCGGGCGAGGCTTTCTTGCGCCTGCTCCAAAGAAGCAAGGGCCTCCTCCGTTTTCGCCTGAGAAGCGCGGACGTTTTCCTCGGTCGTGTCGGCGACCAGCTGCGCCGCCTCCTTCATCAGGGCGTCCGCCTCTATCACGAAATCCCAGCACGCCTGCACTTCGTCGACGCTCTCTTTCGCCTGACGGTCGGCGCTCAGAAGAGCCTCGGCGTACTGCATCATGTCGCGGCGGGCATCCGCCGACTCATTCACCTGATACGCGGCGTCTTTGCCCGACGACTCCCCCATCGAAGCCGCGGCCTTGTCGGCGAAAGCGCAGGCGGCGTTCAGATGGACGCCCGCGTCTTCGATCCCTTGAGCCATCGCCTCGATGCTCTCGTCGGAAAAATCGGCGTCTTCTTCCATCACCTTGTCGTCCATGTCCAAAACCAGCATGTCCGCTTTTTCGATCTCGTCGAACGCCTGCGAAAGAAGCGCCAGATTATCCTGATGCTTGTCGTACGCATCCGCAGCGAACATGACGCCCGCTGCAACGGCGATGCAGCAGGCTGCAACGCCGCAGGTCGCAAAGGCGATACGGCGGCGGCGGCGATTTTTCTTCCTGCGCTTGATCTCTTTTTCGGGATCGCGCAGGGCGCGTTCGCGATTGCGTTGGGCGCGCGTCGCCTTCTTTCCCGACGACGCCGAGCCGCGTTTTCCGGCCTTGCCGGCCGAAGAGGCCGCCGCACGGGAAGACGCACCCTTCGAAGGGGCGGGCTTGGCGGAAGACGCGCCGAACAAAGACGTCGTCGCGGGCGTCTTGAGCGCATCGCGGTCGGAAAGCTTGCGGTCTTTCTTCGACTCCACGGTATAGAGGGACAAATCCCCCAGCTTCACCTTCGGGTCGGCTTCGCCGAAACGATCGTCCGCCCGGCTTTTCAGCCCGTCGAGCACGGAGAGGGAAATTTCGTTCGAAGTTCCCGCCGTATTCTTTTTGATATGCACGCTATCGGCGATATCCCTGAAAGGATGGAAGCCGCCGCCCTTCGCCGCCATAGGCTAGAACGCCTCGGTGCCGAACGGATTCGCCACGATGCGGACCGCCTCGTCGGTCGAACACGGAATGACGGTGCGCGACGGCAGCGAACGCAAGAACGTCTTGCCGTAGCCTTTGGTCAGCAACCGCCTATCGGCGAGGATGAGCACGCCCGTGTCGGTCGAACTGCGAATCAACCTGCCCGCCGCCTGCTTGATCTCTATCACCGCCTGCGGAAGCGTATAGTGCGACCACGCCGCCGAATCGCGCAAAGCGCGTTCGCACGAAAGCGGGTCGGTCGGCTTGGCGAAGGGAAGCTTCGGGATGACTACGCCTTTGAGCGTGGCGCCCGGGGCATCGAAACCCTCCCAGAAGCTCTTCAGGGCGAACAGCGACAGATGCTCGTCTTTCAAGAAGTCGTCGCGCAGACCCTTGGTGGAAACGCCCCACTTCTGGCACACCAGGCGCAGCCCCTCTTCTTTCATGGCCGGGTCGACCGCGTCGAAACACGCCTCCATCTCGCGCCTGTTCGTGAACAGCGTCAGCATGCTGCCCTGCTGGGCAAGATGAACGCGCGTCAACAGGTCTTGCAACGCATCGAGGTATCCCGGCTGATTCGGCTCGGGAATATCGTCGATCACCAGGACCTTCATATGATTGTCGAAGTCGTAGCTCGACCCCAGAAGGCAGGTGTCGGCACGCGATGCGTCTCCCCTGCCAAGGCCCATCGAGCCCATGAACGTCCTGAAATCATCGCCGATCGTCACGGTGGCGCTGGCGTAGACGACGCTGTTCGTTTTCTCGTAAAGCGTCTCGCCGAGCACCTCTCCCATATCGATGATCTGGGCGGAAAGCTCTTCGGCGACGCGTTCCGGCTTGCGCGAAAGCTTCGCCGCATACACGAAACGCGGGTCCGCCTTCTCGAGGATGAGCTCGCTCGATTGCAGCATTTCCTTGGAGTCGATCGCAACCGTGGCGATGTCGCGCTGGCAATCGGCGACGCCGTCCACGCCATCGAGGAACGCGACAAGCTCGTTGCTTGCCGAGACAAGGCGGTCGGCCTGCTCGCAAAACGCCTTGCCGAAGGAGCGCAGGGCAACGAAGCGCTCGTCTGCGCGCACGTCGTCGCCTATCCACAGCTCGATGGTCTCGTAGCTCTTATTCCCCTTGTTGGTATCGCAACCCACCAGGTCTTTCATATGGTGGGCGAACTCGATGGCGGCCTCGGCGAACGCGTTTCCGCGAGCGCGGGCACGCTCGATCAGCCCGAAAAACAACGTGGCGGCCTCAGGCTGCTTGCCTTCGTCGAACGGTGCACGGCGCTCCAGGCGCACGAACGGATTGCGCTTGGCATCCTGCGACGCCAACCTGTTCGCAAGGCGAACCATCTCCGAAGCGTCGAGCTTCACCGCCAAGGCGCGGCGCGCCTCGGACTCGGCGCCGTGGGCCTCGTCGACCACCCAGAAACGCGCTTCGGGCAAAAGCCCGCCGTCCGCCGCCAGATCGCAGAAGAACAGCGAGTGGTTCGTCACCACGATATCGGCATGCTCGGCCTTTTTGCGCACGCCGTGAACGAAGCACTGCGTTCCGTAATAAGGGCATTTGCGACGCAGGCAATCGCGCGACGAGGTGGTGAAGGAGTAGCACGGCAAGGCCTTGTAGTCGAGCTTGAGCGAATCCATATCGTCGTATTCGGTCTGCTCGATGAACGACAGCAAAGCGGCCAGAGACGGAGCCTGGCTGACCTGCTTGCCCATCACCGTGACGCTGCGGACGCCGTCATGCACCAGGCGATCGACCATGCGCAGGCACGGATAGTGGGAAAAGCCTTTCAGCGCCACGTATTCCAAATCGCCGATGCCGCGTTCGGCAAGGCCGCGGCTCAGCAGCGGCAGTTCTTTGTAGACGATCTGATCGAGCAGCGCATTCGTCTTCGTCGCCACGCCGACGGGCACGCGATTGCGCAAGGCGGTCAAAGCGCTCGGAACGAGATACGCCATGGATTTGCCAACGCCGGTGCCCGCTTCGACGACGAGATTCGTGCTCGTGGAAAACGCCTTCAAGACGCTTTCCGCCATGATGGACTGCTCGACACGCGGCTCGTATCCTTCGTACAGGCCGCCGACGATGCCATCGGCGGAAAACGCGTCGGACAGCTCTTCGACCGAGGGGAATTCCAGCGCGCCGTCGGGCTTCGGCAAAGCTCCGCCCTCTTCGCCTTTTCGGCTTTGGGACGCATCGTCGCGCGACGATGCGAGACGGGACGCGCGCAGACCCCTCAACGTCATCGGGTAGCGCTTCTCTTCGATCTGCGGGCCAGATTTCGCCTCGGCGAGCGCAGCCATGGAATCGGCCATGCAGGCGAACACGGCGCCCGTCGGCCATTCCTCGACAGGCGCCAGGCCTGCGATATGCTCCACCAAGTCGAGCGGCATCTCCTGAATGGCCGCAAGAAGAATGCGATACACCGAACACAGCGCCTCGACATCGGCGTCGGCGCGATGCGTCGAAAGCGGCGCATCGAACGCCTTCACCAAATCGATGAGCCTGTGCGACGTCAGACGCGGCAAGGCGATACGCGCCAAATCGAGCGAATCGACCCAAAGATTCTCAAGCAGCGGATAGCCGGCGGGGCCCTTCGTCGTGAACCCCTTGTCGAAAGCGGCATTATGGGCGACGACCGTGGCGTCCCCGACGAATGCCGCCAGTCGTTCGCGCGCCTCCTCGGGAGACGGCGCATCCGCCACGTCTTCGTCGTGGATATCGGTCAGACGGGCGACGTCGTCGGGAATAGGCTTGCCCGGATTGACGAACGTGACGAACCAATCGGTGATTTCGCCCCGCTCCAAACGGGCGGCGGCGATCTGGGTCAGCTCGTCGTGATTCTGGGAGAAGCCCGTCGTTTCGGTATCGAGAACGACCACATTGCGGTCGAGTTCGCCGAAATCGGAACGAGCGGCAACCTCTTTCAAAGAAGCATAACGGCGCGCGATATCGCTCGGGGTTCCCTGGGAAACGAAGTCGTATACACTCGTGTTCTGCATAATGGAATCTTTCATATCGGTCATATCCGGCTAGCCTATCACGAAAGGAAACGCATGGCGCTTACAAACGCATCCGATGCCTACTTCGGCTCATACCTCCGTTTTCAGACCGCCGACAAACGGGCGGGGGCGGCAATAGCGGGCCCCGATAACGCCGTGGGCGACTGCGGAACGATCGCCTGGCGCCTCGATGAGGAGAAACGCCAGCAGGCATGGCTTGAAAACCGCTTCGGACACCTGGTGGGCTATCTCGATCCGTCCGATTCGTACAAGCTCGCCATCTACCGCGCGAAGGGCTGGACCATACGCTACGTGCTCAGTTTCACCGCCTACAGCGAGACGCCCGCGCCGGGCGTCTATTGGGGAGAAGCCGCCGTGTTCGCCTACGCGCCGCGCTATGCCGATGCGTTCGATACGTTCGTCGACGCCTTCGCCCGCAAAGCCGCCGACGGCAGCAGGCCCAACCCTGCGCTCGGCGATGCGGGCGTCGCGGCAGTCCTCGCCGACCCGAAAAAGAACCTGCCCGCAAGCAAGGTGAAAATCCCCCGCGACAACGGCAAAACCGTGATCTTGAAAGAACGGAGAAGCACCCACGACAAGCTGCTCGACAAAGCCCGGAGCGGAAACGCCGGCTGCCTTATCGCAAGTTGGGCCGCGCTTCTCGGCCTTGTGGCACTTGCCGCCTGGATCGCCCACGGCATGGGACTGTTCTAGCGCTTTTCGAACCTGGGAGATGGGCGGAGCCCCTCCAGGGAATTCCGCCCATCGCAGGCGCCTTTGCTACGCCTCGGTTTTCTCGCCTTCGAGGGCAAGCTCGATCAGCTTCTCGCACACATCGCCGAATTCCATGCCGATCGCACGGGCGGCGTCGGGAATCAAGGACGTGTCGGTCATGCCGGGCAGCGTGTTGGTTTCGAGGACCCAGCAACGGCCTTCTTCGTCAAGCATGATGTCGGTGCGGGAAATGCCCTTGCAGCCCAAAACGGCATGGGCGGCCACGGCCATGCCCTGAGCCTGCTCGGTCGCCTCGGCGGAAATGGGAGCCGGGCACAGATGTGTGCTGCCGCCCGCCGCGTATTTCGCATGGTAGTTGTAGAACTCGTCGTTGTTCGACACGATCTGGATGACGGGAAACGCCACGGGGTCATCGCTTCCCATGACGCCCACGGTCAACTCCGTTCCTGCGATGAACTGCTCGACCATCGCCTCGTCATCGACGGCGAGCGCCGTGGCGAGGGCGGCGGGAAGGTCGGCCGCATCGCGCACGATCGTCATGCCGAGCGAGCTTCCTTCGGTGACAGGCTTGACCACGCAGGGAATGCCGCACGTATCGATGATCTCCTGCCTGTCCGCATCGTCGAGAACGTCGTTTTTACCCACGATCGCAGACGCGGCCACACGCAGCCCGGCGCGTTCGTACATCTCTTTCGCCTTGCCCTTGTTGATGGCGATGGCGTTGGCGAGAATTCCCGAACCGGTGTAGGGAATGCGAAGCGTCTCGAGGAACCCCTGAACGGTTCCGTCTTCTCCGCCCTTGCCGTGCAGCGCCAAAAACGCCACATCGAACGGTTCGTCGATCAGCCTTTTCAGGTCGTCGTGCGATGCGGGATCGAGCAGCGTGACGGCGAATCCCTTCTCTTCGAGGGCACGGGCGCAGCACGCGCCGGAATTCAGCGAGACCTCGCGCTCGCCGCTCGTTCCGCCGTACAGAACAGCGACGGAATAGTCTTTGGGGTTTCCTGAATATGCCATGATTCGTCCTTATCGTATGCGGCCTCATGCTTGCACGACCGCCCTAGAAGGCGTCGTTTTCGCATCAATATATCCCAACAGGTATATGTTATGAAGTTCAACGGGCGGAAAGCACCGAAGCGGTATCATTGCAGATATCGGGCGAAGACGCCCGGCATCCATGAAGAAAAGGGGTTATACCATGACTGTCTATCGTTGCAAAGTCTGCGGCTATCTCCATGTAGGCTCCGCTCCCGAAGAGTGCCCCATGTGCCATGCCGGCCAGGCCGCTTTCTCTGAATACCAGCCCGCCGATGTGACTGGCACGAAAACCGCCGAGAACCTCGCTGCCGCCTTCGCCGGCGAGTCTCAGGCCAACCGCAAGTACACCCTGTGGAAGCACATCGCCGAAGAAGCCGGCGAGGCCGATGCCGCCGCAGCGTTCGACCGCCCCATGGCCGAAGAGACCGCCCATGCGCTCGCCGAGGCCGTGTACCTGGGCATGTTCGGCGGCGTGAAGGAGAACCTCGAAAGCGCCGCGAACGGCGAGCAGTACGAGGAAGAGAGCATGTATCCCGAGTTCGCCAAGGTCGCTCGCGAGGAGGGTTTCGAGGATATCGCCCATTTCTTCGAGATGACCGCTAAATTCGAGGGCATGCACAAGGCAGGCTACCGAAAGGCCGCCGAGGCTCTGTAGAACGAGCACCCATCCCTTTCCACAGCATCCGTGAAAGCAAAGCCCGGGCTCCGTTTCCCCGCAGGGACGGATGCCCGGGCTTTTTCATGCCCAAACGCCGGATGATGCATGGCTTCAGGCGAATGTCGCAGCGGAATCGAAAAGCGCGCTTCGGCGGGACGCCGCGCTCCGAGCGTCCCGAGCCTTTGCACGATTTCTTATCGGCGCATGTTCTTGAGCTGACCGCACGCGCCCGCGATATCGGCACCGCGGGAATTGCGCAGCGTCGCCTCGATGCCGCGCTTCTCCAGCTCGGAAAGGAAACGCTTCACCGCCTTCTCGCTGCTCGGCTGCAAAACGGACCCCTCGATTTCGTTGATGGGGATCAGATTCACGTGGCACATCGTGCCGCGACAGAAATCGACCAGCGCGAACAGGTGGTCGTCGTCGTCATTCAGTCCGTCGATCATCACATACTCGTACGTGACGCGGCGGCCGGACGCCTCCTGGTAATCGCGGATATCCTGCTTCAGGTCGGTCAGGCTCTGATGCACCATGGAAGGCATCAAGACGTCGCGCGTCTTCTGGATGGCCGAATGCAGCGAAATCGCCATGGTGAACTGCTCGGGCTCATGGGCGAACTTCCTGATGCCCGACAAGATGCCGCACGTCGATATCGTGATCTTGCGCGCACCGACATTCAGCCCGTCCGCGGAATTGACCAAGCGCATGGCGGCAAGCACGTTGTCGTAGTTCAAGAAGGGCTCGCCCTGGCCCATTCCCACCAGATTCGTCACGCGCATGTCCATGTCTTTCTGGGCGATAAGGATCTGATCGACCATTTCTCCCGGAAGCAGATTGCGCGTGAATCCTTCTTTGCCCGTTGCGCAGAAAATGCATCCCATCGCACAGCCGACCTGCGTGGAAAAGCAGACGGTCAGACGATCGCCCGAAGGGATGGCCACCATTTCGGCGGATTTTCCATCGGCGAATTCCACGATGTATTTGCGCGTGCCGTCTTCGGACACCTGCTTGTCAATGATGCGCGCCCTCTGAAGCGGGGCCTCCTGCTGCAAACGCTCCTTGAGCGCTGCAGGAAGGTTGCTCATCTCGTCATACGATTCGACGCCTTTTTGGTACAGCCACTGCACGATCTGCTTCGCGCGGAAGCGGGGCTGGCCCCACTCCTTCATAAGCTCGCAGATGCCCTCGTACGAATATGCCGCTATGCTCTGTGCCATCGATGCTCCTTATCCATAAGGCCCGGCACGCAGCCGAGCCTTTTCTCTCGTCTAATGGGAACCGTTCATCATGTCGAAAAGCCTTTGAAGGTCGTCTTCGTCCTTGAATTCGATCTCTATCCTGTTTCTGCCGTTCGACGTCTTGATTCGCACCTTGGTATGGAACGCATCGCCCAAAGAGCGGGCGGTTTTCCTGAACAGCGGCGAGGAGGCCGGCTTCGTCGAACGCTCGGCGGACTCCTTGCCCGCCAGCAAACGCGCGAACGCCTCGGCCTGGCGGACCGACATCTTCTCGTTGCGCAGCTTTTCGGTCAGCTTCCGGCGCCCTTCCTCGGAGGGAATCGAGAGGATGGCGCGGGCGTGGCCTGCCGTGATTTCCTCGCGATACAAAAGCTGCTGGGCATCTTCGGGAAGCTCGAGCAGGCGCAGCGCATTGGCGATGGTCGAGCGGCCCTTGGAAACGGCAGCGGCCACTTCCGCCTGGGTTCGGCCCCCGTTTTCCATCATGCGCCTATAGCCGTAGGCCTCTTCGATGGGATTGAGGTCGCTTCGCTGCAGATTCTCGATCAAAGCGAGCTCGAGCACCTTCGCATCGTCGACCTGTTTGATGCGCACGGGAAGCTTCTTCAGCCCCGCAAGGCGGCTTGCCTGCCAGCGGCGCTCTCCTGCGATGATCTCGTACTTTCCGCCGTCGATTTCGCGAACCAGGAGAGGCTGGAGCAATCCGTCGCGCTTGATGGAGGCGGAAAGTTCGGCAAGCTCCTCTTCTTTGAAATAGGTGCGAGGCTGGTCGGGATTCGCCACGATGGCGTCGATGTCGACCTCCGCCATGGCTTTCACGCCGTCGGAGAACACCGCCTCGTCGGGCATCGCCGGCGATTTCGAACGAGCGGAGACCCCGCCTTCGCGGTCCCCCTCTTCCCGGAACTCGGAACGAGCGGGCGCCTCATATCCACCGATGAGGGAACTCAGTCCGCGGCCCAGGCCGCCCTTCGAAGCCTTAGCCACGGTCGACCACCTCTTTCGCGAGCGCGCGATACGCCTGCGCGCCTTTGCCGTTCGAATCGTATTCGGTAATGGGTCGTCCGAAGCTCGGGGCCTCGGACACCTTCACAGAGCGGGGAACCACGGTGTCGAACACCAGCTCGCCGAAAAATTCCCTGACCTCGCTCGCCACCTGCCTGGAGAGCGTGGTGCGGCCGTCGTACATGGTCAAAAGGACGCCGAAGATATCGAGCGAGGGATTCAGATACGTCTTGACCCGCTGCATGGAATCGAGCAGCTTGGTGACGCCCTCGAGCGCATAGAATTCGCATTGGATGGGAATCAGCAGCTCGTCGGCGGCGACAAGCGCGTTCACCGTCAAAAGCCCGAGAGACGGCGGACAGTCGATCAGCACGTAGTCGTATGGGCCTCGAACGGACTCGATCGCGCCTTTCAACCTGTTCTCGCGCGCCATCTCGGAGACAAGCTCGACCTCGGCGCCGGCAAGGTTGATGGTGGCGGGGGCCACGTCGAGACCCTCGCACACATCGGGAACGATGACGTCGGTCAAAGCCGTGCCCTCGTCGATCAGCACGTCGTACACGCAACGTTCGAGCTCGCCCTTCTCGATTCCCAGGCCGCTCGAAGTGTTTCCCTGCGGGTCGAGGTCGATCAAGAGCACCTGCTTGCCAAGCTCGCCGAGCGCTGCGCCCAGATTGATGGTCGTCGTCGACTTCCCGACGCCGCCCTTCTGGTTCAGAACGGCAACGACCTTCGTCGGAACCGCTTCTCGATTCACCGGCTTTTTATCCGCATACGAACGCAGAGGCGCAGAAACATAGGCGCCTTTGCCCGCCGCGCCGGCCTCCGTGTCGGCGGAAACCGGAGATGCCGAATCCTCCGACGCTTCGTCATGGCTTGCTTGACGATTGAAACTATCGAACAGTCCCACAGACTCCTCCTTGGATGCAGTTATTCCGCAAATGACACGATGTGCGCGAAACGCAAGATCGAAAGCGGGCTGTTTCACGTGAAACAGCCCCGCCGAAGCAAGGCCCCGGCGTCGGTTCGTTCATTATAACGTCCGAACGAAGCCCTTCCCTTCGTATCGGAAACACGCTCTTTTTCCCTATATCGGAGCCTTCGCCTCAAGGGCGGCGGCGTTCGCCCGCCGTCACGCATGCCGATGCGCATGCCGACGCCACGCGCACCCTCCGACGAAAAAAGTTCGCCAAAAATTCCCGTAACAAGAACTTTTGGCGAACCGGACACGGACAACGGATTTATCGCGGCTGCAGAGGATCCCTCTGGGCAAGGCCGATACGACGGGGAAGCTTGATACGCGGCTTCGCCGTCTTTTCGAAGACGAAGATGCAGCGCGTCGAGCCGTCGCTCAACGTGAAATCGGACCGTTCCAGCAATGTCATGCCGACAAGCTCCTGGATGCCGAGCGCGGTCGCCACCTCTTCGTCGGTCGGCTGCGCCTTGTAACACACCAGGCGACCGCCCTTCTTCAAAAGGGGCGACGCAAGCTCGAGAAGGGAGCCCAGCGCGCTCAACGCGCGCGCCGTCAATACCGCGAATTCGCCCGGATGCTCGCGTGCGAGGTCTTCGATTCTGCCCGCGTAGATATCCACCTTGTCGGACAATCCCAACTCGTCGGCGACGCCCTTCAACGCGCGCACCTTCTTCTGAACGGAATCGACCAGCAACGTGTCCCGCCCCGTCATGATGCAAAGCGGTATTCCCGGAAAGCCTCCGCCCGTTCCCAGGTCGGCATAGCGCCCCTCGGGCGCCGCCTCCACGAAGGGAAGGCCCGTCAGGCTGTCTTCGAGATGCAGGACCATGCCTCCCTCTTCGGAAAGGATGCGCGTCAGATTCATCGTCTCGTTGATATGCATGATCGCATGAAGGTCCTTCATGAGGAGGTTTTCCTGCTCCTCGCCGACATCCACCCCGTGGCATCGATTCACGACATCCGCCAAGCGGCCCATATTCCCCTCTTTCATCCGTGTCCTGTGCGGGCGACCATCGCCCCTTGTATCCGCGAACGCTCCCGCGCACCCGCCCCTGTAACGACCTTACGAAAACGCCGCCCGTAAGAGGCGGCGTTCTTTTCGTTCGCCTAGTCGGTCGTAGCGCCGATCGCGCTTCAACCTGCCGGCGAAAGCGCGGCCGCTTCCGACGCCGAGCCGAAGCACAGGACGGCCATCGCGGCGCTTCGCCTCGAAGGAAGAAATCCTAACGAGGGATGACCACCACGTGGCGGGCGCTCCCCTCCCCTTCGGAGGCCGTCTCGACATCCTCATGGTCGCGCAAAGCGAGATGGACGATGCGGCGCTCGTACGGAGTCATCGGACGCAGCTTGATGTTGCGGTCCTGAGCGACGGCGCGGCGGGCAGCGGAATGGGCGATCGACTCGAGCTTCTGGCGCTGACGGTTCTTGTAGCCCTCGACGTCGACCACCACCGGATAGCGGAAGCCGAGCGTGCGCGTGGTGATGGCGGAAATGATGAACTGGAGCGCGTCGAGCGTTTTGCCGTGGCGACCGATCAGGATGGCCAGATTGTCGCCCGTGATATCGAGGATCAGCTCGCCCTCGTCGCCTTCGTACTCGTCGATCGTGACCTCGCCCACATCGAAATGCTTCAGGATTCCCTGCAGCGCGTCGATGGCGGTATCGGCCACGCGATCGAGCTCTTCCTCGGTCAGCTCCACCATCTCGGTATGGGCGGTGTCGCCCTTCAGCTCCTGAACATCGTCCTGGCAGTCCTCATGTGCTTCGACCGCGAATTCCTCTTCGGCCATGATGGGTCCTTTCTATCGCAACGCCGCGACTGCAAAGCCGCGGCGCACCGTCGTTCTAGCGTTTCTTGGTCGGACGCTTCTTCTTCACCTTGCGCTCGACTTCGACCTTCACAGGCTGGACGTCGATACGGGCGGCTTCCTGGGCGGCCTCTTCCTTCTTCAGATGACGCATGGTCAGCTGGCTTTGCAGGATGCCGATGACCGACGAAGTGCCCCAGAACAGCAAAACGCCCGCGGGGGAACCCCAGGAAATCCACAGCATCATCAGCGTCATGATGCCGCCCATGATCAGCATCTGGTTGCGCTGGGCGCTGTCGTTATGGATGTTCTGGAGAACCATGGGCAAGAACGTGGCGCCGGCGAACACCAGCATCAAAACCAGATACGGCAAAAACGCCAGGAATCCCTGGCTGAACACGTCTGCCGGCGTACGGGTCAGATCGGGAACCAGGCTGTAGAAGGTATACGCCACCTCGCCGCTGCGTCCGCCCAGCTCGCGCAGCGTCTGGAACATCGCCAAGAAGATAGGCATCTGCAGAAGCATCGGCAGGCAGCCCGCCAAGGGATTGAACTTGGTTTCCGCATAGAGCTTCTGCATCTCTTGCTGCATACGAACGGGATCGTTCGCGAATTTCGTCTGCACTTCCTTGATGAGAGGCTGAATCTTCTGCATCTGGAAGTTCGATTTGATCTGCTTGTGCATGATCGGCGCGACGATGGCGCGGAAGATCACCGTGATGATGATGATCGCAAGACCCCAGTCGCCAGCGAAATTGAAGAAGAATTGGATACAGCTGAATATCCAATCTTTAAATGCGTCCCACATTCGTTTTGCACCTTTCTACAGTTCGTCGGGCACAGGGTCATACCCGCCGGGGTGGAAGGGATGGCACCTGCATATCCTCTTGATGGTCAGCCATCCCCCGCGCACGAACCCGAACCGCTCGATGGCGATAAGCCCGTATTCGGAACACGTGGGAATATAGCGACAACACGCAGGGAAAAGCGGAGAAATGGCGACGCGATATACCTTGATCGCGCCGAGTGCGGCCGCCTTCGGCAGCGCGCGGATGAACCCCCAAGCCGTCCGAAGCATCATATGCACCTTCTCGTATCCGCCCGGAGCATTATCGCGAAGCAGACTCAACAAGCCCGGCCTTCGCCAGAGCTTTGACACATGCATTGTTCACTTTACTATAAGACGCCTTCAGGATGGGGCTGCGGGCGAGAAACACAACGTCGTAACCGTCCCAGGGACCGCCGCAAGCGCGCGCGATTTCTCTCATGCGACGCTTCGCCCCATTGCGCCAAACGGCATTTCCCGATTTTTTCCCCGCAATAAAAGCAACACGACCATGATCGATTTCATGGTCGTGTTGATTGCAATGCTTCAGCACCATGACCGTCAAAAACGGGGTGCTGAATCTTTTTCCTTGCGAGAAAAGAAGGGAAATATCGGCGCTCGACTTGATCGTCGACTTCAAACCGATGACCTTTCGTTACACGCAAAGACGCTTGCGGCCCTTGGCGCGACGTGCGGCCAAGACGGCACGACCACCCTTGGTAGCCATGCGGGCACGGAAACCGTGGCACTTGGCGCGCTTGCGCTTATTCGGCTGATAAGTGCGCTTCATATCGACTCCCTTTCACGGTCAGAAACCATAATCCTTCGATGAATAGCCGTATGAGTATACCGCGCACAGAAGAAAAGTAAAGCACTTTCTCCGTATTCAACAGGGGCAAGACGCAAACCGGGCTTCTCCGGCGAAAACCGCGCCCGTCATCCCGGCCAAGCTATCCACCTGCTTTCCAGAATCGAGGGAAAAAATGCTTTTGCACGAAAGTCTCTCGTTGAAAACGGAAAACAGCCCCGCAATCCGCCCGATAAACCTCTTTTCGGGAAAGTGCGCTGCTGTGATTGTTGAAAATGTTGAAAAATATTTTTCGTTTTTCAACCGAGTGTTGAAAGTTTCCCACAGTTTTCGCAAGAAGCGAGAAAATATCGTGGTTGAAATTGTTGAAACCGTCGGAATAATGACGCTATTTTCAATATTTGAACTGGATTGATGACTTTTAACATTTTTAATGAAAATATGGTTGAAGATCCGGGGGATTGATTGCTTGAGTTCTGAATAACTATCTGTTTTTCATTGCATTATCCACAATCGCATAAATGCTTTCCTCTCTTTTCAAGTCATTTTTCCCCCGGAAGATTTCTTTTTCTTCTTTATTCCACAGCTTTCAACAATTTCTGGATAAAAAGTGCAAAACGAAGCGTTGTTTTGAGGAGAATTCCTTCTATTCCACCGAAGGTTGAAAACGGTCTTGGAAAACTTTTCCACAACCCATAAAATGAGGCATCCACTCGGAAAATGTATGTTTTGTTTTTCCGATGGCACGCAAATTAAAAGCGAACACATCGGATTTTCGAGAAACCATCGGCGTCTGCTCCATGCGAGCACGCGAAGAGCCGCCCCTGCCCGGCGTTCCGGGCGCTTGCGCGACCCGGGCACCCGATTCGGAATTCGCGAGAAAGCGCACCCGCGCACGATGTGGACATCGGCCCCTTTCAAAACAGAGGCCGCGAAGAAAAGGTCGGACACGATGGTGGATTCCAGCAATCTTTATGAAACATGGCAGCTCGTCTGCTCGCAGATAAAAGGGTACGATTCCGTCAGCCCGGTTCAGGTCGACGCGTTTTTCAGCCGCCTGCAACCCCAGGCCATATCCGACGGATTCCTTATCGTGACAGCCGACACCGCATTCATAAAAGACCAGGTAGAACGTCGATTCATGGGAACCATCAAGCAGGCGCTCAAAGACCTGTTTGGCATCGACTACCTCGTTGAAATCGAGGTCGATCCCACAGGCGCCATGCCCGCCGCCGTAAGCGCAGCCCCCATGGCGGCAGCCCCGATGGTCCCCTCGGTTCCCTCTCCCGCCCCCATGGCACCCGAGCCCATCCCCGCACAGCCGTTCGGAGCCGCTGTGACCGGGATGCAGCAGGAAACCGTCGGAGTCCAGGGCGCGTCGCTCGGCAGACCGCAGCGCAGCGAAACCACGCAGCCGATTCCCGTCGTGAACGTCGATGCGCCTCAACACGGAATCGAAGAGGCGCCCGCAAGCGCGGAACCCGGAGAAAAGTTCATATTCCCCACCACCGCAGGTGAAGAAACCGAATTCGTCGAGCAGGTTTCCTTCTCGCCGCGCGATAGCATCAAGAACCGCACGCATGCGGTGAACAACGATGCCGCTCTGCTTGCGTCGTCTTTCACCTTCGAGACGTTCGTCGTAGGCAATTCCAACCGACTCGCCTACTCGATGGCGGTCGCCGTGGCGGAAGAGCCCGGCAAGAAGAATCTCAACCCGCTGTTCATCTACGGACGAAGCGGTCTGGGAAAAACCCATCTGCTCCGAGCGATCCAAAACTACATCATCGCAACGAATCCGCAGATGAGAATCGTCTATATCGACTCTTCGGAGTTCCTTTCCGACTACACCGCCGCCGTGGTGGCCCATGATAAGAACAAGGACAGCTACCTGAATTTCCAGAACCGCTACCTCGATGCCGACGTCCTGCTCATCGACGACGTGCAGAAGTTCCAAGGAAAGTCGGCGACGGTCGATATCGTGTTCCAGCTCTTCAACAAGCTGACCGACATGGGAAAGCAGGTCGTTTTGGCGGCAGACCGCGCGCCCAAGACGATCGACATCGACGAGCGTTACACGAGCCGCTTCAACTCCGGCGGAACGTGCGACATCCAGCCTCCCGAGGTGGAGACCAAACTCGGCATCATCAAGGGTTTCATCGAGGAATACCGGTCGTCCGAAAACGCGTACGACTTCTATGTGCCGGAAGACATACAAATGTATATAGCGGAGGTTTCGAGCTCGAACGTGCGCGAGCTGAAAAGCGCGGTCACCAAGGTCATATCGCAGATGACCTACTTCAACAACCCCGACATCTCCCTTCCCGATGTACGCGTTCTGCTCGAAAACCACTTCTTGTCCGGCGCCACGAAGCGTCTCGATGTGGCGACGATCCAAAAAGAGGTGGAACGCTATTACAAGATCAGCCACGCGGATCTGGTAGGAAAGAAAAGGTCGCGCAATATCGCCTACGCACGCCAGGTGGCAATGTATCTCTGCCGCCAGCTGCTCGATATCCCCTATAACGACATCGGCAAACGATTCGACCGCGACCACTCCTCGGTCATGTACTCGGTCGGCCAGGTGGAAGAAAAGCTCACCAAGAGCCGCGAGCTGCAGGAAGAGATTGAGCTAATCAACAAAAACATTAGGGAAAACTAGGGTAAAACGAGGGGAAGAAGGTGGAAAGACAAAACGCGCCGAAAAATCCTGTGGAGATCGGTGGGATCCCGGTAACAGGTATTCAGCCGTAAAAATCAGGAACTGACTTGGCGAAACGCGTTGTTTTCTTCATTTCCACCGTCCTTATTATTACTACTATTCTAAATACTCTACCTTTCTAGGAAGAAGGGATGCCGGCATGAAATTCAACATCAACAAGAGCGAACTGCTCAACGCCTTGACCATCGTCTCCAAGGGAGCGTCCTCTCGATCGACCCTTCCGGTGCTTTCGGGCGTCTATATCAAAGCCGAAGGCGGAAGCCTTGTCATGAAGACGACCGACCTGGAGCGCTCTATCCGCTACGATGTCGCCGCCCTCGTTGAGGAAGACGGCGCCATCGTTGTTCCGGAGAAGCTTCTTCTCGACATCGTCAAGCAGCTTCCCGATGCAGCAGTAAGCTTCGAGACCAGCGAAGGAACCGTTTCGGTTTCCTGCGATCGCTCTTCCTTCGTTTTGAAAACCCTCGATGCCGAGGATTTCCCGGCGTTTCCTTCCGTTGACGTCATGAGTCGTATCGTCATTCCCTTCGACGTGTTCTCCTCCATGGTCAAACGCGTTGCGAAGGTGGTGTCGAAGGACCAGAGCCATGCCGTCTTGACCGGCGTGCTTATCTCCGCGCTTGGAACCACCTTGAAGATGGTGGCCACCGACTCCTATCGCCTCGCCGTCTCGGAAATCGAACTCGAAGGAATTCAGCAGGATTTCGAGGCCATCGTTTCCGGCAGCTTTCTTCAGGAGGTCGCCTCCCTTCCCAAAATCGAAGAGACGATTGAAATCGGCCTTTCCCAGAACCAGGTCGTGTTCACCTACCAGAACATGGTGTTCATCAATCGACGCATCGAGGGCAATTTCCCTAACTACAAGCAGCTCATCCCTGCAACGTATGCAACCAGGACCTGCTTCGACACGCAGGATCTGATCACGTCGGTCAAGCGCGTCAGCCTGATATCGAACCTGTCCTCTCCGGTCAAATTCGACATCAACGAGGCTGCCGGCAACGCCATCATCAATACGAATTCGCAAGAAGTGGGATCGGCCGAGGTTGTGCTTCCTTGCGACGTGTCGGGAGAAAGCACCCAGATCGCTTTCAACCATCAATACGTTTTGGACGGACTGGCATCCATTTCCACCCGCAAGGTATTCCTTGAAACGCAATCGTCCCTGAAGCCCGGCATCTTCAAATCCGACGATGGGGAGAAGTTCCTCTATCTCGTCATGCCGGTGCGCATCGCCTAGGGCGGGCGTTCGCGGTGCTTCGTCTCGAAGGCATACAATTCCGGAATTTTCGCAGCTATGAATCGTTTTCCGTCGATCGGCTCGATGGGTTGACCGTACTCATCGGGCCGAACGCGGTCGGAAAGACCAACGTAGTCGAAGGCATGCAGCTCGTTACCGCATTCGGGTCGTTTCGCAACGCGCCTGCAAGCGAGCTCATCCGGTGGGGTTGCCCGTCTGCGAGCATCGTCGCCCATATGGTTTCGTCGACGCGCGATCTGACCGTGCGTGCCGATATCGGGCTTAAAAGCAGGGCGTATTCCCTCAATGGGAAGAAAAAAGCGGTGCACGACCTTCAGGGATTGCTGCCGTCCGTCGCTTTTTCGCCCGACGACCTCGTTTTGGCGAAGGGCGCCCAATCCCACCGTCGTGCCGCGCTCGATTTGCTGGGATGCCAGCTTTCGCGCAGCCACCGGATCATAAGGCGCGATTTCGAGCGGCTGGTGAAGCATAAAAACGCCCTCTTGAAAGACGATGCCGCTCCCCTGCTTATCGAAAGCGTGAACGATATGCTGGTTCCTTCGGCGGCACAGCTGTATCTTTATCGCGCCGCGCTCGTGGCGAATCTTTCCTCGCGAATGGCGCGGGCGTATGCCGCGCTCGCCGATGGGGAGCGGATCGACGTTTCGTATATCCCCTCATGGGAAAGCGACGAAGCGCGCGAGGCCGCGCAGACGGCGCCTCGAGTCTTTTCGTATTCGAAAGAAGAGGCCCAATCGGCGCTTGCGGAGGCGTTTTCGTCTCGCGCCGCCGAAGAACGCGCCCGCCGCCGGTCGGTCGTCGGACCCCATCGCGATCGCGTCGAGTTCTTCATCGACGGGCGCAATGCGACGACGTTCGCTTCGCAGGGCCAGCAGCGCTCGCTCGTGCTTTCCTGGAAGATAGCCGAGGTGGAGATCGTGCGGGAGATGCTCGGTGTGGCGCCCGTTCTTCTGCTCGACGACGTGATGAGCGAGCTCGACGTGCGCCGCCGCCATGCCCTGATGGGCCTTTTGGAAAACGACATGCAGACGTTCATCACCGCTACGGATACGTCGTGCTTCGACGGCGCGCTGCTTGAAAGGGCGCGGTTGCTTGAATTGGAGGGAGGCGGCGTATGGGCTCGATGAAGTCGTTTTCGTCGGCGTTGCAGAAAACGCTGCGCGCGTCGGCGGCCTCGAGCGAGCTTGCCGCGAAGGCCGCTCGGGCCAATAAGGTGAAGCAGATGTGGCGCGATGTGGTCGACGGAATATTCCTCGACCACACCAATGCCGTCTATATCGTGAACGAGCGCGAAGAAAGGGTGCTGATCGTTTATGTGGACGACAGCCTTTTCGCCGCCGAGCTGAACGCGCGCCGCGAGTTGATCAAGCTCAAGCTGCTCGAGCGCCATAACGAACAGATCGACGATTTCCGCATTCTCGTGTCGCGGGGAAAGTACAAGAAGAACTACCCGTTCCGCTGCGAGCCGGGAGCCTCTCTTCGGGAGAAGCGCCGCCGCGTCGAATTGCCGCCGGAAAAACGCGCGGAACTCGAGCTCCAATGCCGCGCCATCGAAGACGAGCGGTTGCGCGCTGCGCTGCTGAAGGCGATGATTTCCGATTTGGAATGGAAATCCGAGTCTGAAGATGAAAAATACGAAAACCAAGCCTTATAGGGGATGTGAAACTACTCTATGGCGGTGCTGAAAGGGCGTATGAAACGCCCTTTTGTGGTAAAATGAACAGGTTGTCGGAAAGTCATTTCATCCCTATCCAAACGATATGACGCGGCCGCGCAGAACGGTTCTCGAAGGAGGCGCGTTCCATCGCGGTGCGCGATTACCGGAATCCGCGTGCGCCTCAGCGTGCCCGCCCGTGTTCCCGTATCGCTCCATCCGGCGGCGTTTTGCCCGTTCAACGAACTTGAAAAGGAGTAGCACGTGGCGCAGAAGAATCCCGGCCATTATGACGGCTCGGACATCCAGGTGCTCGAGGGCCTCGAAGCGGTCCGCAAGCGCCCGGGCATGTACATCGGTTCAACGGGTCCGCGCGGTTTGCATCACC
The DNA here is from genome assembly GCA_030525985.1 of Slackia sp. GTDB lineage: Bacteria > Actinomycetota > Coriobacteriia > Coriobacteriales > Eggerthellaceae > Slackia. Next base: position 9,275 of record JAUNDR010000007.1, on the reverse strand, counting down.
TGGTCTACGAGGTCGTCGACAACTCGGTCGACGAGGCTCTTGCCGGTTTTTGCACCAAAATCGACGTGGCCATTCATGAGGATAATTCCATCACGGTCATCGACAACGGCCGCGGCATCCCCATCGACAAGCATCCGAAAGAGAAAATCCCCACGGTAGAGGTGGTTTTGACCATCCTGCATGCCGGCGGCAAATTCGGCGGCGAGGGGTATAAGGTTTCCGGCGGCCTGCACGGCGTCGGCGTTTCGTGCGTGAACGCCCTTTCGACCCGTCTCGAGGTCGAGGTCAAGCGCGACGGCGGCGTGTATGCCATTGCTTTCGAGCGCGGAAAGACGGTGGAGAAGCTGCATCGTATCGGCGATGCCGAAGGCACGGGCACCAAGACCACGTTCTGGCCCGACCCCGAGGTGTTCACCGAAACGCTCGTGTACGACTACGACACGCTCGCCACGCGCTTCCGCGAGATGGCGTTTTTGAACAAGGGTCTTCATATCGAGCTGACCGACGAGCGTGCGATCGGCGAGGACGGCAAGCCGAAAAGCGAGTCGTTCCAGTACGCAGGCGGCATCGTCGACTTCGTGAAATACCTCAACGAAGGCAAGGAGACGCTGAATAAGCCGATTTATTTCGAGGCGGAAAGCGACGACGGCACCGTCGAGGTTGCCATGCAGTGGTCGAGCAGCTACTCCTCGAGCGGCGTTCTGGCGTTCGCCAACAACATCAATACCCACGAGGGCGGCACGCATCTCGACGGCTTCAAGAACGCGATCACGCGTACCATCAACGATTACGCTCGTTCGCATGGCATCCTCAAGGAGAAGGACAACAACCTTTCCGGCGACGACACGCGCGAGGGTCTTGCCGCCGTGGTGAGCGTGAAGCTCCATGATCCGCAGTTCGAGGGCCAGACCAAGACGAAGCTCGGCAACACCGAGATCCGTGGTTTGGTGCAGGGCGCGGTGACCAAGGGCCTCGCGGAGTTCCTCGAGGAGAACCCCGCCCCCGCGAAGCGCATCATCGGCAAGGCCACCCAGGCGCTTAAGGCGCGTGAAGCGGCTCGCAAGGCCCGCGAGATGACGCGCCGCAAGGGCGTGCTCGACAGCTTCAGCATGCCGGGCAAGCTGGCCGACTGCTCGAGCAAAGATCCCTCGCTTTCCGAAATCTTCATCGTCGAGGGCGACTCGGCAGGCGGTTCCGCCAAGCAGGCGCGCGACCGCAAATACCAGGCGATTCTGCCCTTGCGCGGCAAGATCCTCAATGTCGAGCGCGCGGGCCTCAACCGCGCTTTGTCGAGTGAAACCATCTCGAGCCTGATCACGGCGATCGGAACGAATATCGGCGACGATTACAACGGCGATGCGGCGCGTTACCACCGCATCATCATCATGACCGATGCCGACGTCGACGGCGCGCACATCCGCTGCCTGCTGCTGACGTTCTTCTATCGTTACATGCCCGACTTGATCAATCGCGGCTACATCTACATCGCTCAGCCGCCGCTGTACGGTCTGAAGAAGAAGAATTCGAAATCGGGAAAGATTCTGAAGTATCTCTTCAACGACGAGGCAAAAGACCAGCTCATGGAGGAGCTGGGCGCCGATGCCGAGAAATACGACATGCAGCGCTACAAAGGTCTCGGCGAGATGGATCCCGAGCAGCTGTGGGAGACCACCATGGAGCCCGAGACGCGTACGCTTCTGCAGGTGAGCATCGAAGATGCCGCCGCTGCCGAATTGGCCGTGTCCGAGTTGATGGGCGATCAGGTCGAGCCGCGCAAGGAGTTCATCCAGAAGCACGCCCGCGACGTGCGATTCCTGGATATTTAGGTTGCGACGGTCTTCCGGCCGTCGCAACGGGGTCGACGCTGCAAAGCCGCCGGGCGCCCCGCCTCGACCCTCCGTGCTCCGGTCACGCACCGCAGTGCGCTTCCTGCGCCAGTCGGGCCGATTCGGGGCACCGGGTGGCTTTTCGCTGCATTGCGGCGACCTGGGGGGGACGAAACGGCGACCTGGGAGTTGAGATTTCGCCGTTGCGGTCGTCTGGCCGCGGCGGCCTGGAAGGCTCTACGGCTCGCGCACCGCTGGTGCGCATCGCTTTCGACCTGGCGGGAATCGGCGGCTCGAGGTCGTTGCCCCGAATCGGGAGCCCTTCCCTTCCGGATCGGATGCCGCCTTGCGACCCCCCTTGTTTCACGTGAAACGCTTCGTGTTTCGCGTTGTTTGATTAACGAACCTACGACTTCTACTTTGGAGGAAGAATCGTGGCTGAAAAGAATTTCGACGATATCGATTCCGGCGCCGCCGGCATCAAAGCCGCCGAGCTCGGTAATGAGATGCGCACTTCGTTCCTCGAGTATTCGATGAGCGTCATCATGTCGCGCGCTCTGCCCGACGTGCGCGACGGACTCAAGCCCGTGCATCGCCGCATTCTGTACGCGATGTACGACAGCGGCATCACGCCCAATCGTCCGCACAGCAAGTCTGCGCGTACCGTCGGCGACGTGATCGGCAAATACCATCCTCATGGCGATTCCGCGGTGTATGACACCATGGTGCGTCTTGCCCAGGACTTCTCCATGCGCGTTCCTTTGGTGGACGGCCACGGCAACTTCGGCAGCATCGACGGCGACAGCGCCGCCGCTATGCGTTACACCGAGGCGCGTCTTGCCAAGCCCGCCATGGAACTCCTGCGCGACCTTGAGAAGGAAACCGTGGACTGGCGCCCCAATTACGACGAGAGCCTGCAGGAGCCCGAGGTTCTTCCTGCTCGCTTCCCGAACCTGCTGGTCAACGGCAGCAACGGCATCGCCGTCGGCATGGCGACGAATATCCCGCCCCATAACCTGGGCGAGACGATCGACGCCGCCTGCATGATGCTCGACAATCCCGATGTCACGACCGAGGAACTGATGACGGTTCTTCCCGGCCCCGACTTCCCGACAGGCGGCATCATCATGGGCCGCAAGGGCATCATCGACGCATACGAAACGGGCCGCGGCAGCCTGACCATCCGCGCCAAGCATAAGATCGTGGAAGGCAAGAACGGCAAAAGCTCCATCGTCATCACGGAGATTCCCTACCAGGTCAACCGTACCAATCTGATGACGAAGCTCGGCGACCTCATTCGCGAGAAGAAGCTTCCCGAGGTTTCCAACGTGCATGACGGCGCCGACCGCAACAGCCCGGTGGATATCATCATCGACCTGAAGCAGAACGCCATTCCCCAGGTCGTGCTCAACAAGCTTTACAAGCATACGCAGCTTCAGGTCGGTTGGGGCGTGAACATGCTCGCCCTCGTCGACGGCGTGCCGCATACCCTGTCGCTCAAGGAAATGCTGCATCACTACATCAAGCACCAGGAAGACGTCATCATGCGCCGCACGCGCTACGACCTGCGCAAGGCCGAAGAGCGCGCCCATATCCTGGAAGGCTTGCTCGTCGCTCTCGACAACATCGACGAGGTCATCGCCATCATCCGCGGGTCGCAGACCGACAAGGAGGCATCCGCCAAGCTGATGGAGCGCTTCGGCCTTTCCGAGGCGCAAACCGCCGCCATCCTCGAGATGCGTCTGCGCCGCCTGACCGGCTTGGAGCGCCATAAACTCGAGGACGAGTTGAACGAGCTGCGCGAGAAAATCGCTTACTACAAGCAGATCCTCTCCGACGAGACGCTCATGCGTCAGGTCATCAAAGAGGAGCTGCAGGAGATTCGCGGCAAGTTCAATACGCCTCGCCGCACGCGCCTCGCCGCCGAGGCGAAAGACCTCGACGTGGAAGACCTGATCGCCGAAGAGGACATGGTGGTCACGGTGACCAAGGCGGGCTACGTCAAGCGTTTGCCCGTTGCCACCTATCGCCAGCAGAAGCGCGGCGGCAAGGGTATGCAGGGCGTGAATCTGAAAGACAACGACTTCGTCGAGCATCTGTTCGTGGCGTCGACCCACAGCTACATGCTGTTCTTCTCCACCGCCGGCAAGGTGTATCGCCTGAAGGTTTACGAGCTTCCCGAGGCAAGCCGCCATGCACGCGGCACGGCCATCGTGAATCTGCTGCCGCTCGCCAAGGGCGAGACCATTTCGGCGATCATCGCCACGAAGGACTTCCCCGAAGACGAGTTCCTCATGTTCGGCACCGAGCAGGGCATGGTGAAGAAGACTTCCATGAGCCTGTACGACCGCACGCGCCGCGACGGCCTGATCGCCATCAACTTGAAAGACGGCGATAGCCTGATCGCTGTGCGCCGCGTGAAGCAGGACGAGAAGGTCATGATGGTTTCGAGCGCCGGCAAGGCCATCATGTGGGATGAATCCGAAGCGCGCGCGATGGGTCGCGACACCATGGGCGTGCGCGGCATGACGGTACCTGCGGGCGTGAAGGTGCTGGGCATGGAAATCGCCCGTCCCGATACCGAGCTGTTCGTCATTACCGAGAAGGGCTACGGCAAGCGCACCCCCGTATCGGAGTATCCCGAGCACCATCGTGGCGGCCAAGGCGTCTTCACCATCAGCATGACGGCGAAAAAGGGTCTTCTGACGGCGATGAAGGTGGTCAAGCCGGAAGGCGAGCTGATGATCATTTCCGAGGAGGGCGTCGTTATCCGCACCCCCGTCGAGGACGTGAGCCAGCTGGGCCGCTCCACCCAGGGCGTGCGCGTGATGAACGTCGCCGACACCGACCGCGTGACTGCCGTGGCCGTTGCCGCCGATTCCTCCAAGAAGCGCGCGAAGAAGGCTGCCGACGCATCGGCGGTGGACCCGAATCAGACGTCGCTGATCGCCTCCGCCGATGAGGACGACGACGAGCTGGAAGGCGCCGAAACCGACTAGGATTCTGCTCCGCATGCATCGTGCGCAGTATCGCCAAAGAAGCGAGGACTCCTGGGTCCTCGTTTCTTTTTTGGCGTTTTCCCAGATGGGAATGCTTTTCTTTAAAAATCGGAATTTTTTTCAAAATAGTTCTTGCATAAATTGCTAGACCTGTCGTATTATAGCGGAGCACTTTTCTTGCGGGCCTGTAGCTCAGGTGGTTAGAGCGCACGCCTGATAAGCGTGAGGTCACAAGTTCGAGTCTTGTCAGGCCCACCATCCGCAACGAATAGACGCTCCACCGTGAGCCACGAGCCGGTGGAGCGTTTATTGTAAGTGCATCCCTTTATGGGGCTTTAGCTCAGCTGGGAGAGCGCGGGCTTTGCAAGCCTGAGGTCAGGGGTTCGATCCCCCTAAGCTCCACCATGAATGACATCGCAGGTTCGTTTCGGGCCTGCGATTTTCTTTTCCACGCTTTTTTCCTCTTCGCCGATGGTTCCCCGATCGCACCTTGCCGCATCGCCTTGGGGCTGCGCGTCTTTCCTCTTTCGCGCTTCGCTCCCCCCCTTGCCGCCTCTCCGGGCTTTTCCTGGGAATTCATTGCGTTATCTCGGGCGATGCTATAATGGCACGCCGTTGAAAACGACGGCGGGAAGGTATGCGGACGAAAGGAGCGGCGTGAATCGTATCGAAGCGCTTAATATTCTCGGCCTCGATGACGATGCTACGGCGCAGGACATCAAAACCGCCTACAAGGAATGCGTGCAGATTCTTCATCCCGACCGTTTTGCGGGAAACAAAAAGCTTCAAGAGCGTGCGACCGAGCAGTTCAAGCGCTTGCAGGATGCTTACGATTTCTTGCGGACGGGTCGAGGGGCCAAAGCGCCGAACGGCTCGCAAGAAGCCCGTTCGCGCTCGGTGTCGTATGCGGAGGCTCAGCTCGCAGGCCTCGCCGCCGCGCGCACGCAACTGATGGCGCAGCGCGACGCCGTTTACGACGAACGGCGCAATGCCCTCGTCATGATGGCCGCCGGAATTATCGGCGCCATTGTCGGCCGCCGTATTATTTGGATCGCAGGCATTGCCGGCACGTTGATCATCTGGGGCATCGTCTCGTTGATTTCGGCATGCCAGAATATCTCCACCATCAACGATCACCTTAAAGAAATAGATATGCAGAAACGCCAACTGGAAGAAGATTGGGAAGAAGACCGATGAAGCAAGAACAGATTCGCAACGTGGCCATCATCGCACACGTCGACCACGGCAAGACGACGATGGTCGACCGCCTGCTCGGAGCCGCCAACGTGTTCCGCAGCAACCAGCAGGTCGAAGAGCGCGTGCTCGACAGCAACGACCAGGAGCGTGAGCGCGGCATTACCATTTTGTCGAAGAACATCTCCATTCAGTACAAAGACACCAAGATCAACGTCATCGACACCCCGGGTCACGCCGATTTCGGCGGCGAGGTGGAGCGCGTGCTGAATATGGCCGATGGTGCGCTTCTGATCGTGGACGCCTATGAGGGCCCGAAGCCGCAGACCCGTTTCGTTTTGTCCCATGCGCTCGAGCTCGGCCTGCGCATCGTGGTGGTTGTGAACAAGATCGACCGCCCCAATGCCGATCCGCATGCTGCGGTCGACAAGGTGTTCGACCTGATGGTCGAGCTCGGCGCCACCGACGAGCAGCTCGATTTCCCCGTCGTGTACGCTTCCGCTGTGAACGGCTATGCCCGTTTCGAGCCGGAAGACGGCAACATGGACATGATTCCCCTGCTCGACACCATCCTGAAAGAGATTCCTGCTCCCGAGGTGGAAGTGGATGCGCCCGTCGCCTTGCAGGTTTGCACGATCGATCACAGCAGCTACGAGGGCCGCATCGGCATCGGCCGTCTGCATAGCGGCGTCATGCACGAAAAAGAGCTCGTCTTGGTGAAGAAGGCCGACGGCAGCGAATACAACGCCCAGGTCCGCAAGGTGTACACCTTCGAGAACCTTGGAAAAGCCGAGGTCACCGAGGCTCAGGCGGGCGACATCATCGCGGTCATCGGCATCGAGGATGCCGACATCGGAGACATCATCACCGACCGCGAGAATCCGGTCGAACTTGCCCCCATCGCCGTCGAAGAGCCCACGATGGCCGTCGTGTTCGAGGCTTCCACCAGCCCGATCGTCGGCCGCGAAGGTGATATCGTCGGTGCGCGCCAGCTCAAAGAGCGCCTGATGCGCGAGAAGGAGAGCAACATCTCCATGCGCATCGAGGAGACCGAGGACCACTCCGGCGTGCGCGTGGCGGGTCGCGGCGTTTTGCATCTGTCCGTCCTCATGGAGACGATGCGTCGCGAGGGCTTCGAGTTCCAGGTCGGTCGTCCCCAGGTCGTGTACAAGACCGACGAGCATGGCAACAAGCTCGAGCCGATCGAGGAGGCCACGGTCGACGTTCCCAACGATTACGCCGGCAAGGTGATCGAGGTTTTGGGCACGGCGGGCGGCATCATGGAGGACATGGTGACCGACGAGACCATGACGCACCTCACCTTCCGCATCCCCTCCCGCGGCACCATGGGTCTGAAGACCCGCGTGCTTAACGTAAGCCACGGAGAAGGCATCCTGTTCCACCACTTCCGCGAGTACGGTCCGTATTCCGGCGAGATGGCGGGTCGCAAGAATGGCGGCATGATCGCCATGAGCACCGGCAAGGCCGTTGCGTACGCTCTCGACACCCTGCAGGAGCGCGGCCGCCTGTTCGTCAGTCCTGGCGATGAATGCTACGAGGGTATGATCGTGGGCGAAAGCGCCAAAGAAGGCGATATGGTCGTCAACGTCGAGAAGGCGAAATCGCTCGGCAACCAGCGTTCCTCGAGCGCGGACAAGGCGATCCAGCTCACGCCGCCCATCACCTTCACGCTGGAGGAGGCCCTCGAGTACATCGAGGACGACGAGCTCGTCGAGGTGACCCCTCAGAGCATCCGCCTGCGCAAACGTCTGCTTTCGGCAGTCGATCGTCGTAAGGCCAACAAGAAATAAACCCGGTCCAGGGTGCTTATTCGAAGGCGGGCGCGCGCAAGCGGCCCGCCTTCGTCGTCTGCGGCGTCGGCGGGGTTGCCGTACTCTTGCTCGACGGGCGGCGGCCGTTTCACGGGTTTTCCCATCTCGGCCGGTCAGGGCGCCCGCCCGTCGCTTTGGGCGCATGAGCCGAAAAGGCGCGCCGTTATGGGTGTATTGTGGACACCTTATCGGCTTATGGGGTGTGTGGCACAATACGGACGCTGACACCGAGGAAAAGATCCTCGTTATTTCTGTTTCGAGAGGTGTGACTCATGAAGACTTCCGGCTTGTTAAGGGGCGCTCTTGCCGCCGCTTTGGCGATCACGTGCGGTCTCGGTCTTGCGGCGTGCTCGACCGAATCGAACTCCGATTCTTCGGGCATCGACATCAGCGACGTGTCGGGCGGTGTCGCCGCTACCGTCAATGGAACCGAAATCGGCGAGAAGGCCATCGTTGCCTACATCGACGATTTCCGCTCCTCCAACGCCCTGACCGAAGATTCCGCGTGGGCGCAGTGGATGGTCGACAACGGTCTTGATGCGAAGACCGTTCGCGAACAGGTCATCGATTACTACGTAAGCCAGGAGCTCATTCGCCAGGCGGCCGAGGAAAACGGCGTGAAGGTCGACGATGCCCAGGTCGACGAGCAGATTTCCACCATGCGCGGCTATTACCAGTCCGATGAGGAATGGGACAAGGCCCTCCAGTCGGTTGGCGTCACTGAAGACGAGTACCGCGATATGATCAGGCTGAATCTCACCGAAGCCGGCTTGAAAGACAAGGTCGCAGCCCCGAGCGAGCCCGCTGAAGAGGAGCTGCTGCAGTATGCCCAGATGTACGCATCGGCTTACGACGGCGCCAAGAAATCCAGCCATATCCTGTTCGCCTCCGATGATCAGGCGACGGCCCAGGAAGTTCTCGAAAAAATCAATGCCGGCGAGCTCGATTTCGCCGAGGCGGCCTCGCAATACTCTACCGACGAGGGCTCCAAGGTCGACGGCGGCAATGTGGGTTGGGATAAGCTGACCTCTTTTGTCGAGGAGTATCAGACCGCCCTCAATGACCTTGAGAAAGACGAAGTCAGCGGTCTTGTGACGACGACGTACGGCATTCACATCATCAAATGCACCGACGTGTTCACCGCTCCTGAAGAGGTGACCGCGATGGATCAGATTCCGACGGAATTCGCCGACAACATCAAGAAGTCGGTCGAAACCTCCAGCAGGAACCAGGCGTATAGCGACTGGTACAAGGAGTACAAAGAGGGCGCCGACATCGTGATCAACGATATGCCCGCCGATGCGACCTACAATGTGGACACGACGGGCGTTACCCCGAGCGCTTCCTCTGAGATGGCTGCTCCCGGCGTTCCCGGCGAAGGTTCTGCCGAGGAGGGTGCCGCCGAAGGCGAGGGTGACGCTGCT
>JAUNDR010000064.1 GCA_030525985.1 Slackia sp. | reverse complement strand
TGCGCATCGAAGACACCGACCCCGAGCGTTCCACCGAGGAGAACACCCAGATCATCTTGCGCGCCATGCGCTGGCTCGGCCTCGATTGGGACGAAGGCCCCGAGGTGGGCGGCGATTTCGGTCCGTACAAGCAGACCGAGCGCTTCGACACCTATACCGCCGCACTTGAAACGCTTAAAGAACGCGGTGCCGTGTATCCGTGCTTCTGCACCAAAGAAGAGCTCGACGCCAAACGCGAGGCTGCCGAAAAAAGCGAAGGCGGCTATGCCGGCTACGACCGCACCTGCCGCAACCTCTCCGCAGAAGAAGCCCAGGCGCGCATCGACGCGGGCGAGCCGCACGTGTGGCGCCTGAAGGTTCCCGAGAACCACGGGCCGATTGAGTTCGACGACGCGGTATACGGCCACATGAGCTTTCCCGCCGAAGTCATGGACGACATGATTCTGGTGCGCACCGACGGCACGCCCACCTACAACTTCGCCGTGGTGTGCGACGACGCCAACATGAAAATCACGCATGTGGTGCGCGGCGACGACCATCTGTCCAACACTCCGCGTCAGATTCTGATCTACGAGGCGCTCGGTCTTGAGGCGCCCACCTTCGCGCATCTGTCCATGATTCTGGGCGGCGACGGCAAGAAGCTCTCCAAACGCCACGGCGCCACGAGCGTGGAAGAGTACGCCGAGCGCGGATATCTGCCCGACACCATGGTGAACTTCCTGGCGCTTCTGGGCTGGAGCCTCGACGGCGAAACCACCATCATCGACCGCGCCACGCTGTGCGAGAAGTTCGGCCTGGACCGCATCACCAAGAAAGACGCCGTGTTCGACGAGACCAAGCTCGATTGGATGAACGGCCAGTACATCAAGGCCATGGATGCGCAGGCGTGGGTGGAAGCGTCCCGTCCGTGGCTGATTGAAGCGGGTGCCACCGCCGAGGATATCGACGCGCGCCCCGAATGGTACGCCAAGCTCTACCCGCTTTTGGCCGAGCGCGAGACGCATCTGACCGATGCCGCCGAGAAGCTGCCCTATATGTTCTGGGGCGCGAACGTCACGCTCGATGAGAAGAGCGTGAGCAAGGTGCTGAAAAAGGAAGGCGCCCGCGCCGACGAGGCCCTGCGCGCATGCCGCGACATCCTGGCCGACGAGAGCCGCGCCTGGGAATGCGACACGCTGCAGGAAGCCTGCCGTGCGCTGTGCGAGCCCATGGACATCAAGCCGAAGAACATGTTCCAGCCCCTGCGCGTGGCCGTGTGCGGCAACATGGTTTCGCCGCCGCTGTTCGAAAGCATCGAGCTTCTGGACCGCGCCGACGTGATCGCCCGCATCGACTCCGTCCTGGCCGAGGTGTTCTCCGCCTAAAGGCGAACCATCGCCCGCCCCGCCGCGGCTCGGTCTGCGGCGGGGCGTTTTCGTATCCCGCAGGCGCCTTCGCTTCCCCGAAGCCCGACGCCTGCAACCCGACAAGCATCCGATAGGAACCGCCCCATGAAGATGATCACCGTCGATACGCATTGCGTGCGCCCGCACGGAGCCTCCTGCGAGCGTTGCCGCATAGCCTGCCCCGCCTCCGCCATCTCTTTCGATGGCGAAACGGGGCTTCCCGTCATCGATAAGCAGGCCTGCACGCAGTGCGGCGTGTGCATGGGCGTCTGCGACGCGTTCACGTCGTCGACCACCACGACCCTGCGTCTGTACGAGCATCTGCGACGCGTGGCCATGCGCGGCGAAATCGTGTATCTGACCTGCAAAGAAAACGTTTTTCCCGGATTCACGCCGGCTAAAAACGTCACGGTGCTGCCGTGCCTGGCGTGCATGCCGCCCGAGCTGTGGGCGCTGCTGCTGGCGCAAAACGCGCCCCTGTGCATCGCCTGCGACCTGAAGTACTGCGAAGACTGCCCACGCGCGGCCGGCCGCGGCGAGCTGCTGTTTACCCGCGCGGTCGAAATGGCCGAAACGTGGAGCGGCGGCGGCGTGCGCTTCGACCGCGAAATCCCCGAGTTGGAAGAAAACGCCGCCTCGATCGCGCGCGACGAGTTCGGCCGCCGCGAGGCGTTCGACAGCGCGAAAAACGACGCAATCGACATCATCTCGGGCAAGCGCCGCCTGAAGAATTCGGACACGCTCAAAGACGTGTACCGCAAAAAAGAGCGCAAGCGCATGCAGGATATGCTGAACCTGACCGAAGGCGACGTGATCAACGAGTTCGCCGAAAACGGCCGCAGCAAGCGCACCATGCAGCCGCGCCGCCGCATGCTGTTGGAAACGATCGTCGCCAAGCCCGAAGCGGCCGCCGGCATCGACGTGACGGTGAGCGCCACGAACCACGCCTCGTGCGTCGAATGCCTGGACTGCACGAAAACCTGCCCGACGGGCGCGCGCATAGCCAACCCCGCCGACGGAAGCCTGGCCTACGACGCGCGCTATTGCATCGGCTGCGGCGCGTGCGTGGCGGCGTGCCCCACGAGCTCGATCGACCTCGTGGAAGCAAACCTTGGCGACCTTCTGCCTGAAGGTCCGGGAAAGCCCGCCATCGAGCCATCGGCGGTGTAACGATTCGGCGGTGGTTCGCAGCCGGCGCGGCCCGATTGCGAATGCGATTGCGCCACGCGCTCGAACGCTAATCGCTGTACGTCCGCACCGCTCGAAAGCGTGATTGCGGCGCACCGCTTTCGAATGAGATGGCGCTTCCGCCTGAATGCCGATGCCGGCAAGTTTCTCGCAAAGGCGGCGTGGGAAACGCACGGCGGCGAACGCGGAGTTTACAGGATATCGCCGGAAGCCGCCTCGCCGATTGCGGCGCATGCCCCAATTGGCTGCGCATTGCACACCGCTTGCAATCGGCCGGAGCGCGATGCGCCTTACGAACTCCATTCCCCGAGAGAGGAACCCGATATGACCCTCAATAAAACCTACACCGACGAATATCTGGCGCATATCGATGCGCTTGACGGCGATACGGCGGGCAAGCGCACCGCACGCCATCATATGGAAAACTCCACGGCGATCTATCACGGCACCGTGGTGAACTCGTCGTACGTGCCGCGCTTCTTCGACCAGGCGACGTATGATTACTTCAAGAATGCCGCGGAAACCACCCACCGCATTCTGGTGAAGGTGATGAACGAATATCTGAACAACCCCGCGTATCGCCATGTCTACGACATGGACGAGCGCCTGGTCGACCTCATTTTGCTGCCGCGCGATTACGACGCGGTGCTGCCTTTCGCCCGCGTCGACATGTTCTTGGACGAAGACGCCATGACGGCGAAATTCTGCGAGTTCAATGCGGACGGCTCCAGCGGCATGAACGAGAACCGCGAAATCACGGCGAGCATGCAGGACTGCGCCGCCTACCAGGCGTTTGCCGCGCAGCACGATTTGACCACGTGCGATGCGGCGCTCTTTCCCGGCTGGGTGGACGAATTCCTGTCGATCTATGACACCTACGCGTTCAAGGTGGAGCATCCGCACATTGCCATCGTCGACTTCTTGGAAAACGCCATCACCGAGGAGTTCAAGATTTTCGCGAAGCTGTTCGCCGAGCGTGGCGTGGAATGCTCGGCCTACGACGTGCGCGACCTGGCCTTCGAAGACGGCCGTCTGATCGGTCGCAAGGCCTTCTACGGCCGCGACAATGCGCCGATCAATGCGATCTGGCGCCGCAGCGTGACCAACGACATCATCGACAACTGGGAGGCGTCGCAGCCCCTGATCGAAGCCGTGCGCGCACGCAAGGTGGCGCTGATCGGCAGCTTCGCCGGCCACCTGGTGCACGACAAGCAGATCTTCCAGGTGCTGTTCAAGCCTGAAACCAAGGCGCTTCTGACCGATGAAGAGAATGCGTTCGTAGAGGCAACCGTGCCGTTCACAGCGTTTTTGGATAGCAGCGAAGTCGACCTGGATGCCGTGAAGCGCGAACGTACAGGCTGGATCATCAAGCCCGTGGACGCATACGGCAGCAAAGACGTGTACGCGGGCCTCGATTTCTCGGACGAGGAATGGGCGCGGATCATCGACAAGTACGCGAACGGCGCGGCGGGCGCACCGTTCATCGTGCAGCACTACTGCACCCCGCACCGCACGCAGGCCATTCCTCTGCGCGGAGAAGAAGCCGACTACGCAGCCGAGGCGCAGCCCTACACCAACCTGTCGGGCCTGTACCTGTACAACGGCCGCTTCACCGGCGTGTTCAGCCGCCTGGGGCCCGAGCCTGTCATCTCGAAGAAGACCGGCGGCATCACCGCCGCCACCATCTGGGTGGATGCGACGGTCGAATAGCCCGAAATCGACAATCCAATCGCCATAGCAAGGCGCACCTGGTTACCGGTGCGCCTTTTCTCATAGAAACAGCTGCGTAGACCCCGCCAGACCCAAACTCTCGAAAGACCGCCTAAATGGCTATTTAGCCGAGATGGCCGAAGCTATCGCGGCCAAATACTGCGAACAGGGCGGTATTCGACTGGGGGACATATGCCATCAGGTTGCCGAACGAGTTGATTGCGAGGAGGCGAAGCTTGAAACCTATGTTTCGACCGAATCGCTTCTTCAGGATAAGAAAGGACGCCAACTAGCAGCATCCTTGCCTGTGACAGGCAAGGTCACGCGTTTTGTTGCGGGTGATACTTTGGTTTCGAACATTCGCCCATATTTCAAAAAAGTGTGGTATGCGTCATTTGATGGCACGTGCTCGAGTGACGTGCTTGTCTTGAGGACAAACGCCGCTAACGATGCTCCCTACATACACGCCTGTTTGCGGCAAGATAGCTTTTTCGGCCACGTGATGCGCGGGGCGAAAGGAACAAAAATGCCTCGTGGAGACAAAAAACAGATGATGGAATTCCACATCGCGCCCACTTGTGAGCCCGACGATTTGTCTGTGCTGAGCGCATCTCTAAAACAAATTTCGTTAAATGATGTCGAGTCTGCAAAACTGGTTGTGCTTCGCAATTGCTTGCTGCCAAAACTCATGTCAGGGGAGATTGATGTCTCGCAAATTGACGCTAAGCAGCTAAATAGCCATTTATTCGGCTGTTGACGGATATTTGGTCTTCAATGAGTTCTAATAGGTCGATAATCAGGTTGTTTGCCTGCGATTCTTCAGGAAGCCCCCAGTTAAGGAAGTCATCGCGAGATAGGGACACGTTGGTGGTTCCTGTTCCCATTGACTTGCAATAGTTACGATATTGGGGGCTTCTCAGGCTCCAATAGACATAGGCTTTGTCGCAGTCTGTCGCTCCGTTGATGAATTCAAGTTTAACGGTATCCTGAGTGAGCCTTCCCTCCGTTACTTCCTCAGGGACGCGCGCCACTGCTCCCAGGAGATTGCATGATTGGGTTAGGTCTTTAAGTGATACATACAAATCGCCTGGGTGAAGGAGGATTCTCTGGTCGGATGGGCCTGGGTATCGTTTCAGGCTGCCGTGCCTGAATCCTCCGTCGCGCTCAATGCTTCCTAGCCCTAGAAGAACGGGGCCGTTGTTTTCGGAGATAAGAGAGCTTTTGTATGTGTTGCCGCGCACTAGCGTCACGACGTCTCTGAGCTTCATTCTAGGTACTTTCTATGCGATGCTTTTACGTTGTTCTGATCGACCATGGCATAGTGCATGGTTGTTTCTATTTTCGCATGGCCGAGTAGTCTTTGGACCTGTTCAATTGGCATCCCCTTGCCAATTGCGTGGGTGGCAAGCGTGCGGCGGAACTTATGAGGATGCACGCGGCCGACATCAATGGATTTTTCGATCCTTTTCATCCGTCCCTCGATTGACCCGACAGAAGCCCTTTTTAATGAGCCGTTCAGAGTTATAAACAAGGCGGGATTATTGTCGTCCCTGGTTGATAGATAGTTTTGGAGGCTGGTTTTTGCCCTTGCGTCGAAATATACGGGCCGTTGTTTATTTCCTTTACCTGTGACAATGCATTCTCGTTCGTGAAAGTCGACATCCGATCGATTTAGGCGAGTGAGTTCTCCTATGCGCATGCCGGTTGAAGCGAGCATGTCGACAATGGCACGATCGCGCGTGGTGGTGCATGATTCGCGTACGGTTTCCAATTGTTCGTCCGAGAAGGTTTCTTTGGCGATGACGGCTGTTTTGATGCGCTTGATACGTCGTACGGGGCTCTTGGCGATGTAGTTCTCGTCTTCGAGCCAGGCGAAAAAGCTGGACATGATGCGCCTTATATTGTCTATGGTTACTTTGCTTGCTCCTCGTTTTACCTCGTAGTCATTGAGGTATTTTCGCAGGTCGTCGCTTTCAATTAGCGTGCATGGCTTCATGATTGCGTCGTTCATCATGGTGAGGGTGCTTCGATAGTATTCGATCGTTTTAGGCGAGCAGCCTTCGACTTCTTTAGCGGTCAGGAACATTTCAAGCAGATGGCTTGCTTGAGGGATCGATGCCGAAGCGCTGTTGAGGCGGAGCGCTGATCGGAGTACATCTGCGAGGGTTTTAATTTGCTCGGCCGCAAGGATTGGTTGCATTTGCGTGAGCACAATAGCGATGACGGATTCCATGGCGCCCTTTCTGCTGAAAGTTTGATAAATCGGGAAGATGATTATCGGCTTTTGCGGAAAGAGTCGTGTTGCTGTCGGTCTTTGTTACATGTGCGTGATGGATATGGTGCGTAGTGGTGCGATTCGTAAATGGCTATTTAGGTGAATTGGTCGATGCCCTATTCAAGCGGGAATTCCTCGAATCAATCGACGAGTCCTGGATTGAGGCCACGCTTCTCGACACTGCAAATTACAGAAACGGTCTTGCGATGCAGAAATTCAGGCCCGAAGGCGGCGACCTTGGTTTGCCGGTTCTGAAGATTAGAGAGCTCAGTCAAGGTCGGTGCGCCGCCGACGCGGAACGTTGCCGAAGCGATATCGACGAATCCGTACATGTACATGACGGTGATTTGATTTTCTCTTGGTCAGGGACCTTGTTGCTGGATTTCTGGGCTGGAGGAGATGCGGGTCTAAATCAACATTTATTTAAAGTAACTTCAAATAAATATGACCCGTGGTTTTACTATCTGTGGACTAAGTATCACATGCATAAATTCGTCGCTCTGGCAAAAGACCGAGCGACAACAATGGGACATATCAAAAGATCGGCGTTGGCTGATTCGAGAGTGTTCGTGCCTAATGCGAATCGCATGCGAGAGCTAAAAGCTATATTTGAACCGTTGGTTGATCAGGTGATTTCGGTGAAAGTTGAGTCGAGAAAGCTGGAGGAGCTTCGCGACGCTCTTTTGCCAAAACTCATATCTGGGGAAGTTAATGTTTCCAACGTTAGCCTTGAACGCCTAAATAGCCATTTATTCGGCTGTTGACGGATATTTGGTCTTCAATGAGTTCTAATAGGTCGATAATCAGGTTGTTTGCCTGCGATTCTTCAGGAAGCCCCCAGTTAAGGAAGTCATCGCGAGATAGGGACACGTTGGTGGTTCCTGTTCCCATTGACTTGCAATAGTTACGATATTGGGGGCTTCTCAGGCTCCAATAGACATAGGCTTTGTCGCAGTCTGTCGCTCCGTTGATGAATTCAAGTTTAACGGTATCCTGAGTGAGCCTTCCCTCCGTTACTTCCTCAGGGACGCGCGCCACTGCTCCCAGGAGATTGCATGATTGGGTTAGGTCTTTAAGTGATACATACAAATCGCCTGGGTGAAGGAGGATTCTCTGGTCGGATGGGCCTGGGTATCGTTTCAGGCTGCCGTGCCTGAATCCTCCGTCGCGCTCAATGCTTCCTAGCCCTAGAAGAACGGGGCCGTTGTTTTCGGAGATAAGAGAGCTTTTGTATGTGTTGCCGCGCACTAGCGTCACGACGTCTCTGAGCTTCATTCTAGGTACTTTCTATGCGATGCTTTTACGTTGTTCTGATCGACCATGGCATAGTGCATGGTTGTTTCTATTTTCGCATGGCCGAGTAGTCTTTGGACCTGTTCAATTGGCATCCCCTTGCCAATTGCGTGGGTGGCAAGCGTGCGGCGGAACTTATGAGGATGCACGCGGCCGACATCAATGGATTTTTCGATCCTTTTCATCCGTCCCTCGATTGACCCGACAGAAGCCCTTTTTAATGAGCCGTTCAGAGTTATAAACAAGGCGGGATTATTGTCGTCCCTGGTTGATAGATAGTTTTGGAGGCTGGTTTTTGCCCTTGCGTCGAAATATACGGGCCGTTGTTTATTTCCTTTACCTGTGACAATGCATTCTCGTTCGTGAAAGTCGACATCCGATCGATTTAGGCGAGTGAGTTCTCCTATGCGCATGCCGGTTGAAGCGAGCATGTCGACAATGGCACGATCGCGCGTGGTGGTGCATGATTCGCGTACGGTTTCCAATTGTTCGTCCGAGAAGGTTTCTTTGGCGATGACGGCTGTTTTGATGCGCTTGATACGTCGTACGGGGCTCTTGGCGATGTAGTTCTCGTCTTCGAGCCAGGCGAAAAAGCTGGACATGATGCGCCTTATATTGTCTATGGTTACTTTGCTTGCTCCTCGTTTTACCTCGTAGTCATTGAGGTATTTTCGCAGGTCGTCGCTTTCAATTAGCGTGCATGGCTTCATGATTGCGTCGTTCATCATGGTGAGGGTGCTTCGATAGTATTCGATCGTTTTAGGCGAGCAGCCTTCGACTTCTTTAGCGGTCAGGAACATTTCAAGCAGATGGCTTGCTTGAGGGATCGATGCCGAAGCGCTGTTGAGGCGGAGCGCTGATCGGAGTACATCTGCGAGGGTTTTAATTTGCTCGGCCGCAAGGATTGGTTGCATTTGCGTGAGCACAATAGCGATGACGGATTCCATGGCGCCCTTTCTGCTGAAAGTTTGATAAATCGGGAAGATGATTATCGGCTTTTGCGGAAAGAGTCGTGTTGCTGTCGGTCTTTGTTACATGTGCGTGATGGATATGGTGCGTAGTGGTGCGATTCGTAAATGGCTATTTAGCCGAGATGGCCGAAGCTATCGCGGCCAAATACTGCGAACA
>JAUNDR010000063.1:2339-9016 GCA_030525985.1 Slackia sp. | reverse complement strand
TGGAGATGATGGCTGCGGCATGCGGCGCGGGCGTGCTGCATTCGGGCTTCATGACGCGCGTGATAGAGCGCAGTCCCGCTATGCAGGAGTGGCTCCGATTGGATGGACGCACCGTGGCATGCTGCATGCTGGTCGGCTATTCCGCGGTGAAATACAAGCGCACGGCCCCGCGCAAAGAGGCGAAAGCGACGATCCGCTGAGGCGAATGCGGGGTGCGGGCGAGGGGCAGCCGCGCATCTTGCGCTTCGTTCAGGATGCACGGCCGTTATGGCGGGAATCGAAGGGTTTCGTGCAGACGCGCAGCGGCGTCGTTTCGAATACGCCGCGAGATGACGGTTTCGTGACGGGTTTTCCCGACGTGCTTCTTTCGGGTATACTTCCGCATGTCGTAAAGCCAGTGCCGCGGATGGGCCTGGGCGGCGCCATGGTTCGAACCTGGTCAGGTCCGGGAGGAAGCAGCCATAAGGGCCCGCTGACGAGCGCCCATGCCTATCCGCTGCACTGAAAGTCGTTTTCGGCTCTGCATATTTTCGACACCGCGACGGCCTGAAGCCTCTCACTTTGCTTGCGACCCCTGATGGGTGCCGCGCGAATCGGGATGCTTCAGGCCGTCTTGTGTACGGTCTTTCGCGGTTGTCGTCATTGTCGAACGATGCTCGTGCATGCGAGCCTTTCCGAAAGGACCACATGGAAATCATCCAATTCTTCGCCGACCTTCTGTCCGATCCCCGTGCCGCCATTGCAGGCTGGATCGTGGCGCTCGGCCCGTTGTGGGTTTACAGCCCCCTGTTTCTCATCGTATTCGTGGAAACGGGACTGGTGTTCTTCCCGTTTCTTCCCGGCGATTCGCTGCTGTTCGCGGCCGGCGTGTTTTCGGCCGACGGCGGCGGGCTCCATGTCTGGGCCACGCTGCTCGTGTTCTATGTGGCGGCTATTCTCGGCAATACGTCGAATTACTGGATCGCCCGCTTTTTCGGGGCGCGCATCATCGATTCGGGCAAGGTGAAGGCGTTGACTCCCGAACGCATGGCCAAGCTCGACCACTTCTTTGCGAAATACGGTGGTTTGACGATCGTCATTACGCGTTTCATGCCGTTTTTCCGCACGTTCGCCCCGTTCATCGCCGGTACGGGACATATGAATTTCGCCAAATTCACGCTGTTCAACGTCATCGGCGGCGTGGCGTGGGTGACCTCGTTCGTTTTGGTGGGCTATTTCTTCGGCGGCATCGCCTTCGTCCAAGACCACTTCGAGGCCATCGTTCTCGGCATTGTGGCTGTTTCGGTGGCCCCTGCCATCATCGGCGCGGCGAAAGCGGCGATGAATGCGCGCAAAAAGAAGAAAAACCAAGCAGAATAGCGAAGGAATGCGCTACAATACCGCACTGCTTCTTTCTTTGCGGACATGGCTCAGTTGGTAGAGCACAACCTTGCCAAGGTTGGGGTCGCGGGTTCGAGCCCCGTTGTCCGCTCCAGAATTTCCAGGCCTCGCGAATGCGGGGCCTTTTTTCGTTCGGCTCCGTTTCGGCGGGCAGCTGATTTCTTGCGCGGTTTCTCCTGTCTTGAGCCGGTCCGCGTGACGGAAATGGGCAGGATTCGCGATTCGCCTGCGACGACGCGAGTCTGGCGCGCGTTGCGGCATGCTCTTGTTATTCCGTTCGTTTCGCTTGTAGGCCGAAAGGCGCATCGCATCCCCGCGGCAACGCATGATCCGACTTATGTATGGGGTCGGGGGTTTCTATCCCATGAATCCCGCGGCTTTCAGCGGTTCTGTGGGATATGCGCCGTGCATCCGCCCATCTTTTATAATGGGCAGGATATTCGACCGAGCACGGAAAGCGGAGACGAAACGCCATGGCAGAAGCACTGTATAGGAAATACCGGCCGCAGACGTTCGATGACGTGGTGGGTCAGACCCATATCGAGCGCACGCTGAAAAATGCGATCGAATCCGACAAGGTCAGCCATGCCTATCTCTTCTGCGGTCCGCGCGGTACGGGAAAAACGACCACGGCGCGTTTGCTCGCGAAGGCCCTTCTGTGCGAGAACGGACCGACGCCTTCTCCCGATGGCACGTGCGAAGAGTGCCACGCCATCGCCGACGGCACGCATCCCGATGTCAGCGAGCTTGACGCGGCAAGCCGTACGGGCGTCGAAAACGTTCGCGAGGAAATCATCGGACGCGTGCAGTATGCGCCCACGCGCGGCCGCTACAAGATATATATCATCGACGAGGTTCACATGCTTTCGACGGCAGCGTTCAACGCGCTGCTCAAAACGCTCGAAGAGCCGCCCGACCATGTGGTGTTCGTGCTGTGCACGACCGACCCGCAGCGCGTTCCCGATACCATCCATTCCCGATGCCAGCGTTTCGATTTCCACCGTCTTTCCAACGAGGAAATCGTGTCCCGTCTCGGCGCGGTATGCATGGCGGAAGGAATCGAGTTCGAAGGCGATGCCCTCGATTTGGTGGCCCATCGCGCGCAGGGCGGCATGCGCGACGCATTGACCACGCTTGAGCAGCTCATCGCTTTCGGCGGCGGCAAAGTGACGGTCGAGGTGGCCCAGGGCGTGCTTGGATCGGTCGATACCGACGATATGTCGACGGTGGCGAAGGCCATCGCGGCGCGCGATGCCGCCGCGTGTTTCACGTGGCTTTCGAATTATGTCGAAACCGGCGCCGATTTGGCGCGTTTTGCTCGTGATCTTGCCGCGTACGTGCGCGATCTGTATGTACTCGCATTGACCGACGGGGCGCTTACCATCGATGCCGCCCAGGCTGCGCGTCCCGCCATGGCGAAGGAGGCGGAGCTGTTCGGCGTCGATCGGCTTGCCTATATCCTCGGGGTTCTCGGCGATCTCGGCGCGGAGCTGCGCTCTTCCATCAACCCGCGTCTTTCGTTCGAAATCGCTCTGACTCGCATGGTGCGTCCGGAAAGCGATTTGACGCTCGAGGCCCTTGCCGCGCGCGTGGCGGCGCTCGAGGCGGCTATGGCTCAGGGCGTTCCTGCCGCGCCGGCGCCTGCGGCTGCCGCTTCTCCGGCAGATTCGCCGAGCGTTTCACGCGATGGTGCGGGCGCTTCTTTTGTCGCGCCTTCGTTTTCCGCGCCCGTTGCGCCGGCCGCTCGGGTCGATGCATCGGTGCCTCCTGTGTCGAGCGGTTACGGCCGAGCTGCCGTTTCCGCGGCGGGACAGCGGGACGCTTCCACGCCGCCCTCGGCAGCGCAGGACAGGTCTGCGGCGTTTCGTGCCGAACTCGAGCGGAGGAAATCGGCTAGAACCCAGGCTGCTGGCGGCCAAACTCCGGTTGCGGCTCCTGCTGCATCGTCTATACCCGCGAGACCCACGTCGGATTCCGTCGTTTCTCCCGCACCTGCTGCAGGGAGCGTTTCGGCCGCTTTGAAAGAGAAGCTCGGCGATCCGTCTGCGCTGCAGCGTGGATGGCAGGCTGCTTTGGCGGAGTTGAAGCGCCAACGCGCGGCATACGGCGCTTTGCTGCTTTCGGCGCGCGCCATCGCCCAGGAGGAATCGAACGGGCTGGTCATCGAGTTCTCTCGTGAAAACACGTTCGCATTCGCGGCGGCGCAAAAGCCCGATATCTCCGCGGCGATCGCCTCTGCCTTGCAGCATGCGTTCGGCGCTCCTGTTCCGTTTTCCATAACGCAAGGAGACGGCGCTTCTTCGCCTGCCAAAACGGCTATGGCGCGCGCGGCGGCGCTTCGTTCGGCGGTTCCGGCTCCCATGCAAGCGCCTTCTACCGCGCCTGCACCCGCCATCGATGGGGCGCCCGCGTATTCCGATGACGATGTGGTCCCCTACGACGATGCCGATGTCGCCTCATACGCTGCCGACTCGTATGCTCCTTGGGATGAAATTCCCCCCGCCCGTGCGTCGTCCACCGCATTGCGGCCCGATGCGTCTGCGGCGCCGGCCGTGCCCGCTACCGCGCCGGCACAGCCTCCTGCTCGTCATGAGAATCCCGCGCAAAACGCGGTGCCGGTCGTTCATCCCACGGCGGCTTCTTCGAATCTGCTGCCTGCTGCGGCGGCAGGTCATGCGCCCGCTGGCCCTTCGCACGAAGGCGGCGGCGCTCTCGAATCGGAGGATTCGGACGAGCCGTCTTCAGGCGCTTCGGGTAGCGTCGTGCTTTCGGTCGACGGGCCGGATCCCGTCGATCCGTATGCGGTGGGCAAGAAGCTCGGATTCGATTCCATGCCAAGCCCGAAACGCCGTTTGAAAGGCATGATCAAGCCGGTCGGCTGGCCCGGCATCGGCGATGCGGGCAAGACGGCTGCAGCCCGACCCGATTCCTCGTCGAAGAGCTCCGCCAGCCAGGGTGGCGATGCGCCGATACCGAGCGTTGCGGAGGGCGAATCCGCCGTCCAGGAAGACGTTCGCGCCGACGCGTCTGTTGCCGCTTGCGAGCAGGCCGCACGACCTTCTTCCGACGAGGTTCTTTCCGGACATTCCGATGGTCCGTGGATGCAATCGAACGATTTCGATCGAAGCGATTCCATGCCGTCGAGCGATGCGCCCGTGCGGCCGAACCCGTTCGCTTCCCGTGCGATGCCGGCGGGAATCGGCAATGCGGACGCTTCCGCCCCTGTCGTTGCGAACCCTGTCGGTGCCGATTCGGAGATCATGGATGCGGCCGATATCTTCGAATCTTTCGGCGTTTCGTTCGACAAGGTTCAAGAGGAGCGATAGCGGACGCGTTGCGGCGTTCGGATACGCGGTGGAGGCGCTTTTGTTTCTATCGGATGGCCGGCGCTTCCATCCGCCGCCGCGTCTTTGCTCGGTAATATGCTAGTCTTGCGGCTGCACGTATGGAAAATCGCGCAGTCGAGAGCCGTTTCGAATGCGGCTTCGCAATGAGGAAAAGGAGAATAGCCATGGATATGAAGGCAATGATGCGTCAGGCTCAGAAGATGCAGGCCGAGCTTGCCAAGGCTCAGGAAGAGATCAAAACCATGACCGCCGAGGCGACGGCGGGCGGCGGCATGGTCAAGGTCGTCGCGCAGGGCGACATGACCATCCAGTCCATCACGATCGACCCGGCCGCCGTCGATCCCGAGGATACGGAGATGCTTCAGGATATCGTGACGGCCGCCGTCAACGAGGCCTTGCGTGCCGTTTCCGCCCAGGGTTCCCAGCGAATCAGCGCCGCTACCGGCGGAATGAACATTCCCGGCTTGATGTAGAAGGCGTTCCGTGGAATCGGCTCCTGCAATTCAGAAGCTTCTCGATGAGCTGGAGCGCATGCCGGGCATCGGCCCGAAAAGCGCCCAGCGCATCGCCTATTGGATGCTTAATTCCGATAGGGAAACGGTCATGCGCCTTGCCGAGGCCATCGTCGAGGTGAAACGTACCGTTCGTTTTTGTTCGCGCTGCTTCAATTACGCAGAAGACGACCTGTGCGGCATTTGCTCCTCGTCTCGTCGCGATGCATCGGTCATCTGCGTGGTCAGCGAACCGCGGGATATCGCCGCCATCGAGCGCACTGCTGCTTTTTCGGGCGTTTACCACGTTCTCGGCGGCGCGTTGTCTCCCATGGACGGCATCGGTCCCGACGACCTGCATATTGCCGAGCTTCTGCAGCGCCTTGCCGCCGATGCGGTGCAAGAGGTGGTTCTTGCGACGAATCCCAATGTGGAAGGGGAGACCACGGCGGCTTATTTGGCGCGTCTGATCAAGCCGCTCGGCATCAAAGCCACGCGTCTGGCGAGCGGCCTTCCTGTCGGAGGCGATCTTGAATTCGCCGACGAAGTCACGCTCGGACGGGCGATCGAATCGCGCCGCGTACTGTAATCGCTGTGCGAATCACATGGTGCGATTGCGGTGAAGGCCTCATCGTGCGAGTTTCGTCGGAGTTCTCGGTCGTGCTGTTTCGTTCGCCATCCCGCATGCGCGGTATGGCGAAGAGTCGATTCGGCCGCCCGATGGGAAAGCGGACGTTTATGGGCCGATAGGGCGTCTGGACGGGTTCTCCCGATTGTCTTGAACAGCGTTTTCGCATCGAGGTTTGGAGAATCGGTAGTTTCTTTTCGTCATTTTAAGCGTTACAATGAAACGCGTATTACAGAGGCGACAAGCTTCGGTAAGGATAAGGGTTCTGTTAATAGGAGGGGAACAGAACCCTTTGTCTTTATCGGGGCTTTTCTTTCTTGCCCTGTTGCAACATCCGGTTGATTTCTCGCATGTTTTCATTGCTCTGAGGCGGCTTCGATGTCGGCGGATGATGCGAGTCGACTACGAGCCGTGACGGGGTCTTTGTTACGCCGCTCGTATCTTCGCATTGGCTGCCGTCCTCGCTCTCGGTTATCGAAGGCTGTCGCGCATCGGTCGCCGCTGCAGACCGCCGTGCGCAAAAGCGAATGGGCAACGGTCGTTCTTGGGGCGGTGCCGATCGCGTCCTGATGCGCCGGCGTGCCTTGCGCGCAAACGATTCATTGCAAGCTGGATTCGCATCCGCTCGTGTCGCTTCGGCTGCTTTTCGATGCGGGCGTTCTTCGTTTTGTGTGCTCAAGCACGGTCAGGCCCGCGTGCCTTCGAGACGGTGTTCGCCGTTCATTCCCTCTTTTGCGAGCAGCATCTCGAGGCATTTCAATATAGGTAGGGCATTCCGATCGATATGCGGACTTGCGAAACCTCCTTCTTCGGCGTTTGTATTCTGAGCCT
>JAUNDR010000063.1:0-2329 GCA_030525985.1 Slackia sp. | reverse complement strand
ACGGGGTCCTCTTTTTTCGTTTTGTCGGTCGAATCGCGCGGCGAGACGATTTTCTGAGGGGTGTCGGCCTGCGTATTGGCAAGAAGGGGGATTCGCTTGCCCTTGCTTGGACCGTTTTTCCATCGATTTCGACAGATATATGCAGAAATTTGTTTATTACGACTGAATAACGAAGCGCGTTTCCATGATTTACGTATGTTTATGCATAGTTAAAACGTAGGGAATACCGTTTGCCCTCTTCTTGCATCCGTTCAATGCGACGGAGAAAGCAGGAAAGATTTTCATGCTGAAAATTAACCTTAGTTTACATTTTATAGAAGAATATAACTGCATTAATATTTATCTATAAGGTAATTATTGCTCTAATAGTATATATAAATGCATATTTTTAAAATAACGGCTGAATCGCTAAATTTCTTCTCAAAAATGAGTGCATATATGCATGAGATAGGTCGGTTTTCGCATAAAACATCGCCCGAATCTCTCTATGAAGCACGAAAATATAAGAAGAATCTTGGAAATTGAAAAAATGTGATTCAAATTAGCGTGAATTTATCCAATATCGCCGCCAAAAAAGACGAGGTTTTGGATAAATGCAAAAGAAGATGCAATAAAGTGAGTTCTTCCAGGTCACCAGGATAAAAAAACAGCTTGCATTTTTCTTTTCGGGCGGCGATTATAGGCGTGTCGGATTTGGGAAGACCGACAAGAGAGAGGAAAAAGGAGGCTCACATGAAGGGTATTCATGTAACGAGCGAAATCGGTAAGCTTAAGAAGGTTTGCCTGCATCGTCCTGGCGACGAGCTGCTGAACCTTCCCCCGGACGAGCTCGAGCGTCTGCTGTTTGACGACGTGCCGTTCCTGGAGGTTGCTCAGGCCGAGCACGACCGTTTCGCCGAGATTCTGCGCGAGCAGGGCACCGAGGTTCTCTACCTCGAGCAGCTCGTCGCCGAGGCTTTCAAGGCCCATCCGGGTGCTCGCGAGGAGTTCCTCGACCAGTACATCCAGGAGGCCGGTATCAAGGGTCAGACGATGCCCGCCGTCGTTCGCGATTACCTCAACTCCATCGAGGACGACTTCGAGTTCGTGAAGAAGACCATGGCTGGCGTCGCCAAGAGCGAAATCGACCTGCCCCACGCTTCTTCCGCTACGCTCGATGACCTCATGAGCGCTCACAGCGACAAAGAGAGCGATCTCATCATCGACCCGATGCCCAACCTGTACTTCACCCGCGACCCGTTCGCCTGCATCGGCAACGGCGTCAGCCTGAACCGTATGTACGCTGTCACGCGTAACCGCGAGACGCTGTACGGCAAGTACATCTTCAAGTATCATCCCGAGTACTCCGAGACCCCGCTGTGGTTCCGTCGCGATGCGGCTTCCCACATCGAGGGCGGCGACATCCTGAACCTCAGCAACAAGGCTCTGGCTGTCGGCATCTCTCAGCGTACCCAGGCTGCTGCTATCGACATCCTCGCCCAGAACATCTTCTGGAAGACCGAGGGCTGCGAGATCGAGAAGATCTTCGCTTTCGATATCCCGAACTGCCGTGCCTTCATGCACCTCGACACGGTGTTCACCCAGATCGACGTCGACAAGTTCACCATTCACCCGGCCATCATGGGCACCCTGCGTGTCTTTGAGCTGACCAAGGGCGCTGCCCAGGGCGAAGTCGACATCAAAGAGCACACCGACTCCCTCGAGAAGATTCTCGAGTACGCCACCGGCGTTGACGGAATCAAGCTCATCCCCTGCGGTGGCGGCGACCCGATCGCTGCTGCTCGCGAGCAGTGGAATGACGGTTCCAACACGCTGTGCGTCGAGCCTGGCACCATCGTGGTGTACCAGCGCAACAACGTCACCAACGACGTTCTCTACAAAGAGGGCCTCAACCTCCTGGTCATGCCTTCTGCCGAGCTGTCCCGTGGTCGTGGCGGCCCGCGTTGCATGAGCATGCCGTTCCAGCGCGAGGATCTCTAAAATTTCTTAGCGACCCCGCCCGTTTCAAGCGGGGTCGCCGTTTCTATTCTTCATTGCCGTTAAGGGAATCGATATATGGGTTCGATTCCTAGGAAGAAAGGATAACAACATGGGTGTCAATCTCAGCGGTCGCAACTTCATCCGCCTCCTTGACTTCACCACGGAAGAGATCGAGTACCTGCTCAAGCTCTCCAAGAACTTCAAGGATATGAAGCGCGCAGGTGTTCCCCATCGTTACCTCGAGGGCAAGAACATCGTTCTCCTGTTCCAGAAGACTTCCACCCGTACCCGTTGCGCTTTCGAGGTCGGCGGCATGGACCTGGGCATGGGCGTGACCTATCTCGATCCG
>JAUNDR010000062.1 GCA_030525985.1 Slackia sp. | reverse complement strand
GGGCGATTGGGAGAAGGTCCGCGAAATCCAGGACCATCTGGCTCGCTTGATGTTCGTTACCCGCGTGGTCAAAGCCACCGTCGGCTTCGGCGCCGGCGTCGGCGCATTCAAGACCGCGTTGTGGCAGATGGGCGTGTTCAACACCAATCAGATGCGCGAGCCCGTCCAGAAGCTCGAAGGCGAGGACGTCGAGGCGATTCGCGCGGTGCTCGAGCGCGCAGGCTTGCTGTAAGGCCGATGCTTTATCGCGCCGTCCGCTTCGGGCGGCGCTTTTTATTGAGGGCGCATTGCTTTGCGTGCTTGTCGTGCGCTGCTCTTTACGGGCCTTTTGCAACTTTTCTTGCTCGGTTCGAAGGGCGGCGGCTGCGATATCCGTGCCATGCGGCGGCGCGCGCGTCATGCGCCGCATACGAAGACCTATCGTTGTGGAGGGTTCGATGGAGTACCCGTTTTCCGTTATCGCCGTCGATGTGGGCGGCACCAAGATTGCGTGCGCGCTCGTGCGCTATGAATGCGTGGAAAAAGCGCCTGTTATCGTCGAGAAGCGCAGCGTTCCCACTCATGCCCGGGAAGGCGGCGAAGCGGTGCTGGACCGTATCGTGCAAGCGGTGCGCGCCATGAAGGCGTTCGCCCTGGAGTCGGATGAGGCGCTTGCCGGTATCGGCGTGGGCACGGCGGGGCGCGTCGATGCCCGCGACGGATCGATCGCCTACGCCAACGAGATTATGCCGGGATGGACGGGACGGCCCGTGGCCGCGCGCTTGCGCGATGAGTTCGGCATGCCGGTGGCGGTGCTCGGCGACGTGCAATCCCATGCGCTCGGCGAGGCTCGCTGGGGTGCGGCGCGCGGCGCGCAGACGTGCATCGTGATGGCTCCCGGTACCGGTCTTGGCGGCGGACTTATCGTGGGTGGTCGTATCGTGCGCGGCGCGCATGGGTTCGCGGGCGAAATCGGCGCAACGCCGAACACGCTTGCCGCAGGCGACGGCAATCTCGAATCGGTGGCGTCAGGCAGCGGCATCGAGGCTCGCTACGAGGCGAAAACGGGAACGCATCTGAGCGGCGCCGAGATCTCCGCCTGGGCGAACGAAGGCGATCCTGCGGCGCGCGAGGCGATCGAAAATGCAGGCAGGGCGCTCGGCATCGCGCTTGCGGGATGGGCGAACATGCTCGATCCCGAAATGGCGGTGGTGTCGGGCTCGGTCGTCAAGGCGGGACCGATCTGGCGCGACGCGCTGCAAAAGGCTTATATCGAGCATGCACCCGCCGTGCTCGGCGGGCTTCGCATCGTGGATGCTTCGCTCGGCGATGCCGCTCCTCTGATCGGCGCGGCTGAGAACCTGTTGGACTCTTTGGAAGGGTAGGAATATATGGATCCGATCATCGAAGGACTTCGCGGCAAGCTTATCGTGAGCTGTCAGGCATATATGGGCGAGCCGATGCGCCATCCCGAAACCATGGCGCAGATCGCGCGCGCTGCCGAGCTGGGCGGCGCAGCGGCCATCCGCTGCCAGGGTCTTTCCGACATCGCAGCCATCAAAGGCCGTGTGGAGATTCCCGTCATCGGTCTGTGGAAAGAGGGCCACGAAGGCGTTTATATCACGCCGTCCGTCCGCCATGCGCGCGCCTGTATCTCCGCGGGCTCCGACATCGTTGCGATCGACGCGACGGGGCGCCTGCGTCCCGATGGGACCACGTTCGAAGACACCGTCGATGCCGTGCGCGGTGAAACGCTGATCATGGCCGACTGCGCCTGCATGGACGACGTGCGCCGCGCTGTGGCCGCGGGTGTGGACATCGTTTCCACCACGATGGCGGGCTATGCGCCCGGTCGCGAGAAGACCGAAGGTCCCGATCTGGAGTTCGTGCGCGAAGCCGTTGCCGTCGCGGGCGATATCCCGGTGTTTTGCGAGGGTCGCGTGCATACGCCCGCGCAAGCTCGCGCGGCGCTCGATGCGGGCGCGTTCGCCGTGGTGGTGGGTACCGCCATCACGCATCCCACCAGCATCACGGGCTGGTTCTGCAACGCCATGGCGTAAGCTGCGACCTGCCTCGGTGACAACGGGGATCGTGCGACGAAACCGATGAGGGAAAGGGCGGGATTCGGCGAGGGCCGGATTCCGCCCTTTTTTGCGCCCGCGTATTCTCGGGCCTCGTATGTCGGATGATGCTGCGATAGGGCGTTCTGTCGTCTTCGCGTCTTGATGGAAGTACGAGGCTTAATCGCGCACGGCGGCGACGGCTTGAGGCGAAGCGGGTATACTTCCGTGCATGGATACTTTCGCAATCATCACCAAAGAAGATATCGCCCGCGCCGTGTACGACGCCATTCCGCGCATCGCATGCGAGCTGCCGTGCGATGTGCGTATGGCGCTCGAGCGCGCGCGCGAAGCCGAGGGGTGCACGCGCGGGGCGTTCGTGCTCGACCAGCTGATCGAAAACGCGCGCATCGCCGAAGCCGACCGCGTGCCGCTGTGCCAGGATACGGGCACGGTATGGGTATGTCTGGAGGCCGGTCCCGACGTGTGTGTGCCGGGCGATGCGTTTTCGCTCGTCGACAAGGCGGTCGCCCGGGCTTACGATGAGGCGCGCCTGCGTAAAAGCGTCGTGCGCGATGCGCTGTTCGATCGCGCGAACACGGGCGATAACACGCCTGCGTTCACTGACGTGCATTTCGTCGAACGGCCCGGCGCGCGCGTGCATGTCATGCTCAAAGGCGGCGGGTCGGACAACGCTTCGCGCGTGGTCATGCTGGCGCCGGGCGCCGGGCGTGACGGCATCGTGCGCGAGGTCATGGACTGCGTGCGCGCCAAGGCGGCGAATGCCTGTCCGCCGCTCGTGATCGGCATCGGCGTGGGCTCTACGTTCGACAAGGTGGCGCATCTGGCGAAGACCGCCCTGCTGCGTCCTATCGGCGAGCGGGCGCGGGATGCGCAAGCCGCCGCGTTCGAACGCGAACTGCTCGAGCGGGTGAACGCCACGGGCATGGGTCCGGGGGCGCTCGGCGGACGTACGCTTGCGCTCGATGTGCACGTGGAGACGGCGCCGTGCCATATCGCTGCCTTGCCGCTTGCCATCAATATGGGATGCTCGGCCATGCGGCGCGCCACGGTCGAGCTGCCGGTTTCGCACGCGACGGCGAGCGGTATTGCGAACGTTCGCGGCGACGGTCTTTGCGGTCGCGGGCGCATGGATGCGGATGCGATGGAAGGGGAGGGGCTGTGAGTGCAATGGATCGCCGAAGGCTTGCCCTTCCGCTCGATCGCGCCGTTGCCGCGACGCTTCGGGCGGGGGATGCCTGCCTGCTGTCAGGCGAGATGTTCATGCTGAGGGATGCCGGCCATATACGTCTGCTCGCCGAACTCGACGAGCAGGGCAGCCTGCCGTACGGGCTTGACGGCGCGACGATTTTCTATGCTGGTCCGTCGCCTTCGGCTGCCGGCCGTCCGTTCGGCGCGGTCGGCCCCACCACTTCGTCGCGCATGGATTTCGCCGCCCCCACGTTGTATCGTGCGGGCATCGCGGCGACGCTGGGGAAAGGCGTGCGAAGCGCGCAGGTCGTCTCGGCATGCAAGGAGACGGGCTCGGTCTACTTCGTCGCCACGGGCGGCGCCGCCGCTTTGCTGGCGCGATGCGTCGTGTCGGGGGAAACGGTTGCCTACGATGATCTGGGAACCGAGGCTTTACGCCGTATAGAAGTTCGTGACCTGCCCGTATTCGTCGGGATAGACGTTCAGGGAGATTGTATATATGACCTGTGATGCTGATTTCGCTCTACGCCGGCGCGCCGCATGCCGCGGGGTGTTCGTGACGTTCGAGGGCGGCGAAGGCGCGGGCAAATCGACCCATATCGCGATTCTCGCCGACGCCTTGCGGGCTGCGGGATTCGACGTGGTCTGCCTGCGCGAGCCGGGCGGCACGCGCATCGGCGAGTCGTTGCGCTCGGTGGTGCTCGATCCGGACAACGCGGAGATGGCGGACATGTGCGAGCTGTTCGTCTACGAGGCGGCCCGCGCGCAATTGGTGGGCGAGAAGATCGCCCCCGCGCTCGCATGCGGTTCGGTCGTGCTGTGCGATCGCTTCTGCGATTCCACGATCGCCTATCAGGCATACGGCCGCGGTCTTGACGAGGGTGCCGTGCGTCGGGCGAACGAGCTTGCCTGCCAGGGAATCGCCCCCGACCGCACCGTCGTGCTCGAGGCTCCTTCGGCGGCTTTGGGGCTGGCGCGTGCGGCGCGCGTGGCGGCAGCCGACCGCCTTGAACGGGCGGGCGAGACGTTCCACGTGCGTGTGAACGAGGCGTTTCGCGCCATCGCGGCGGCCGAGCCCGACCGCGTGCGCGCCGTGGTGTCGCACGATTCCATCGAAGATACGGCACGTGGCGTGTTTTTCGCCGTCGAAGACCTGTTCGAGGGGCTTTCGCTCGACGTGATGCTGCATGCGGCGCGCGCGCTTGCGTGCGAAGAGCGGAGAGGATGCTGATGGCGGATATATTCGAAGGCATCGTCGGGCAGCCCCGCGTACGCGATTTTTTGCGAGCATGCGTATCTTCGGGCAAGGTGAGCCACGCTTATCTGTTCTGCGGTCCGGCGGGCTCTAACAAAACCCAGGCCGCCTTCGCGTTCGCGCAGGCCATCCTTTGCCTGGACGATCCGTGCGCCGATTGCGAGGGCTGTTCGTCCGAGATGTGCCGGCGCATCGCGCGGCGCGTGCATCCCGATGTGCATTATCTTGCGCCCGAGGGCGCGCAGGGCTACGTGGTCGAGCAGATCCGCGAGCTCGTCGCCGATACGGCGCTTGCGCCCATCGAGGTCAAGCGCAAGGTCTATATCGTCGACCGCGTCGATCTTTTGGGCACGGCGGCCGCCAACGCGTTTCTCAAAACGCTCGAAGAGCCGCCGTCGGATGTGGTGCTGATTTTGCTCGGGCGCACGCGCGAGAGCGTTTTGCCGACGATCGTGTCGCGCTGTCAAATGGTCGCCTTTCGCCATATCCCCGCAAGCGAGGCGTCGGCCATCCTGGTCCAGAACACCGGCTGCACGCTTCCCGAGGCGTCGATCGCCATCGAGGCGTGCGGCGGCTCCATCTCCAAAGCGGCGGGATTTTTGCGTTCGAAAGAGCGCTCGCAATTCCGCCAGAAGGTCGTATCGGCGCTCGCGAGCCTTGCCAGGGCGGACGATTTGGATATCCTCGGCTATGCCGAAGGCATCGTGCTCGCTGCGAAGGCTCCTCTCGACGAGGTGCGCAAAGAGCAAGAGCGCATCGTCGAGCAGCAGGCGGAATTCCTGCATAAATCGGCGCTGAAGACGCTCGAGACGCGCCATAAGCGGGCGCTTTCCCAGGCAAGCCTCGAGCTGTTGCACCAGGTGGCGAGCATCTCCCGTTCATGGCTGCGCGATGCGGGCATGCTGTGCGCGAATACGCCCGAGCTGGTCATCAACGTGGATTGCCTCGATGCCCTGCGCGACTGCGCCGCGCGCAGCGAACTTGCGCGGGTTTGCGAAGCTTATGAGCGCGTATCCGTCGCCGATGCGGCCATCTCGTATAATGTATCGCCGCAAGTGAGTATCGAAGCCATGCTTTTCGAGATAAGAGAGGTACTGTATGCCTAACGTCGCTGCCGTGAGGCTGACCTATAACCCCCGGGTGCTGTGGTTCGACCCCAACGGCGTCGAATTCGCCGCAGGCGATGCGCTGATCGTGCGTACCGAGCGCGGCTTGGAGTACGGCATCGCCGACGAGGGCGTGAAGGAAGTCGATCAAAAGGCGATCGATGCGCTGA
This sequence comes from Slackia sp., assembly GCA_030525985.1. Lineage (GTDB taxonomy): Bacteria > Actinomycetota > Coriobacteriia > Coriobacteriales > Eggerthellaceae > Slackia. The sequence continues at coordinate 3,692 of JAUNDR010000062.1, read as the reverse complement.
AGTGCGCGCTCAAGCCCGTCGTGCGCAAGGCCACGGAGCAGGATGCGCAGACGTGGGAATCCATGAAGCAAAAGGCCCAAGAGGCGCTTCCCGTGTTCAAGCAGATGGTGGCCGAGCATGCGCTCGACATGCATCCCGTCACGGTGGAGTTTCTTTTCGACGGCGATAAGGCCGTGTTCTATTTCGAGGCGGAAGATCGCGTCGATTTCCGCGAGCTCGTCCGCGCTTTGGCGGCCCGTTTCCACGTCCGCATCGATATGCGCCAGATCGGCGTGCGCGACGAGGCCCGCATTGTGGGAGGCCTGGGCCATTGCGGCCAGGAGCTGTGCTGCAAGCGTTTGGGCGGCGAATTCAACCCCGTCTCCATCCGCATGGCGAAAGACCAGGATCTCTCTCTCAACCCTCAGAAGATTTCGGGCGTGTGCGGGCGCCTGATGTGCTGTTTGCGCTACGAGGCCGACACGTATAAGGAATTCAAGACGCGCTGCCCGAAGATGAACTCGATGGTGTCGACCCCCGAAGGCGCAGCCAAGGTGATCGACATCAACGTTCCGTGCGAGACGATCACCATCATGGCAGGCGACAAACGCGTCAAGATCCCCGTATCCGATATGGAGCAGGACAAAAAGACGGGAAAGCCGGGCATCGTCCCCGCCGACGTCTACGACGAATGCGTGAACAAGGGCAACGCCCCCGCCGCTTCGTCGGAGATGCTCGTCACGCCGATGTTCACCGGCACCGACAAGCTCGCCGACAACGCCGCACGCTCGTCTTCGGCGGCGCGCGAGCGCGACGACGAGAAAAAGCGCCCGTCGCGCCGACGTCGCCGCTCGGGCCGTTCGCGCGGTCAAGAAGGACAGGCCGCCGCCTCGGATGCGCCTTCGAAGCAGCGCCCGCAGGTCGATAAGCGCGCCAAGCAAGGACAGCAGGCCAAGCAGGAGCGCCGCGGCAAGCAGAATGCCGCAGCGGGGAAAAGCCAGAGCCAGCCTTCGTCCGACAAGGCGAAAAGCCGCCGCCCCGGCCAGCGCTCGTCGGGTCTGTCCGATACGCGTTCTCAAGAACGTTCCCGCCGTTCTTCGTCGGAAGCGCCGCGCCGCCAGCGTCCTGAGCAGGCTCCGGCCGAGCACCGCAAATCGCGCCGCCGCAGCCATAAGGCGCAAGGGTCCGATTCCCATCAGGACTAGATGACAATCCGCCGCCGCATGCGTTATCGTGCGGCGGCTTTTGCAAAGAGGGCGCCGCGGCCATCTGCGGCGCATTCGAAAGGAGCCGCTTCATGTCTACCGCATCGCCGCGAAACGAAGGCAGCGCAACGCTTGCCTATACGCTGTTGACCGATCTTTACCAGCTCACGATGGCGCAGGGCTATTGGGCGTGCGGCAAGGCCGACGAGCAGGCGTGCTTCCATATGTTCTTTCGCGAGAACCCCTTCAAGGGGGGATTCGCCGTGGCGTGCGGTGCCGCGCAGCTTGCCGAGATGATCGACGGGTTCGCGTTTTCCGACGACGACATCGCCTATCTCGCTTCGATCGACGCCCCTGGCGGCGGCGCGCTGTTCGATCCTGATTTTCTCGCATTCTTGCGCGAGATGCGCCTGACGGTCGATGTCGATGCGGTGCGCGAGGGAACCATGGTGTTTCCCATGGAGCCGATCGTGCGCGTGACCGGCCCCATCCTGCAATGTCAGCTGCTCGAAACGGCTCTTCTGTGCTGCGTGAACTTCCAGACGCTGATCGCCACGAAGGCGGCGCGCGTGTGCTTGGCGGCGGAGTCTCCCGTGGCCGAATTCGGTCTGCGCCGCGCCCAGGGCGCCGGCGGATCTTTGTGGGCGAGCCGTGCCGCGGTCGTGGGTGGCTGCGCTTCCACGTCGAACGTGATGGCGGGCAAGATGTACGGCATTCCGGTGTCGGGAACCCATGCCCATTCGTGGGTGATGGCTTTCGACGACGAGCTCGAAGCGTTTCGGGCCTATGCGCGAAGCTTCCCGAATAATTGCGTGCTGCTGGTGGACACCTATGACGTGAAACGCGGCATCGACAACGCCATCACGGTCGGTTTGGAAATGCGTGAGAGGGGCGAACGCCTTGCGGGCATCCGCATCGATTCGGGCGATTTGGCATGGCTCGCGCGTTATGCTCGCGAGCGTCTCGATGCCGCAGGGCTTTCCGATTGCGGCATCGTGCTCTCGAACGATTTGGACGAATACACGATCAAGTCCATTCGCGACCAGGGCGCTCCCGTGTCTTCGTGGGGCGTGGGAACCAAGCTCGCCACGGCTTACGACCAGCCCTCGCTCGGCGGCGTATACAAGCTTTCGGCGACGCGCGAGGGCGCCGGTCAGGCATGGTCGGCGCGTTTGAAGGTGTCCGAGCAGTCGTCGAAGCTGACGCTTCCGGGCGTGCTCGACGTGCGCCGCTATCGTTTCTCCGACGGCCGTTTGGCGGGAGATATGGTCTTCGACGTGAACGAATCGATCGGCGAGCGCGAAACCATCGTCGATCCTGCCGACATCCTGCGATGCAAAGACCTTGCAGGACTGGAATACGAAACGCTGCTCGCCCCGCTTGCGCGCGCGGGCATTTCGGTCCTTCCCGACGAGGAGCGCAGCGCCATGGCCGCGCGTGCGCGTACGCAGGAAGGAATCGCCCAGCTCGACGAATCCCAGAAGCGATTCCTCAATCCCCATTCGTATCCTGTCGGTTTGGAGGAGGGGCTGTGGCATCGCCGCGCTGATATGGCGGCCGGCCTGCGCGCCGCCCGCACGCCGCTTCGATAAGGCGCCGCCTGCGCGCGCCGGTTCGATTCGCCGTCGCGCGCGGAAGTGCCGTGGTCTACAATAAGGCGGAAGATGTGCACCAAGCCGCTCGGCGGCGTTTCGACGAAACGAGTATGCCATGATCAAGATTCTTACCGATTCGGTGGCCTCTCTCCCCGCATCCGATGCGCGCGAGGCGGGAATAGACGTCATCAGCCTCTACGTGAACGAGGGCGGTGTCGAGCATGTCGACGCCACGATGGACCTCGATGCCTTCTACGGCAGGATCGCGCAGATGGCCGACGATATCCCGACGTCGTCTCAGCCTTCGCAGCAGGCGTTCGAGGATTATTTCGAACGTGCCGCCGAAGCGGGCGACGAGGTGCTGGGCGTTTTCATCTCCTCGAAGATGTCGGGAACCATGGAGGGCGCCTTGCGCGCCGCCCGCGCCGTGCATGCGCGCAATATCGATTTCAAGGCGGCGATCGTGGACAGCTGCTCCACCGGATGGGACCAGGCCTATTGCGTGCTTGCGGCCCATCGCGCCGCCCAGGCGGGGCTTTCGCTCGACGAGTGCGCCCGCGCCGCCGCCGATGCGGTGGCGCGCACGCGTTTCCTGTTCGCCCCGACGAATCTGACGTTTTTGCAAAAGGGCGGGCGCATCGGCGCCGCGAAGGCTCTTCTCGGAAATCTCGTGCATATCGTTCCCGTATTGACGGTGCGCGACGGCATGCCGGTCGATGTCGCCAAGGCGCGCACGCAGAAAAAAGCCATCGCCCAGGCTTTCGAACAGTTCAAGGCCGATGCGGAAACGAAGGGTCTTGTCGACGCCGTGGTACACTATATCGGTTCGCCCGACGATGCCATCGAATGGGCGCGCTCGAAGGTCGAGCCGTTTTTGGGGCATCCCGTCCGCGTTTTGCCGGTGAGCCCGGTG
>JAUNDR010000061.1 GCA_030525985.1 Slackia sp. | reverse complement strand
TGCCGGACTTCCGCGTCACCGGCGTGAAGGACGACAAGCGCCTCTACGAGTGGCCCGCATTCATTCGCGCGGTCAACACCGTCGACGCCATGACCGCCGAGGTGCCCGAGCTCGACTGGGCGTTGCTCAAGAAGATCGGCGAGCGCATCTCCGCCGAAGTCGACGGCATCTGCCGCGTGCTCTACGACCTCACTCCGAAGCCCTGCGGCACCATCGAGTTCGAATAGCACAAAAACGCACCGGACGTCTATGCCGGCCAAGGCCGCTTCATACGAAGCGGCCTTCTTTTTGCAGGCAAGACGTTCTGACGCGACATTCGGATGCGCAACCTTGCTCGATGCGCGAAACGCCAAGCGCATCCTTGCCGCGCAACGCTACACGGACCGAACGCGCCATGCGCCGGACAATGCAAACCTCAAACCGAACAACCGATCCGACGAAAGAACAGCCATGCTTCCACCGTGGACCATCATCGCCCGCTATCTGAAATACCGATCGTCATGGGATGACCTGTGCGACCAATGCGGCCGATGCTGCTTCATGCGCGAAGTCGACGAAGACGGCGACGTGATCATCGACTATGCAGCGCCTTGCGAGTTCCTCGATGTGAAAACACGCCGTTGCACCGTATACGAAACCCGCTTCGAAACGTGCGATCGATGCAATCGCATCACGCTGCGCCATGCGCTTTTCGCGAACCATCTCCCCGAAGGCTGCGCATACGTCCGCGTTTTCCGCGAGCGCTGAAACTGGCGGCAAAACCCTTCGGAAATACCGCATATCGCCACAATGAACTGCAGAAATCCATTGCAGTTCATCCCGAACGTACTGGCGAAAGACGCCCGTGCCGGCGCGCAGAGGCGGGGCCGCATGACGCGCCGGGCTGCAAGACGCTTATTCCTTTTCGGCGATTTCGCCGCGATGATACGCCTCGAGCAGCTGCTCAAGATCGGCAATGCGCTCTTTAAGACGCGCGCCCTTGTCGGTGTCAGCCACGAGCATACGGTTTTCCATCCAGGCGATCACGCTGCGCGACGAATGGATATCGAGCTCTTTGAGCACGGCGGCACGAGTCGATTCCAGCGGCTCGTGCGCAGCAAGGATAAGCTCGTAGGAGTTCGATATGAGCGTATATCCGGCAATGCCCGTCGTAGGCTGATAGGCCTTCGAGAATCCGCCGTCGATCGTAAGCACGCGCCCGCCGCATTTCACGGGGTCTTCGCCGTCTTTCACCTTCACCGGCACATGGCCGCAAACGATACGCGCATCGTTTGGATCGAGCCCGAAATCTTCGAAGACGCCCGCCATCACGCGCTCGTCGTTCAGGTAGGTATAGAACGGATTCTTCACCTCTTTACGGGCGGCCTTATCGGCGATCAGATACAGCTCGAATGTCGCCATTTTGCTTTTCGCGAACAAAGGGGAGCCCTGTCCCAGCCACAGATACCACATCAGGTCGCGTCCGCGCTTGCGCATGGCGGGATCGGCATCGAAAAATGCCGCGCGAACATAGCGTTCCATCTCATCGTACAAGGCGCGGCCCTTGAATTTCCTGCCGAACACATCCGTTTCCATAAGCGTGCCGTCGGCATTGAGCGGAACGCATGCATGAAACATCAGATTTCCGTTGTGTATCTTATAGAGGCTTCCCGCCTCCAAGAAGAAATGCATATGGCGCTGCAGCTTCTCGCAGTTGACGAACGCCTGTTCAAGACGCTGCATAACCTCTTCCTCTTCAGGCGTGAGCTTATAGGGGTCGCTTACGTCCACCGTAGGAAACACCGTATCGGTCAGTTCGTACTCCACGCCGTCCACCACCACGGTGCCGCGCTCGAAATCGATGCGGTGCAAAAGCTTGCGATCCTCAAGCCCGAAGCTCGGGTTTTCATCGATCAGCTGCGCCTCGACCTTGAACTGAATGATGGCCATGGCCTTCTGGATCTTCACGTTCAGCTCGCGCTCCTGCGGCGAAAGGTCGGGGTCTCCCTTCAAGCCGAATGCAACGCAGGGGTCGTCGGCGTATGCCGTCTGCGCGAACGAAGCCAGCGGCAGGATATTGATGCCGTAAGCGTCTTCCAAGATGGACAGATTGCCATAGCGCGCGCAATTGCGTACCACGTGCGCGATGCAGCCGCGTTCCCCGAGAGACGCCCCCATCCACACGATGTCATGGTTGCCCCATTGGATGTCGAGCGCATGGTATTTCATAAGCGTATCCATGATGACGTGCGGATACGGGCCGCGATCGTAAATATCGCCCACGATATGCAGGTGGTCTATCGCAAGACGCTGGATAAGCAGGCACAGCTCCTCCACCAAATCGTCCGCCCGTCCCGTGCGGATAATCGCCTCCACGATGGCGGCATAATACGCCTTCTTATCCACGCCGTCGCGATCTTCGGTCATCAGCTCTTCGATGATGTAGGCGAAATTCTCGGGCAGGGCGCGGCGAACCTTCGAGCGCGTATATTTCTGGGCGGCGCGCTTGCACACCGATACGAGACGCGGCAAGGTTTCGGCATACCAAGCCTGCTTGGCATCATCGTCCGCATCGGCCAGCACCAGCTCCATCCGTTCACGCGGATAATAGATCAGCGACGCAAGCGAACGTTTTTCGGGTGCGCCGAGCGTATCGCCGAATACGTCTTCGATCTTCAGACGGATGGAGCCCGACCCGTTGCGCAGGATATGGGAAAACGCCTCGTATTCGCCATGGATATCGGAAGCGAAAAACTCCGTGCCTTTCGGCAGGTTCAAAACGGCGCTCAGATTGATGATTTCCGCCGACGCTTTGGCGGCAGAGGGAAACGATTGAGAGAGAAGCTCCAGATACCGCTTTTCCGCTCTTTCCATATTCAGCCTCCTTGGACCTGCGCTTACGCGCCGCACGACAGTTTCGTTGAAAGGATACTACGGGGCGAACGCGGCGTCGGCCCGCCAATCGGCCGAAGGGGCGCAGCGCCTCAGCGGCGGAATGCCTGCGTTGGGATTCGCCCGATTGCCGTTCATCTTTCCGAATCATACACCCAAACGCCCGTTTTTGTGCTATAAAATAGAACAAATGTTCTTATGAAAGGAGCGGAATGGAAACGGCGAGAACCTATCTTTGCATCGACCTGAAAACGTTTTACGCCTCGGTCGAATGCGCCGATCGCGGGCTCGACCCGTTTTCAACCAATCTGGTGGTCGCCGACGAATCGCGCGGCAGAACCACGATATGCCTCGCCATCACCCCTGCGCTCAAAGAACGCGGCGTGCGCAATCGCTGCCGCCTCTTCGAAATACCCGAAGGAATCCCCTACAAGGCCGTCGTCCCCCGCATGAAGCGCTATATGGAAGTTTCGTCCGACATCTACGCCATTTACCTGCAATTCGTATCGCCCGAAGACATCCATATCTATTCGATCGACGAATGCTTCATCGATGCGACATCCTATCTGGCCCTTTACGGGAAAACGGCACGCGAGTTCGCCGACATGCTGATGGAGGAGGTCCTGAAACGCACCGGGATCAGGGCCACGGCGGGCATAGGCGGCAATCTCTTCCTCGCGAAAGCGGCCCTTGACATAACCGCCAAGCACGATCGTGGCAATATCGGCATGCTCGACGAGGATTCATTCAAGCGCGACATCTGGTTTCATCGCCCTATCACCGACATTTGGGGCATCGGACCGGGCATCGCACGGCGCCTCGAAAGGCATGGCATACGCGATTTGGCCGGCATCGCGGCAGCCAATCCCGATACCCTCTATCGCGAATTCGGAAAGAATGCGGAATACCTCATCGACCATGCATGGGGCCAAGAACCGTGCACCATCGCCGAAATACGGGCATACGAGCCTGAAGAGCGTTCGATTGTGAACGGACAGGTGCTTCCCGGCGACTACACGCTCGCCGAAGCACGCATCGTACTGAGCGAGATGGTCGATGCCAGCGTGCTCGACCTCGTCGAACAGGGTCTTTCATGCAATCGAATCGCGCTCTCCGTCGGATACGTACGCCGCAGGACGCAGCAACCCGTCCATTTTTTCGAAGGCGGGCACGGAAAGCGCTTTCTGGAAGGCGCATACGACCACACGGGAGGCGAAAGAAAGCTCGGACGCCGAACGAATTCGCGACGTTATCTCATGGAGCGCTTTCTCGCGTTCTTCGATGAAACCACGCACGCCGACATCCCCATCAGGCGCATATCCATCTGCCTGGCAGGGCTCGAATCCGACGAGCGCGCCACTTTCACCTTGTTCGACGACCCGAAAGCCGACGAAGCGGAACACGACCTGCAGCAGGCCATCATCGCCGTCCGCTCGAAATTCGGAAAGAACGCCATGCTGAAGGCGACCAGCCTGCATGAGAAGGCAACGGCGCGCGAGCGCAACAAACAGATAGGAGGACATCGTGCATGAAAACCGGCATCAGGAAACCGAAAAATGCATAGCGGCATGCGATCCGATCGAGCAAGCATATCGGCGATCCGTCTTGCGCGACATCGAACGGCGCATCGCACGACACGGAAAACACCAAGCGCGGCCCCACGCCGACCGCGCCAGACAATTCGTACCGTTCGCCGCTTTGAAAGGCTATGAGGACATGGCGCGCAGCCGCGAGTTCATCGCCTCGCCTCGCCACGAGCTTACCGCCGAAGAAGCGCGCGTATTCTCGGAAACCGTCTCGCATCTCTCCAAGGGCGACGCCGTTCGCGTGACCTATTGCCATCAAGAAGAGCATAGGACGATCGAAGGCGCTCTCGCCGATATAGACGAGGCGCTTCGCGCAATGCGCGTAGGATCGACGCGCATTGCGTTCGAAGATATCGAATCGATCGAACCCCTATGAAAAAGCGCGGCCGCCTTGCGTCGCTACGAAAGCTTCGCCTTCAATGCACGCAACGCATTGCCGCGATGACTGATGGCGTTTTTCTCGTCCTGCGTCACTTCCGCCAGGCTTTTCTCGCCGGCGAACGCGTCGGGCAGAAACAGAGGGTCGTAACCGAAGCCGCCCTCGCCCGAAAGCCCGTGCGCAATGCGCCCCTCGATGGTGCCCGATGCGCACGTCTCTTCGCCATCATCGTCGATGAAGACGAGTGAGCATACGAAGCGCGCCGTTCGATCGGCGTCGGCGACATCCGCCAGCTCGCACAACAGCTTCTCGTTGTTCGCCGCATCGTCGCCATGCACTCCTGCGTAACGGGCGGAAAACACGCCGGGCGCGCCGCCGAGGGCATCCACCGCCAAACCGGAATCATCCGCCAGCGCCGCATAGCCCGTATGCTCGAAAGCGGCACGCGCCTTGATGCGCGCATTGCCCTCGAACGTATCGGCATCTTCGGCAGGCTCGGCGTAAGGCTCGCACTGGGAAAGCGTCAGGAATTCCCAACCCTCGAAATCAAGCGCCGTGCGGATTTCCTCCACCTTGTGGGCGTTGTTCGTAGCGATGACCACTTTCTTCATGGCAAACCCCTATTTCTCCAGCACTTCGCGCTGCAGGCGCAAAAGCTCGCCGATTCCGTCTTGCGCCATATCGAGCATCTCGTTCAGGCGATCGCGCGAAAAACTCACCTGCTCGCCCGTGCCCTGCACCTCCACGAATTCGCCTTTGGCGTTCATAACCACATTCATGTCGATTTCGGCCTGGGAATCTTCGCGGTAATCGAGGTCGAGCAGCAAACGCCCTCCCACCAAACCGACGCTGACTGCCGCCACCTGGCCGAACAGCGGATTCGTTTTGATCTTTCCCGACATGCGCCACATCTCGAATGCATCGTGGGCCGCCACCCAGGCTCCCGTGATCGCCGCCGTGCGCGTGCCGCCGTCGGCCTGCAGAACATCGCAGTCGATCGTCATGGTGATTTCGCCGCCCATGGCAGACATATCGCACACATTGCGCAGGGAGCGGCCGATCAGGCGCTCGATTTCCTGGCTGCGACCCTTGCGGCCCTTCGTCTCGCGCGGCGTGCGCTTCGTCGTGGACGCGGGAAGCATGGCGTATTCGGCCGTGAGCCACCCCATGCCGCTCCCCTTGCGCCATGCCCCCACGCGCTCTTCGATCGTCGCGCTGCACAACACATGCGTATCGCCGAATTTCACCAAGCAGCTGCCCGCCGCGTTTTTCATCACATTGCGCTCAAGCGTCACGGGACGCAACGCGCGATCTTTGCGATTGTTGGTACGAGTGCCGAACATGGCTTTCCTCCTTCAAGGGCGACCGGCGCCCGAAAACTTTTCATGAATGGACAATCATACAGCCGCGTCGCATCGGCAACGCGGCTGCAGGAAAAATACGACCGAATCGACGGGAACACGCCGGAGACGAACTGCCCTACAGTTCGGGCAAATCGACATGCACGGGACGTTCGATCTCGCGGTTGAATACGCGCGACCCGAACGACCGGAAGTCGTCCACGGCATTCGACGACGTGAAGAACTCGTGCGTCGGCGTGTTGTCGGGCGCCGCAAGCTGACCGCGCAACGCCAGCGTCTCGCGCACGTCTTTCGCCATTTCCTCCGCAGAGGAAACGAGCAGCACGCCGTGCCCCATCACGCCGCCTATCAGCGCTTTCAGCATGGGATAATGCGTACAGCCGAGCACGAGGGTATCGACCCCGCACCGTCGTAGCGGCTCCAGATAGTCCTGCGCGATTTCCTGAAATGCCGGGCGGATATAAACCTTCGACGCCCTGCTCGTCAAATCTTCGATCGGGCCGTTGCTGATGCGAATGCCCTGCTCCACGATGTCGACGAATTTCGGCGTGGCCGTGGAAAACACCGTAATGCCCGCATCGATATGACGGATGGCGCGCGGATAGCAATCGCTTTCCACCGTGCCCTTGGTTGCGATGACGCCTACGCGGCGATTCTTCGTAGCGCGCGCCGCCGCACGGGCACCCGGCTCCACAGCACCGATAACAGGAACGGAAAACGTCCGCTGAGCATGCTCGAGACCCGCCGCCGTCGCAGTATTGCAGGCGATGACCAGCAATTTCACGCCGCGCTCGACCAGCCACGTGCAAATCTGCTGGACGAATCCGTCCACCTCTTCTTGGGAACGCGGGCCGTAGGGACAGCGCGCCGTATCGCCGAAATAGATGATCGACTCGTTCGGCAGCTCTTCGACGATTTCGCGCGCGACGGTCAGCCCGCCAAAGCCGGAGTCGAAAATGCCGATCGGCGCATTATCGAAAGCGGACGAGCCGATATCCGTGCCGATTTGAAACGCATCGGCGTGCTGAGCGTGATTTGTATGTTCGATTGAATTCTGCATACGTTTCAGAATACCCCATTCATCGCAAGAGAGGGGAAAACGCCGTCGGCCGCTACGAAACCGTTGCATGACCGGCGTGCAGAAAACCTGCCGAACGAAAACGATGCCCGAAAACCGGCATACACGACACCCGCATACGCCGACAATACAAGCGCGGAAAGGAAAGGCGCCGACCGAAGCCGACGCCTTAAAAGAAAACACGAAAGCGAGTGGAAACTCTACGACGCCAGAACGACGAATTCGCTCGTCCGCGGCTCGCCCAAAGGAACGCTCGTGTCCGAAGGCCACCACATCTTGTCGGGCGAAACGGCAACAATCGCTTTCTTGCCGTCAAGAGCCGCCCAATTCTCGCGATACCACCTAGGAAGCTCCATGCCCGAAGATCCCCCCGAAGGAATCAAGGAGACCATCGCCGCCTGGCCTTCGCGCATTCCGGAGCCGTCGCCCGAAAGCGCCGAAAGCGTTACGGGCGCATCAAGCTCGAGCACGACGTATATGACGTCGTTTCCGTATCCCGGATTCGGGTTCTGCTCCCCCTGCAAGGCCGCCACTCCATCGGCGTTAAGAACGTGCAGCGTTCCCTCGAGAGGCGTAAGCCCCGCCTGCTGCGCCTGCGCCGCCCAATCGGTTCCGGCCGCATCCGCCGTACTTTCATGGCTACCGTCCGCCAAGGCATCGAGCGCTGCAGCTTCGTCGATGGGAACCCATGCGATTTCGCGCTGCTCGGAAGAGGCGAGCGTGCTGCAGGCGGAGTTTTCGCCTACGGTGCCGCGATGCATGACGGTGCGGGAAAGCACACCCGTCGCCTCATCGGGCATGACGCGATCGACGCTCATATTGCCCATGCCGGCGGCAACCTCCGTGGCGATAAGCCCGTCCCCCGAAGCCGAAGCGGCGAGCGAGCCGCGATAGCCGCCCACGCCTGCCACGCCCTGCTCGAGCGAGCCTTCGTAAACGAGGGGCGCCTCGGCGTCGGCGCGATAAGAAAGCACTTTCACGAATTCGATGCCGTTCCACACATCGGCAGGACCGCTCGCGCGCACGAGAAGCAGCGGAGCCTCGAGGCCGTCCATATCGACGAGGGCGTAATCGTACGACGCGCTGCCGATAAGAGAGGCGTCGATATCGTCGAAATAGCCCTGCGCATCTTCGAGGGCAAGGCGGTACTGATCGGCCGCTTTTTGCGCGACGGTTTCTTCAGCAGCGGACTCGGGCGCCGGTTGCACGGCGGCTTCGGGCTGTTCGGAAGCATCGCCTGCGCCCTCTTGAGCGCAGCCGCCCAAAACAGAGACGGTCGCCAACGACGCGGCGAAAAACACCGCGCCCGCGAAACGTGCGCGGCTGCGCGAAAATCCTTGCGGGACATGGACGAAATCAACCATACGAACCTCCGCTCTCGCAATGCGCGAACGGATGAAGCAGTCCGTTCGCGTCAACACTTTTGCATGATAGCCTACTCCTTGCCGAAGGAGGAAAACGTAAAAAATACGATGGCGAACGGCCTTTTCGAGATTCGCGCACAAGTGCAGAAAATCGAATCGACGAAGCCCGTCCGAAGCGCAGAAGAAAGGGGCCTCGGGCGTCCCGTGCTTCCGCATTTCCAGGCGATCGATTCGGCGGGAATCTCACCCTGAATCCATTCGCATTTTTTTCGCATGAAATATGTGGTCGCACGAGAAATCAGGAGAAAATAAAAAAGCCTTCCGAACTGGCAATATGCCGTTCGGAAGGCTTGACGTTCATGGTGGAGGCGCGGAGAATCGAACTCCGGTCCATACTACGCAATCCCTCAGGCTCTACAAGCTTATTCCGTGGTCGGGATTCGAATCGTCGCGGCCTACGGACACGCGTTGACGATTCTAGCCCGTTCGATCTTAGCCGAAGCCATACAGGCTACGTGCTTCAGCGCAGTTCCCTGAAATGACGTCGCACCCGAGTCGGGAACATCCCGGGGTTGACGGACCGCGTAAATTAAGCAGCCATGGCGAGCGCCGGAGCGCTCTGAGTTTTAGCTTTGCCAATTAACTTGACGGTACCCCTGTTTAACGTGGCGAGGAGACCACGACCTGCTCCTCAGTTCAAACGTACCATGTCGAAACCAGTCGCCCCCGTAGCGGACACGGGATTTCCCATGCCGACATATGGCGAATGTCTCCACCGGTCTGGGTTTTCAAGATACCCTCGATGCATATGCATCGGACGCTTCATTATATCCTCCG
>JAUNDR010000060.1 GCA_030525985.1 Slackia sp. | reverse complement strand
CGCGCGGTCGGCGCCGTCATCGTCAAAGAGCGCCGCATTCTTGCGACGGGCTACAACGGCGTGCCTTCCGGTCTTCGGCATTGCGAGGAAACGGGGTGTCTGCGCGAGCAGCTCGGCGTGCCTTCGGGGCAGCGTCATGAAATCTGCCGCGGCTTGCATGCGGAGCAGAATGCCATCATCCAGGCGGCGCGCTACGGCATCGATATCGAGGGATCTTCGATCTATATCACCACCGAGCCGTGCTCGGTGTGCGCCAAGATGCTGATCAACGCGGGCATCACCGAAATCGTGTATGCCACGCCGTATCCCGATACGTTGTCGCAGGAATTGCTATCGGAAACGGACATTCTTATCCGTTGTGTCGATGGGTCTGCATAAAACCCGCATAAAAATCCCCCCATTTGCGTGATTTTTTCTACTTTTCTCCACACGATACGAAAGAGTTGCGTATCTTTTGATAGAGTACTTGCTGTTTTGGCTTCATCCGCGCTCACGGATGCGAGTGAAAAAGAGGAGAGTGACCAGCGCGATATGCTCATACTGCTAGGAATTCTGACAGGGCTTCTCGGATTCGCCCCTCTGTTCCTTTCGCTGAGGCTATCCCGCCGTTCTACTTCCACCCAGGCGCTCACGATCGGCTTGTACGGTCTTGCCGGCGTGGCCGTTTCCCTCGTCATCTTGATCGCGGGCCTTCTTGCCTGCGCGATGCTCGCACGCGATGGGCTTGTCTCGTTCGTCGTCGCCGAAGGCGTCGTTTTTCTGGGCAGCACCATCGTTTACGTGGTCTACAAAAACGTGCTTGCCAAGCGCAGGCGCGTCGAATAGGAATATTAAGGAAGGAATCTCATGGGCGAAGCTCTCAACCAGTTCGTCGCAGAGGCACAGGGCCTTGCGGCGCACTTCGATCCCCAGACGGTGTTCAGCATCGGCGGCTGGGAAGTCACCCAGTACGTCATCTGGCTGTTCATCGCCTTGGCCGTCACGTTCGCGGTCGTGCTCATCTCCGCGAAGAAGCTGCAGCTCATTCCCACCAACAAGTTCTTCAACACGGTGGAATACGGCTATGAGTTCGTGAACAAAAGCATCGCCGAAGACGTCATCGGCAACGGCTTCAAGCAGCATGTGCCGTTCCTTGCCACGATGTTCTTCTTCATTCTGATCTGCAACATCTTGGGCCTGATTCCCGGCTTCAAAACCGCCACGGGCGCCATCTCGTGTACCTGGGCGCTGGCCGCCATCTCGTTCGTGTACTTCAACTACTACGGCTTGAAGAAATTCGGCCTTCTGGGCTATTTCAAGAACCTCTGCCCGAGCGGCGTTCCCAAGCCCATGGTGCCGGTCATCTGGTTCTTGGAGCTGTTCTCCATGATCATCCGCGTTCTCACGCTGGCCGTCCGACTTTACGGCAACATGCTCGCCGGCCACATGATGCTCGCCATCTTCGGCATCGCCACCACGTGCTTCATCCAGCAGGCGCTGTTCGCCGGCTCCATGGACCTGATCGCGGGCCTGCCTTCCATCGCCTGGTTCGTGCTGTTGGTTCTCATGTATGCCATGGAGTGCCTGGTCGCTTTCATCCAGGCGTTCGTGTTCGCCATCCTTTCGGCGTCCTACGTCAACACCGCAACCCACGCGCACTAAGCGCCGTCCGTCGCACGTCACGCGATATACCTCGGTGTCTCAGCTGCACTTTCAGCTGACAATATAGGCAAGAAACCCCGATTAAGAAAAGGCAAGGGGTTCGACAAAGGAGGAAACTGTGGAAATCACTGTCGCACTCGCCGCACTGAAGGTCGTCGGCTACGGCCTGGCCGCCATCGGCCCTGGCATCGGCATCGGTATCGCTACCTACGGTCTGTGCGTCGCCGCCGCCCGTCAGCCTGAGATGAAGGGTCAGCTCATGGGCTACTTCTTCATCGGCGCTGCAATGTCTGAGGCTCTGGCTCTGCTCGGCTTGGTTCTGTTCTTCATCGGTTAATCGAAGTCGATTCACTGCATGATTTTCACGAGAAAAGAACAGGAGGCAAGCGAGTTGAAAGCGTACACAACCAAGGCTGGCAAGCTCGGCGCCGTCGTCGCTTCCGCAGCGACCGTCGCCCTGTGCAGCCCCGCGTATGCATTCGCTTCTGAGGGCGGTGGCGTCGACGCCATCCTGCCCAAGATGAATGAATTCATCCCCATGCTCGTCGCCTTCATCATCCTGTGGGTCGTCCTTGCGAAGTTCGGCTGGCCGGTGTTCGACCGCATGCTCGAGAAGCGCAAGAACACCATCCGCGATGATCTGAAGAATGCCGAAGAGGCCCGCCAGGAAAGCGAGCGTTTGCTTGAAGAGTACAAGCAGCAGCTCGCCGAGGCGAAAGCCGAGGCTTCCCGCATCGTCGCCGATGCCAAGAAGGCCGGCGAAAACGTGAAGGCCGACATCACGGCTAAGGCGAACCAGGAAGCCGCCGATATGATCGCGAAGGCCCATGCGGCCATCGAGGCCGAGAAGAAGGCCGCCGTATCCGAGCTGCAGGGCTCGGTCGCCGATCTCTCGGTTTCCGTCGCTGCCAAGCTTATCGGCAACGACCTTTCCGACGAACAGCATCGCGCTATGATCAAGCGCTACGTCGAAGAGGCAGGTAGCTTCAATGCCAACTAACCGTCTGCTTGCGAAAGAAGAAGTCGCCGCGTATGTGAACCTGCTTCTGGAAGCCGCCATGAACGAAGGCGGCCAGGAGCGCGTGCTCGCCGTGCGCGACCAGCTGGAGTCCGTGCTTTCGATCTACCGCGGCAACGCGGATCTGCGCGAAGCGCTGGCGAATCCGGCATATTCCCCTGAGCAGCGTGGACGTTTGGCCGCCGACGTGTTCGAGGGAGTAGACCCCTTGGTCAACAGCGTGATCGCCGTCATGGCGGAGCGTGGCAACCTCGGCAAGCTCTCGGCGGTCGCTTCTTCGTTCGAAGAGGCTTCCGAAGAGAAGCTGGGCGTTTGCGTCGTCGACGTGACCACCGTGGTGGCCCTCGATGACGAGCTTCGCACGGTCATCACCGACAAGCTTTCCAAGGATCTGGGCAAAAACGTCGTGTTGCGCGAGCATATCGACGCGTCCATCCTGGGCGGCATTATCATGAGTACCCATGGAAAACGCATCGACGCGAGCGTCGCTTCCCAGCTGGAACGCACTCGCAACGTGCTTACGGAATCTAACGATGGAGGTGAATGCTAGTGACAGAAATCACCGCAAAGTCTATCGACGAAGCATTGCGCAAGCAGCTGGAATCGCTCGAAACCAGCGTCGATGCCCGTGAGGTGGGTACGGTCGTCCAGGTCGGCGACGGTATCGCCCGCGTCGATGGCCTGAAGGGCGCCATGGCAGGCGAGCTTCTGGAGTTCCTCGGTGCAGGCGGAAAGACCGTGTACGGTCTTGCTCAGAACCTCGAGGAAGACGAAGTCGGCGCCGTGCTCCTCGGCGATGTCACCGCAATTCGAGAAAACGACCAGGTTCGCACCACCGGCAAGATCATGGAAGTGCCTTCGGGCAAAGGTCTGCTCGGTCGTGTCGTGAACCCGTTGGGCATGCCGATCGACGGCAAAGGTCCGATCGAGGCCGAAGGCACCCGCCCGGTCGAGTTCAAGGCTCCCGGCGTCATCAGCCGCAAGCCCGTCCATGAGCCCATGC
The DNA here is from genome assembly GCA_030525985.1 of Slackia sp. Classification (GTDB taxonomy): domain Bacteria; phylum Actinomycetota; class Coriobacteriia; order Coriobacteriales; family Eggerthellaceae; genus Slackia. Next base: position 5,978 of record JAUNDR010000060.1, on the reverse strand, counting down.
AGACCGGCATCATCGCCGTTGACGCCATGGTGCCGATCGGACGCGGCCAGCGCGAGCTGATCATCGGCGACCGCCAGACCGGCAAGACCGCTATCGCGATCGACGCCATCATCAACCAGAAGAACACCGACATCATCTGCATCTACGTCGCCGTCGGCCAGAAGGCCTCCACGGTGGCGGGCGTGATGGAGACGCTCGAGAAGCACGGCGTGATGGACAAGACCATCATCGTGGCCGCGAACGCTTCCGACAGCGCTCCTCTGCAGTACATCGCCCCCATGGCGGGCGCTGCCATGGGCGAGCACTTCGTCTATACCGGCGAAGACGGCAAGCCCGCAGGTCCCGAGAACCATGGCCGTCACGTGCTGATCGTCTATGATGACCTGTCCAAGCAGGCCGTGGCGTATCGCCAGATGTCTTTGACCCTGCGCCGCCCGCCGGGACGCGAGGCGTACCCGGGCGACATCTTCTACCTGCATTCTCGCCTGCTCGAGCGCGCGGTGAAGATGAACGAGGAGTACGGCCTGGGCTCCATGACGGCTCTGCCGATCATCGAGACGCAGGCAGGCGACGTGTCCGCCTATATCCCGACCAACGTGATTTCGATCACCGACGGCCAGATCTTCTTGGTCACCGACCTGTTCTATCAGGGCCAGCGCCCGGCTATCGACGTCGGCATCTCGGTGTCGCGCGTCGGCGGCTCGGCTCAGACCAAGGCCGTGAAGTCCGTTTCCGGTACTTTGCGCCTCGACCTGGCTGCATACCGCGAGCTTCAGGCGTTCACGCAGTTCGGCTCCGACCTGGACAAATCCACCCAGGACCAGCTCAACCGCGGCGCCCGCATGACCGAGCTTCTGAAGCAGAACCGCTACAACCCGTTGGCGTTCGAAGAAGAGGCCATCGCCGTGTACTGCGGCGGCAAGGGCTTCCTCGACGACATCGACGTGAAAAGCGTCGTGCGCTTCCGTGACGAGCTGATCGTCTATCTGCGTGCCAACCATGCCGATGTGCTCAAGCAGATCCGCGAGGATGCGAAGTTCACGCCCGAAAGCGAGAAGGCCCTCAACGCGGCCATCGATGCTTTCAAGAAGCAATTCGCGGCGTAAAGGAAGGCTTGGAACATGCCTAACCTGCACGATATCGAAAAGCGCATCAAGTCGGTTTCTTCGACCAAGCAGATCACGCGCACCATGGAGATGGTCGCGGGCGCGAAGGTGAAATACGCCACCGAGCGTATCGTCACCGCAACGCCCTACGCCGAATCCATGACCGAGATGCTGCAAGGCGTGGCCGCGCGCGTGCAGGCCAGCGAGAATCCCTTGCTGGAAAAGCGTTCGGATGTGAAGCGTATGCTGGTGGTGGCCGTGGTCTCCGACCGCGGCCTTGCCGGCGGCTTCAATTCCAACGTCCTGCGTACGGTGGAGAAGCTGATTCGCGCGAAAAAGGCGCAGGGTGTCGAGGTCGACGTTGTCGCCTGCGGCAAGAAGGCTATTGGATTTTTCAAGTATCGCAAGATCGAACCGGTGCTTGATTTCAAGGATCTTTCTGCCGACCCTACGCTCGAAGAGGCGAATGCCATCGCCGATTACGCTGTCAAAGCGTATGAAGAAGGCAGTGTCGACGAGGTGGTGCTGGTGTACAACCACGCGAAGAACGCCGCCGAACAGGTGCTTCGCGAGGAGGCCATCCTGCCCGTCGATACGCAAGCTGTCATGACCGCTGCCGCCGATACGGCGGAAGCTGCAACCGATTCCGTTCCCGCCGGTATCGAATTCGAGCCGGAGCCGGCCGATGTGCTGGCGCGTCTTCTGCCCGCATACGTGCGCACGTCGATCTATCGCGCATTGATCGACTCCGCCGCAGGCGAGCAGTCGGCCCGTCGCTCCGCGATGCACTCGGCCACCGAGAACGCCAACGAGATGGTGGAAACGCTGTCGAGGTTGTATAACCGTGTACGTCAAGGTGCCATCACCACTGAGATCTCCGAGATCGTGGGTGGCGCTGCAGCTTTGGAGGAATAAATGGCTGACGAGAAAATGCTCACCAAAGCGGAGCTTGAAGCCAGCAAGGGCGCTACGGGACGCATTGTGCGTATCGTCGGCCCTGTTGTTGACGTCGAGTTCCCTGCGGATCGGCTGCCTGCGATCTATAACGCGCTGACGGTCGATGCCACCACTCCTGTCGGCGAAATCCACGTGGTGCTGGAAGTCGAAACCATGCTTCCCGGCAACCTCGTGCGTTCCGTCGCCATGAGTTCTACCGACGGCCTGGTGCGTGGCGCCGAGGTCGTCGACACGGGCCATCCCATCATGATGCCCGTCGGTCCTCAGACCCTGGGCCGCATTTGGAACGTCGTGGGCGAGCCCGTCGACGAGAAGCCCATGCCCGAGGTCGAGGGTTACATGCCCATCCATCGTCCTGCCCCCGAGTATGACAGCCTGATCACGAAGACCGAGATCTTCGAGACCGGCATCAAGGCGATCGACCTGGTCGAGCCCTTCATCAAGGGCGGCAAGACCGGTCTGTTCGGCGGCGCGGGCGTCGGCAAGACCGTTATCATCCAGGAGCTCATCAACAACCTGGCTCAGGAGCACGGCGGCACGTCCGTCTTCACCGGTGTCGGCGAGCGTACCCGCGAGGGTACCGACCTCTACCTGGAGATGAGCGAATCCGGCGTTATCGACAAGACCTGCCTGGTCTACGGTCAGATGAACGAGCCCCCGGGAGCGCGTCTGCGCGTCGGTCTGGCGGGCCTGACCGAGGCGGAATACTTCCGCGATCGCGGCGAGGACGTTCTGCTGTTCGTCGACAACATCTTCCGCTTCACCCAGGCCGGCTCCGAGGTGTCCGCTCTGCTCGGCCGTATGCCTTCCGCTGTAGGCTATCAGCCCACGCTCGCTACCGAGATGGGCGATTTGCAGGAGCGCATTACGTCCACCACCACCGGTTCGATCACGTCCGTGCAGGCCGTTTACGTGCCCGCCGACGACTTGACCGACCCGGCTCCGGCAACCACGTTCACCCACCTCGACGCGAAGACGGTTCTGTCCCGTTCGATCGCCGAGCTGGGCATCTACCCGGCCGTCGACCCGCTGGAGTCCACCTCCCGCGCGCTCGAGCCGGCCATCGTGGGCGAGGAGCACTATCGCGTTGCCACCGGCATCCAGGAGCTGCTGCAGAACTACAAGGACCTGCAGGACATCATCGCCATCCTGGGTATGGACGAACTTTCCGAGGAGCAGAAGCTCACCGTGTCTCGCGCACGTAAGGCTCAGCAGTTCTTCGGTCAGTGCTTCCATGTCGCCACGCAGTTTACGGGCTTGCCCGGCAAGTACGTCAAGATGGAAGACACCGTGCGTTCCTTCGCCGCCATTCTCGACGGCGAGTGCGACGAGATTCCCGAGCAGTGCTTCCGCCTGAAGGGCTCCATCGACGACGTGTACGCCGAGTACGAGGCCATGAAGAAGAACGAGGCGTAAGATATGGCGAAATTCACCTGCGATATCGTGACGCCTGAGGCGAAGTGCTATACCGGCGAAGTCCACTTCGTCGTGGTGCCCGGCACCGAAGGCGAGATGGGCTTTTTGTCCGGCCATGTGCCCCTGGTCTCCACGTTGAGCGACGGCTCGGTCCGCGTTCAGGAGAACGAGGGCGGCTCGTTCAAAGAGTTCGCCATCGAAGGTGGCTACGTGCAGGTCAGCGGCACGAAGGTCATCATCTTGGCCGACAAGGCCGAACAGCGCTAAGCATCGCGCTTATATCTTCAAGAAAGGTGGTCCTTCGGGGCCGCCTTTTTCATGCCGTGTTTGTGCGGGCGAAGCGCCGCGGGAGAGATGCCGTCGTCTCGATCGAAGCCGCGCGTAAAAGCGCGGCTTCGGCTTTCGCACGAGCAGAATCGGGGGTGGAGGGCGCCTTCGCTTTCGATGCCGGACAACGGGACGCATCGCGCGGACATTATGGCGGCTTTTCGATATCGATGGGGTTTTGTGCCGTTTGCCTGCATATGCGCATGTCGCCGTGATATTTTATCCAGCTGTTCAGGAAAAACGAACTGTCGCACCGGGAAGCCGCATGCTTCGCGGCAGGCGGCATGAGCAATGCATTCTAGGAGTTTTGCCTATGAAGACAAGGAATAAAGCCATCGCGGTGGGCATGTCCGTCGCTTTGGCATTTACCATGACTCCCGTTGTCGCGCTTGCCGACGAGGCGGCATCGCAGGAGGCCGCTACGCCTGCGGTCGCGGTCGAGACCGAAGATACGACGGGCAGCGCGGGTGCTGCTGTCGCAGTCCAGGAAGCTGCCGGCAGCGAGGCGACGGCATCGGCGGATGCGCAAAGCATCGCTGCGGACGAGGCGTCGCGCGATTGGATTCCCGAAGGCGGATACGACAAGGCTGCGTTCTATCGCGAAGAGCAAGGGGAGGGCGTCGCATTGCTTTCCGACTCTGCGCGCGCGGCAAGCGTGTATCCCATGAAGATTTCCAAAGACATGCTGTATTTCGGCGCGTATGAGGGCGGCACGTACGACCGCACCTTCAGCTGGGGTGACGGCTATCATGCGCTCGGCTTCTATCAGTTCGACCACCGTTACGGCCTGCAGAACTTCTTGATCGCGTGCTACAACTACGACCGTGAGAAATTCGCTATGTTCGAGCAGTTCACGCGCATTCCTGCGGCCGAGTTCCAGAACCCGAATGCCATTCGCCAGCAGAACGCCGAAGGCGTGTGGGACTTCACGCCGTTGGGCAAGGCGCTCAACGAGGCGTGGGTTGCCGCTGCCCATGCCGACGGCGAGGGCGTCGCCGTTGCCGATAGCACCTTCGCCCGCCTGCAGGACGGCTGGGCATACGAGAACTACTACATGCCCGCCGAGCGCTACCTGGCGAGCCGCGGCATCGACATTTCCGATCGCAACGATGCGGTGAAGGGCCTGTGCTGGGGCATGTCGAATCTGTTCGGCACGTCGGGCTGGCGCAAGTTCGTCGGCGGCGTGTCCGACGGTTACGACTGGAACGGCGTCTATCACTATCTGAGTGAAGGCTACGTGTGGCCGGGCGCGGGACTCACCGACGACATGAGCGACGTCCAATTCGTCAGCGTGCTGTGCGACTACGTGGTAGAGAACGTGGCGGTGTTCTACAAGGGCCAGCCGCAGTATCACGAGGGCTGGCAGAATCGCTATAAGCGCGAAAAGGCGCAGTGCCTGTCCATCATCGAGCGCACGGGCGATACGCACGCGCCTGCTCCCGATGACGGCATTCCCGACGACATCGTTCCCGGCTCGTGGTATGTCCCCTATGTCGAAGAGGCCATGCGTCTCGGTATCGTGCAAGGATTTCCCGACGGATTGTTCAGGCCCGAAGCTGCAGTGACGCGCGCCCAGGTCGCCGAAATGCTGTGTCGAGCCGAAGGAGCGAATCTGCCCGAAGGTCAGTTTGCCCAGCATAATGCGACCTCCTGGAGCGACAACGTGCCCAATCGTTGGTATACCCATGCTATGAACTGGGCTTATAGGAATGATATCTTCACGGGCGACGGTGCCGGCAATACGACGGTACGCCCTGATGCCACTATCACGCGCGAAGAGATGGCCAAGGTCGTGGCCACGTATATGGAGAAGTTCCGCGGTGCGGACATCGATGCAACGGGTCTGGACTGGCCGAACGGCACCGCCAATACGCACGGCATCGAAGACCTTTCTTCGTGGGCGGTTCCGTATTTCAAGTGGCTTGCCAACGAAGGCGTCATGGGTGGCAACGTGAACACCGACGGCACGGTGTCGCTCGACCCGAAGGGCACGGCCACGCGCGCCATGTTCTCCAAGGTCGTGGTGGATGCATACACATGGAGGGCCTGGTAGGCTTTCGACACAAGCGGTGCTGCGGCATCGGCATGAAGCATGGAAGGGCGCCCGTAGCTATAGATCGAACCCCGCCCTTTTTTAGTTTGTCACAGTCACAAAATTTGCGCGCATAGCCG
>JAUNDR010000059.1 GCA_030525985.1 Slackia sp. | reverse complement strand
TTTTAGCGACCCGCATGATGCGTGCCGGTATTGCTGATTTTCGGCGTTTCGACGCTAGAGAAACGCGGCGAGGCCGCGATGGATCGCTTCCGCAGCGGCGCGCGCCTCATGGCGGGGAAGTGCTGCATAGTTCAAGGCGAAACGGCATACGATGCGCTCGTCCGTCGCTTCGGGAAATCTTTCGGCGTGCGGCATCCGTTCTTTCGCGGCGTCGGCACGGGCGCCTGCGTTCGTCCGAAAGCGCGAAAGGGGCTCGACGATTACATCCTGACGGACGAGCGAGGCCGCGATCCGCTCTTCCGTTGCGGCTTGCAGATCGCACGGCGTCTCGGAGTCGGATGTGCGATCGGCATCCTTTCGGCCCGCGCTCGGCGGATAAAACGGCGTGCGGTCTATGGCGTTTGCTCTCATATGGCGCGTTGCAGCCGCCGATGCGTGTCGATCGGTTTTTGCAGTGTTTCTCGCGCTGACGCGCAGAACGAGATAAAGCCCCGCATCGGCGTGCTCGATTTCGACATACCGGGACGAAGGAGTCTTTTCCAGGGCTTCCATCAAGGCGTTGCGCGCATTCCGACAGCGTGTTTTCGTGCGGCCGATGAAGTGCTCCAGGTCTTTTTGCTCTATGAAGCGTGCGAGGGCGAATTGGTCGATAGTGGAAACCGTGCAGGAGTAGCAATGCATCGTTTCGCGGTAAACCCGTGCGAGACGGGCGGGAAGCACCATGTAGGCGATGCGAAACGACGGGCCGAGCACGTGTTCGAACGTGCCGACATGGATGACGCAATCGTTTTCGTCGATGCTTTTCAGCGCGGCAAGGGGCTTTCCCGCAAGGCGGAACGCGTCGTCGCGGTCGTCTTCGATGATATAGCGGTCCGGACGCTCGCTTGCCCAAGCGAGCAGTTCGTAGCGGCGGCTTGCGGGCATGGAGGCGCCCGTGGGGAATTGGTGCGAGGGGGCGATGTGGGCGGCGGAGGCGGGCGATGCGCGCAGTGCACCTGCATCGATGCCGTCTTCGTCGAGACCGATCGAAACGATGCGGATGCCATGCATCTCGTAGATGCGTGCAAGACGAGGGTCGCCGGGGTCTTCGAGGGCGATGACGGCGTCTTTGCCGAGCAGCTGCGCGATGCGGTCGTAGAGCGTTTGTGCGCCTGCGCCGATGACGATGCGGGCGGGGTCTGCTGCAAGGTCGCGGGTGCGGCGCAGGTGATCGGACAGCGCGATCCGCAGGCGCTCGGTGCCGTTCGGATCGCCCGGCGCAAGAAGCGCTTGTGGATCTTCGTCGGCCATCGTGTCGCGTAGCGTTTTTATCCACGTCGACAAAGGGAAAGACGAGGAGGGGACGGCATCGAAGGAGAAATCGAAACGGATACGCCGGGCTTCTTCGGGTTTATGCGCCCGCGCCGCCTGCCCTCGCGATGCTGTGCGTTCCGCTTTGCCGTATGACGAAGCGACGATGCCGCCGCGCTTCTCGGCCTGGCGGCGCAGGGAAGAACCATCGGGGGCGGGAACCTGTCTCGATGCATTTTCGGCGTGCGTCGAGGTTGCATCGTTTCGGTCCGGCCGCACGTCGCATGCGAAATAGCCGCGATGGCGCTCCGCGTAAAGGTAGCCTTCGGCGATCAGCTGCTCGTAGGCGGCTTCGACGGTGATCACCCCGATGCCGAGATTGCGGGCGAGGGCGCGCTTCGAAGGGAGTTTTTCGTGGGCGTCGATAGCCCCCGAATCGATATCGCGCTTGATGCATTTGCCGAGATACGCATAAAGGGGGTCTTCGCGTCGTTGCGTCATATCGTAATCAAGCATGTCTGACCCTATCGATTGAAGAACTGATATTGCACTGGTCTTATGAAATATAGCAAATATAAGTATATCGATATAGCCAAGAAGTCTTTTCGTACGCAATGCGAGCGCATGTCGCGGGTCCGATGTGCGGTGCGACCTGCGCACGGCGGATGGAGACCTTTCGGGCGCAGCGGTTCGGGTCGATGAAAGCCTTTGGGCGTTCGGATTATGAACGGATGGAGTCGAATGCGTGAATCATGGCGATGAGTCCCTCCCGGGTGCAGGTCTGATTCGGGTCTTCTTTCGCCTCGTCGCAGGGGAAGAGGTCGTTTTCGGTCGCCCATGCGACGGCATCGGTTGCGCTGCGCGGGGTTTTCGTCTCTTCCGGAAGGGTTTCGACGGATTCGTCGGCTGCAGAGGTTGCCGAATGGGCCGCATCCGACGCTTCGCTCTCGGGCGCTTCGAGCAGGTCGGCGTAGCGTTGTAGGATAAGCGCGAGTTCTTCGTAGGTGATGGCTTCCTCGGGCTTGAAGGGGTCGGCGTTGCTGAGTCCGTCGTCTTTCATCCATCGGACGGCTTCGGCATAGTAGCTTTGCGCAGGCACATCCTGCGTAGGACAAGAGGCGTCCACGTTCGATCCGAAGACGACCTTGCCGGGTCGCCCTGCATAGCGCCAGAGGAAAACGGCTGCCTCGCCGCGCGTTGCCTCGTCGTGCGGTCTGAACGTGTTCGAACCGTCCGAGCCGACTTCGGCGATATTGCGCTCCAGGGCCCATTCGACCGATTCGTAGCAGGAATGATCGGGCGTCACGTCTTCGTATGCCTGGCTGATCGCGCTGCTTTCCACCGTGATGCGGGTCGAGTAGTTATGGAACTGGAATGCATAGCGCGTGTACGCTTCACGCGCCGCGCTTGCGGAAACGTTCGACCGACATTCGATGAAGCGCACGTCGTTGGCGCGATTGCCTCCGAAGTTATACAAGTTGCCCGATGCCTCGCAGTCGCGGACCACGAAACCGTGGGCTCTCGGAGATTTCGTGGCAGGGTTGTCGAATGTTGTCTGATGCTCGAAGAAGAATCCGTATTTCGTATTGTCGTAAGCCGTGCAGTTTTCGATGACGATGGATTCTTCTTCGCTGTATCCGGTGCCGATGCCGAATCCCGATGCGCCGTATGACGATGCGGTGGCGTTTTTCCCGCATCGGATGGCGACGCAGTCGGTCATCGTGCAATCGATGGGGAAGTCGACGCCGAATCCGGTTCCGTCGGTGTTGACCGTTTTGACGCGATTCCAATCGCAGTCTTTGAAAAGCGTGAAGGAGAAGCCCTTGCCCGAAGAGTTGTATTGCGCGGGGTCTCCGTGCGCCGCCGACCCGTCGATGGTGAAATCGGCGAAATCGGCATTCGTGAGGCAGTCTCCCGATTCGGCGCCTTCGTGAAGGAACATGTCCACGCCATGCGCGGCTTCTCCTTCTTCGGAATAGCTCCCGAGAGGCTTCAGGAAGGTTTCGTCCATGCCGGCGCCTTTGATGGATACGTTGTCGCGCGCGATGATGGCGCAGTTGTTCCAATCGTCTTCGTGACTCCAGGCGAAATAGAACGTTCCGGCGGGTAGCAGCAGGCTTCCTCCGCCTTGATACGATGCGGCGTTGATCGCCTGCTGCAGCGTCTGCGTATTGTATTCTGCGGCGCTTCGCCCCTGTTTCAATTCGACGAAGGCGGACTCGTCTTGTGCGCACCCGGGCATGCAAGCGAGGATGCAGAGAGTTGCGGCGCAAAGGGCCGGTCGAATCGCCCTGCGGCGTCGATGTTTTTTCGCGAAAGCCAAATCTGCTCGATTCTTCATGGAGGGAATGCGGCGCCGCGTCGAAGCGGCGAAGCCACATTCTATGCCATTATGTGCGCATCGAGCGCGTTTCTTCGTATGCGAAGCGTTTCTCGTCCGCGCCTCTGCATCTTTCGGGTCCGAGGAGGCGGCGGACAGGCTGCCGCCGCCGATTCGAACGTTATGCCTCGATCCGCAACGACGATCCATTGCGTCCGCGCGTCACGACGATTTTGCGGTCGATGCCCTCTTTCAGTTCTTCGACATGGCTGATGATGCCGACGAGCTTATCGTTTCCGGAAAGCTCCGTCAGCGTTTTGACGGCAAGTTGCAACGACTCCCGGTCAAGCGAGCCGAATCCTTCATCGATGAACATGGTGTCGAGTCGGATGCCTCCCGCATGGGATTGAACGATGTCGGAAAGGCCGAGCGCAAGGGCGAGCGACGCTTTGAACGATTCTCCGCCCGAAAGCGATGATGCGTCGCGCGTCTTTCCTGTATAAGCATCGAAGACGTCGAGGTCGAGTCCGCTTTGCCCCGTTTTCGTCAGTGCCGTTCTCTGTCGCGAAAGCTCGTAGCGGCCGTTGGTCATTGCGCGGAGCCTGCGATTGGCTGCGGCTATCACGCGGTCGAAGTAGATGCTTTGCACGTATGTCTCGAAGGATACCTTGTCTTTTCCGAGCAGTCTTCCGTTCGCCGTATCCGACAGGACGGCGAGCTCGCCATAGCGGGTGTCGATGTCTCCTGTCGTTGCGACGAGCGCATCGACGCTGCGCAGCGTCGATGCGTTGTTCGTCAGGCGCGTGTTCAGCGCATCTCGTTTACCCTGCAGCTCTTCGAGCTCGTCTACGGCGCACTGCTTTTCTTCGGCAATGGCGGATGCGTCGTATGCGGGCATGCCGGCGAGAGAGCGCTCGATCGCTTCCTTCGTGCCGATGGCGGATGCGAGCGCTTTTTCGTTTTTCTCGAAATCGTCCTGCGCCTTCGAGAGCGTCGCATCGATGGCGGCGATGCGACGCTCCAACGCCGCTATCGACGCCATCGCCTCGTTTTTGCTTTCGTATTTCAGGCGCGAACGCATTTCGTCGGCTGCGGCTTGCGCGCCGTTCGCCTGCTCGAGAAGGCGTGCGAGTTCTTGCTCGGCCTTGCCGAGTTCGGCCCTTGCCGTTTCGACGGCTTCGCCGAGGCGTTTTTTATCGGCGCGCGCTTGTGCGAGCGCGGCGACGTCGCGCTCGGCCTGCATGCGTGCGCTCGTTGCCGATTGCAGGGCCGATGCGGCTTGCGCACGGGCGATTGAAAGCGCCTCGGCGTTTTCGTAGGGGATCGCATCGCGTTCGCTGTGCGCCATGGCGTCGTAGCGTTCTGCTTCGGCGCATGCTTCGCCCGAGGCGGCAAGGCGTGCTCGTGCCGAATTCTCGGCGGCCTCCCTCTCCTTCAGCGCCTGCGCGAGCTGCTCTTCGGCGTCTTCGAGCTTTCGCGCTTGCGCGGTTGCGGTCGAAAGCGCCTCGCGTGCGGATCGCTCATCGGCGCGCGCCTGCTCGAGGGCATGCAGGATTCGCTCCGATGATCCTTCTTTTTCAACGATGTCGGCATGAGCGCGCTTTTTCTCATCGAACCCCGCCTTCTCGGACGAAGCGAGTCGCGCCGCCTCCTCGGCCTGCATTGCGGCGCGGTTCCACGTCGCCTGGAGGCGGTCGACCTCCTCTTTGGTCGGCGTGTCGAAGGCAAGCGCGGCAGGGGCGGGATGCTCGGTCGATCCGCAGACGGGGCAGGGACGGTGCTTTTCGAGCGAAGATGCGAGCAATCCCGCCTGCCCGTCGAGGTAGGCGTCGTGAGCGTGCTTCCAGAGGCGATGGGCGTCATCGGCCTCGTTTTTTTTCTTGTTGTAGGATTCGATCGCCTCATGCGCTCGGCTTTGCGCGTCCGCGCATGCCGCCGCCGCTTTTTTCTCGCGCCGCGCGGCGTCTTCGAGACGGTCGATGCGCTCGGCTGCTTGCCGAACGGTCGCTTCGCAGCGGGCGATTTGCTCGGGGGCGGCAATAAGCTTGCTGCGAAGCGCCGTTGCTGCATCGATGCGCGCAGACGCTCGCATGCGTCGCTCTTCGGCGGCGTGCGCTTCGTCCTGCGCTTCGCGCGCCTTGCGCTCGGTCGCCTGCATCGCGGTCCATGCTTTTTCGTAGTCTTCGATGCGTTTCAGGCTATCGGCCGCATTCTTTTCTTCGAAACGGGCATTCGCGCAGGATTCTTCCGCGCGTCCGAGACGCTCGATCGCCTCTTCGGCGCGATGGAGCTCTGTGCGGTTTTTCTCTTCGGAACGGGCGAGCGAGCGCGCCCGCCCGCCCGCGTGCGCGGCGTTTTCTCGGGCGTTTTCGGCGCGTTCTGCCAGGCGTTCGTACTCGTCGTAGGAGCCGAGCGCGTTTTGCTCGACGACCATGCGCTCATTCGTCCGATCGCGTTCTTCTTTCAGGGGCGCCCGGGCCTCGATCGCGGCTTTCGCGCGGACGACGGCGGACTCGATTCTCGCTTCGTCGTCTTTCGCCCGCGCGAGCGCTTGGCGAAGCTCCGATGCGTGTCGGCAGTTTTCTTCGGCGCGCATCGCGGCGTCTTTGCGCGCCTGCGCTTCGATGAGCCGGGCCGATACGGCTTCAAGGCGTTTTTTGTCGCGCGAGACGATGTCGCACAGCGTATTTTGAAGCCATGCGGGTTGCAGGGTGTCCGCATCCAGACGGTTTTCGATTTCCGTTGCTTCGGGCGCATCTTGCTCGAGGGCTATGGAGCCGGCGTGGATGCGCATTTCCTGTGCGATAGCGCGGTGGCGGTTTTCCAGGGTACGCTTCTCTTCCGCGAGGTGCTGTTGGAATGAGAGGAAGCGGTCGGTGTCGAACAGCTTGCGGAATATTCTGCTTCGCTCGTCGGTTCCTGCCGAAAGGAGCTTGCGGAAATCACCCTGGGCGATCATGACAATCTGGGCGAATTGGTGGCGATCGATGCCGAGCAGCTCCACGATGGCGTCATCGACGTCGCGCAGACGCGTGATGGGCGGCTTCCCAGGGCATTCGAGCCGCGCTTCGGCGCCTTGCAAGGTTGTGCCCGTGCCTCGTTTTTTGGCGCGCTCGTAAGCCGGGCATCGCCAGATGCGATAGATCCCGTCGCGATAGGAGAACTTCAATTCGACGCTTGTTTCGGCGGAGGGGTCGGCGGAATAGCAGCGCAGCGATTTCGCATTCCTGGCGTTGCCCGTGGAATGGCCGAAAAATGCGGACGCGATGGCGTCGCAGATTGGGGTCTTCCCCGCTCCCGTATCGCCCGTTATCAGATAGATGCCGCTTTGTCCTATTTTCGTGAAGTCGACTTTCGCGGTATCGGCATACGGGCCGAACGCGCTCATGGTCAATTCGATCGGCCTCATCGGTTCTCCTCGCTTTTCTCAAGCGCGTGCAGCGCCGTTTCGTATTGCCTTGCGGTCATCTCTTCGCCGTTTTGGTCTCGATAGAATCGGGCGAACAGCTCCAGGGGATTCATGTCGCTCATTTCGTCTGCATCGATGCCGAGAATCTCTTCGTTTTCGGCGGAGGTGCGGGCGTTGTCGTATGAAACGCTCATGACGTTGGGGTATACCGCCCGCAGTTTCGAAAGGGCATCGATCGGGGGAAACTCGTCGGTGAGCACGGCATGGATGTAGTCTTCGCGATCTTCGGGGTCGAGCGAGGAAACCGTATCGTCTGCCGTCAAATCGGCGATCGGCCCTTTGATCGCGCGCATGTCATGAAGCGGCTCGAGCACGACGAGCTCGATCGACACGTCTCCCTTCGGACCGAGTTCGATGAGCGGTGCCGATTTGGGGTAGCGCATCTCGGATGCGGAGTACTTCAAAGGGCTGCCGCTGTAGCGCATCGTATCGCGCGCAAGGCGCTGCGGCCGATGGATATGGCCGAGCGCGACGTAGTCGAACGCTTCGAATACCGAAGCGTCGACGTTGTCCATGCCGCCGAGCGATAGTTCGGAATCGCTTCTTTCCGGCTCGCTGCCGCCGAATGTGACGAACTGGTGGGCTATCGCCACGTTGCGTTGCGTCCGGTCGATGGGGCATGCGTCGAGGGCGCATTCGAGCGCCGACGTGTAATCGTCGATGGCGTCGTCGGGAAAATACGTGCGAACGTGGGCGGGCTTGAGGAAGGGGATAAGCCAGAACACGACGCTTCCGTGCTCGTCTTCCATCGTGACGTGCGCGATGGTGCCGTCGTAGACGGGGGAGAGGTGGATGCGGTTTTTCGCAAGCAGGCTCGACGCGTAGGCGACGCGCTCGGCGGAGTCGTGGTTTCCCGCGATTGCGAAACAGCTTGCCCCCGTCTGCGCGACGGCGGAAAGGAATTCGTCGACGCATGCCACCGCTTCGGCGCTCGGCGACGAGCGGTCGTAGATATCGCCTGCGATCAGAAGGGCGTCGACTTCACGCGTGCGGATGATGTCGAGCAGGGTGTCGAGGATGTAGCGCTGGTCGTCGATCATCGGGAATTCGTTGACGTGCTTGCCTATGTGGAGGTCTGAGATGTGCAGAAGGCGCATGGGCGGTCCTTTCGCATAAATCGTACTGATGTTCGTAATTTATCCCATATGCCGGCTTCGCGCAAGAGACGCCTTCGATTGTTTTTCCGCCGGTCGAGCTTGGCCGGGTCCGGCAATAAAAAGGCGGAATCGGTGTCTTCCGATTCCGCCGAGGATGCTTTCGGTCCCGCCAAGGGTGCTCTGCATGGATGCGTCGCGGCGCGTCTTGTTCTTTCCGCGTTCGCTACTTGCGACGTACGGATTTCAACGCCCCTTTATCGCAACGGTTGCCCCATGAATCGATCAGGGCGCCGTCGCGATGGACGCAGACGATTTCGCAGTGGTTGGGGCATTTCGCGCAGATTACCTCGCGCGTTTTGAATTCGAAATCATCGATGTCGAATTCAAATGACCGCCATGACGTTTCGGGCGACGATGCCGCCAGAAGCGCCGCGCCGAAGGCCCCCATGAGATGGCCGTCTTCATCGACGGTCACGTCGCATCCGAGCGCCTCCTCGAAGAAATGCACCACGCCGACGTTCTTGCTCACGCCGCCCTGGAACACCACGGGCGATTCGATTTTTTTGCCCTTGCCCACGTTGTTGAGGTAATTCGTCGCCACGGCCTTGCACAGGCCCGCTATCACGTCTTCGCGGGCATATCCCATCTGGATTTTATGCACCAGGTCGCTTTCGGCGAAAACGGTGCAGCGCGCGGCGATATTGGCGGGATTTTCCGAAGTCAGCGCGATCGGGCCGAATTCCTCGACCTCGACGCCCAGCCGATGCGCCTGGCTCGAGAGAAACGATCCCGTTCCCGCGGCGCACAGCGTGTTCATGGCGTAATCGATCGCGACGCCGTCTTCCACGCAGATGATCTTGGAGTCCTGTCCGCCGATCTCCAAGATGGTGCGCACGTCGGGATGGAGGAACGTGGTGCCTACCGCATGGGCGGTGATTTCGTTTTTCACCACCTGCGCATCGAGCATCGCGCCGACGAGCCTGCGTGCGCTTCCCGTGGTTCCCACCGCCACGACGTCTATTTCGTCGCGGTCTATCTGCGCGGCGAGGTCGTCGACGACGCGGCGCGCCGCCGACGCCGGGTCGCCTTCGGTCCAAAGGTAGGTGCGGGCGATGATTGCGCGCGTTTCGTCGACGATCACGCCCTTGGTGGAGATGGAGCCGGTGTCTATGCCGAGAAACGCGCGGCGCCGCGCATCGGCCGTGTGTGTCGATCGTGTCATTGCGAAGCCTTTCTCATGGCGATCATGTCGTAGAATGCCTCGATTCTGGTGTCGAGGCCCGTATCGCTTGTCTGAGAGTCGTAGCTGAGGAACAGCATGGGTATGCGGTAGTCGCGGCTGATGCGCTGAAGCACGGGCATGCAGTCTATTTCGGGCGTGCATCCGCTCGATTTCAAGTGCACGATGCCGTCGAACCCGGCTTGCGCGTAGCGCTTCGCCGCTGCGATGGTGAGCGTGGAAGTGGGTCCCATGTCGTAAGCGGCATATTCGGGGATTTCGCGGCGCAGCTCGGGTTCGTTGTAGCGCAGGTTGCGGTTGGTGACGTTCATGGCGCGCGCCAGCTCGACCCCCATCGAGAGGAGTTTGCCTTCGATGCCGAGGTTGCTGCGGGCGTCAACCGCCGTGAAATACTCGCCGACGACGCCGATGCGCAAGGCGCGCGCCGGCTTGTTGCGCGGCACGGCTTCAAGCGCCGCGATGCCGCGCCGATAGGCGCTTTCCACGTCGATCCTCGTTTTGCAGGCTCGCATCTCGGCGAAAAACGCCTCGCGCGCCGCTTTCGAGGAGCCGGGGAGCTCGTCGAATCCTGCCAGGGCGAGGTAACGGTCGTTGTAGGCGTCCAGACATTCGACCATCTTGAAGGCGGCGAGCATGCCTTTGACGCCCTGCGCCACCGAAAGGTCGGGGTTGACTTTCTTCTTGCACGTGGCGATGTATTCCTTCAGGGGCCGCCCTGCGATTTCGGCGAAGTTCAGCATCTCGAATTCGTATCCCATGTCGCGAAGGATCGATTCTTGCA
>JAUNDR010000006.1 GCA_030525985.1 Slackia sp. | reverse complement strand
GGTCATGGCGGCGATCTCCTATCGTCTCGACATGCTTCCGATCGCCGTGTTTTCCGCCACCATCGCCGGCGCCTGCGTGGGTTTTCTGTGGTTCAACGCCTATCCCGCCGACATCTTCATGGGCGATACGGGCTCGTTGGCGCTCGGCGCCGCGCTCGGATGCGTGGCCATGCTCACCAAGACCGAAGTCTACTCGATCGTCATCGGCGGCCTGTTCGTGGCCGAGGCTCTTTCGGTCATGCTGCAGGTGCTCTATTACAAAAAGACCAAGAAACGCTTGTTCCTCATGGCTCCCTTGCACCATCACTTCGAGAAGAAGGGCTGGAGCGAGACGAAGGTCGTCATCCGTTTCTGGATCGTTTCGGGCGTTTTGGCGGCGTTCGGCTTCGTCATGTGGTTCATCCAGCCTATCGTGATGGCGGGGTAGCGTTTCCCGCTTCGCGCATCGTGTTATCGTGTTGCTCTGACGGCATCGCCGCTTCGTTGCGGCGATGCGTGTTTATATAAGGAAAAACGTCGAAGAGAGGAAGTCGTTATGGGTGACGGATTCATCGAAGGGCGCAAGGCTGCCGCAGCCGCGCTCGGCGACGTGCTCGTTTTGGGCCTCGGCAAAAGCGGCAAGGCGGTTGCCCGCTATTGCCTCGATCTGCTCGGGTCGCGCGTGAACAGTCTTACCATCGCCGCGGGCGATTACAACGAAGACGCCTCCGCGTTCGCTCGCGAATGCGAACGGCGCGGCGCCAAGGTTTACTTCGATCGCTTCACGTTCGAAGAGCGCTACGATCTGTGCATCGCGAGCCCCGGCATCTCGCAGTTCTCGCGTTTTTACGAGAACGCCGCGGCCGCAAGCGCGCGCGTGATCAGCGAAGTCGAATTCGCATGGCGCGAAAGCCCCGCCGATTCGTATTGGATCGCCGTCACGGGAACGAACGGCAAGACCACTACGACCACGTTGATCACCCATATCCTGGAAGGGGCGGGACGACGCGTCGCCGCCGTGGGCAATATCGGCAACACCTGCATCGATGCGGTCGCGGCCGATGCGGCGGACGTCTACGTCGCCGAAGTCAGCTCGTTTCAGCTTGCGTCGATGGATTTGTTCGCGCCGCAGGTCGCCGTCCTGCTCAATATCACGCCCGACCACCTGTATTGGCATATGACGTTCGACGCGTATGCCGAGGCGAAGAAGAACGTCTATCGTCGCCTGTCGGACACGGGCGGAACGCTTGTCATCGATGCCGTGTGCGACACGACGCGCGCATGCATCAAAGAATTCAAAAACGACGAGAAGCGCGCCTTCGACTACATCCCGCTCGGCTGCGCGGCGGGATTGGATCGCAGCATGAAAGAAGCCTGCGGTTCGCGCAATGCGGCATGGCTGCACGACGGCATGCTGCGCGTCGAGTATAAGGACGAGTCGATCGAGCTGGTGGCGGCTTCGAGCCTGCATAACAACGGCGAGCACAAGGCCGGAAACGCGCTTGCGGCCGCAACCGCCGCGCTGGCCGCGGGCGTTGCGCCCGAACATGTCCGCCGCGGCCTGCGCTCGTTCATGCCCCTCGAGCATCGTCTCGAGCCGTGCGGCGATATCGCAGGCGTTTCTTTCTTCAACGACTCCAAAGCCACCAACGTCGATGCCACGTGCAAGGCGCTTTCGGCGTTCGCTCCGAAGACGGCGGTGTTTCTGCTCGGAGGCCACGACAAAGGAACCGACCTCGCCGATTTGGTGCGCGAATCGACGCGCGTATGCTCGGGCGTGGTGTGCTTCGGCGCCGCCGGCGAGCGTTTCGCCGATGCGTTCGCCGAGGCGGGCTCCGACATTGCGTGCCTGCGTGCCGACCATATGGAAGACGCGCTCGACGCCGCCTTGTCGATTGCGAAGCCCGGGCAATCCGTGGTGCTTTCTCCCGCATGCGCTTCGTTCGACGAGTTCGACTCGTTCGAGCACCGCGGCCGCGTTTTCAAACAGCTCGTCGATTTCCGTGCCCAGCGCATGCGCTAGGGGCTGGTTGGTTTGCCCCGTATGACGGCATCGGACATCAACGAAGGAATCACCGCGCGTCGGCAGGCCGACGCGCGCGGCGTGCCCGCCGAAATCATGCTGCCGCGCGTTCTTTTGGTGGTGGCCACCATCCTGCTTTCGCTCATAGGCCTCGTCGTAGGCTTTTCGGCGTCGAGCATCGAGGCGATCAATCTCGGCAACAGCGTTTATTCGTACGTGGGAAAGCAGCTTGCCGTCATGACGGGCGGCGGGCTGCTCGCTTTCGCGATCGCGCGGCTTCTGCCCTATGAGAAGTGGCTTTCGGGCGGGTGCTTCTTTCTGGCGTGGGGCGTCATCCTTTTGCTGCTCATAGCGGTTTTCCTTGTGGGAACCTCGGCGCTCGGCGCCACCCGCTGGATCTATTTCATGGGGTTCAGCCTTCAGCCGTCCGAATTGGCGAAGATCGTCTTCGTCATCGCCGCCGCGCGCATCGTCTACAACTATCGCCATGAGTTCGCGGACCTCAAGCAGACGGCCGTTGCCGCGCTCATATTCGTGGCGGCTCCCTTGGCTTTTCTTTTCTTGACGCAGTCCGACATGGGAACGGCCATCATCGTCATTTTGGGCGTATTCGCCGTCATGGTGATCGGCGGGGTTCCGTTCAAGGTGATAGTTCCGCTGTTCTTTCTCATCGCCGCAGTCGGCGCGTTCTTTCTGGTGGGATATCGCGCCGACCGTATCGCCGTATGGCTCGATCCATGGAGCGATCCGTACGGTCTGGGGCGCCAATCGATCCGTTCCGTATATGCGCTTGCCGAGGGCGGGATCTTCGGCGTGGGAATCGGCAATTCCCGGGAGAAATTCCAATATATCTCCGAGGCGGAAAACGACTTCATCTTCGCCATCGTATGCGAAGAGCTGGGCATGATCGGCGCGTTGGCGGTTATCGGGCTGTTTCTCGTGCTGCTGTTCGCGGGCCTGCGCATCGCGCGCCATGCTCCCGACAGCTTCGGCTCCATGATGGCGGGCGGCCTGACCTGTCTGCTCGTCGCGCAGGCGTTTCTGAACATCGCGGTGGTCATCGGATATTTCCCGGTGACGGGCAAGCCGCTGCCCTTCATCTCGTCGGGCGGCTCTTCCATTCTGGCATCCATGCTCATGGTGGGGCTCATCCTGTCGGTGTCGAAGGGATCGAACGTCTTGACGCCCTATGAGCGGCGCCGCAACGATCTCAACGTCATCCGCGTCGAGCGGCCCGGGCGCGCGCGGTCTTTCGCCGACGCATCGCCCGAAGACGATTCGCCGCGCTCGCAGACGCGAGGCGACAGGCGTCGGCGCGATCGGTTCGCGTCGCACGACACGCAGGATCGGCGCCCGGGCCTTTTCGAACGCGGCCGCGAGAAGCGCCGCGAACAGGATGAGGCGCTGCGGGCGGAGCGCCGCGAACGCGCGCGGCAGCGCGCACGCGATTCCGAAAGGGGACAACGATGAAAATCGTGCTTTCAGGCGGGGGTACCGCCGGACATATCAATCCCGCCCTCGCCCTTGCCGACGAGCTGTGCGAACGCGGCCACGAGGTCTGCTTCGCGGGAACGCCGACGGGCGTCGAGGCCCGCTTGGTCGCGCAGGCGGGAATAGAATTCGTGCCGTTCGAGGCGGCGGGCTTCGATCGCCAGAAGCCCTGGACGCTTATCACTTCCACGGCGCGCCTCGCCGCATCGGCGGCGAAGGCGAAGCGTTGGATGAAGGATTGCAAGCCCGATGCGGTGGTCGGATTCGGCGGCTACGTATGCATTCCCGTGGGCTTGGCGGCGGCTTCTTTGCATGTGCCGCTCGTGATGCACGAGCAGAACTCGGTCATGGGCATGGCGAACAAGTTCCTCGGCAAGAAGGCCGCCGCGGTGGCGTTGACCTACGAGGAGGCGGGCAAGGATATCGCCGATGCGTCGAAGGTCGTCTTGACGGGCAATCCCGTTCGCTCGTCGGTGCTTCGGGCCACGCGCTCGCAAGGACGCGCGATGCTCGGCGTGCCCGACGATGCCGTCATGCTTCTCGTCTTCGGCGGCAGCCTCGGCGCGCGTCATATCAACAAGGCGGTCGCGGCATTGAAGGAAAAGCTGCTTTCGCGCGACGATCTCTACGTCGTGCATATTTCCGGTCCGAAGGAATACGACGCGGTGAAAGAGGAGCTGGCGCTTTCCGACGAAGAGGAGAAGCGCTGGAAGCTCATGGCGTACCAGGATAGGATGGCGGAAACCCTCGCGGCGGCCGATTGCGCCATCTCGCGCGCCGGCGCCACCTCGCTTGCGGAGATATCGGCCATCGGACTTCCCGCGCTGCTGGTTCCGTTCCCCTTCGCGGCGGAAGACCATCAAACCACCAACGCCCGCGCCTATGTCGCAAGCGGCGCGGCGTTCATGCAGCGCGACGACGAGCTCGACGACGCGTCGTTCGAGAGGAAGCTCTTCTCGCTGATCGACGATGCGTCCGTGCGCGAGCGCATGCGCACGGCGGCGGCGGGGTTCAAGACCCAGGACGCCGCCGCCAACTTGGCGGATGTTGTGTGCCGCGTCGCGTATGCCGGCTAAACCGTCTACAATGCTGTCGTTCTATCTTGGAAAAGGAGTCTAGATGAGCGCGGAATCGAAGTGCGTCCATTTTATCGGCGTCGGCGGCGTCGGCATGAGCGGCATCGCCCGTGTGGCGTCCGATCTGGGCATGAAGGTCAGCGGTTCGGATATGAATTCGTCCCGCTACACGCAGCAGCTCGAAGAGGCGGGCATCCCCGTATTCATCGGTCATGATGCGGAAAACGTGCCGGCCGATTGCGACGTCGTGGTGGTGTCCACCGCCATTCCCGAAAGCAATCCCGAGCTGATCGAGGCCCGCGCGCGCGGCATCGTGGTGTGGCAGCGCGCCCGCATGCTTGCCGAGCTGGGCAGCGGCAAAAAGACGCTTGCCGCCGCCGGCACCCACGGCAAGACCACGACGTCTTCCATGCTCGCCACCGCGATCGATGCGATCGGCCTGTCTCCGACGTTCGTCGTCGGCGGCATTGTGGACGCATACCGAACCAATGCCGTATCGGGCACGGGCGACTACTACGTCGTCGAGGCCGACGAAAGCGACGGATCGTTTTTGAACCTGTCTCCCTATGTGGCGCTCGTCACCAATGTGGAGGCCGATCATCTCGACCATTACGAGGGCGGCATCGAAGAGATCCGCGATACCTTCTTGCGCTTCATGGCGTCGGTTCCCGAAGACGGCGCCGTCGTCGCATGCGGCGACGACCCTGCGCTTGTCGAGCTTGCGTCGCGCAGCGGCAGGCGCGTGGTGACCTACGGATTCGACGAGGCATGCGACACGCAGGTGCGCGATTATCGCACCGAGGGTTTGGCGACGCTGTTCACGCTGCGCTTCTCCGACGGGTGCGAGGTTTCGTGCCGTCTTGAGAAAAGCCCCGGACGCCACAATGCACTCAATGCCGCCGGCGTGCTCAGCATCGTCTGGGCGCTCGGCGAGGATGTCGAGCGTGCCGCGTCGGGCCTGACGGGCTATTCGGGCGTGCGCCGTCGTTTCGATTTGGTCGGCGAGGCCGCGGGCATCACCGTGGTAGACGATTACGCCCATCATCCCACCGAGGTCGCCGCGACGCTCGATGCCGCCAAGGCGCTCGATTTCGATCGCGTGGTCGTGCTGTTCCAGCCCCATCGCTATTCGCGCACGCAAAGCCTCGCCGCCGATTTCGCGGACGCCTTCGACGCCGCCGACGCGGTGATGGTCATGGACGTCTATGCCGCAGGCGAAGCTGCCATCGAAGGGGTCGACGGAAGCCTCGTCTCCCGTGCCGTATGCGAGCATGCAGGCTTTGACAAGGCGACTTTCGTTCCCGAGAAAGACGGCGTCGTCGCTGCGGTCGTCGATGCCCTTGAGCCGGGCGATTTGCTGATCACGATGGGCGCCGGCGACGTCACGGGCTTCGGTCCGCGTATCGTCGAGGCTCTTTCGGCCCGATAGGCGTCGCGCATGGCGAGTTTCGCGCGCGAGCTCGGCCCGCATTTCGAGGGCACCGTCCTTGAAAACGAGCCGATGAGCCGTCATACGACATACCGGATCGGCGGTCCCGCCCGCTATTTCATCCAGGCGGACACGCTTTCCTCGCTCATGAGGGCGACCGATGCGCTGCGCCTTTGGGGCATTCCCTGGATCGCGATCGGCAAGGGAAGCAACCTGCTGGTAAGCGACGAGGGCTTCGAGGGCGCCGTCGTCACGCTCGGGCGCGGTTTTTCGACGTGCTGCTACAACGAGGATGCGGACAGCTTCTCGGTCGGCGCGGCATGCAGGCTTTCGCATGTGGTGCGCGAGGCGTTTTCCAACGGACGCGCGGGCTTCGAGTTCGCCGTGGGCACGCCCGGCACGATCGGCGGCGCCTTGCGGATGAATGCGGGCACGAGCCGCGAATATATCGGCAGCAGGGTCTGCACGGTGACTACGCTGCGTCCCGGCACCGGGCTTCGTCGCTACAACGCCTCCGACATTTCGTGGGGCTATCGCGAGACGTCGCTTCCGTATGACGAAATCGTGCTCGAGTGCGAGCTGTCCACTTCGCCCGGCGATCGCGAGCAGATCCGCCTGCGCATGGAGCGTTCTTTGTCTCGCCGCCGCACGACCCAGCCGCTCTCGCTTCCGTCGTGCGGCAGCGTATTTCGCAACCCCGAGCGCGAATCGGTGGGGCGTCTTATCGAGAACGTCGGGTTGAAAGGTGCTTCGTGCGGCGGCGCCCAGATTTCGGAGCTGCATGCGAATTTCATCGTGAACAGGGGAGGAGCACGGGCCGTCGAGGTTCTCGCCCTGATTCACGCCGTTCAGAATGCCGTTTGCGACCGCTATGGCATCGAGTTGACACCGGAGGTGCGTTTCCTTGGCTTCGCGCAATAATCGCCATACCACGCGGCGCCCCTCGCCCCAGCGTCGCCCGATGCAGGCGCAGGTCCACGTGCCGCGCGGCGCAGCGCGCCCGTCCCGTTCGGCCGGCCGCCCCTCGCCGCGCACGGTGTCGCCCTATGCCGCGCGCGATTTCGGCAGCGCGCAGCCGCGCGTGTCCACGGTGAAGGTGGGCTCTTTGGCGCAAAGCCAGGCGGGCCGCAATGCCCGCGTGAACCAGACGTATCGCGCCCACATGACGAAGGTGTTCGTCGCCCTCGCCGTATGCGCCGTGCTTGCGGCGGCATGCGCGGGCGTGTATTTCTCGAGCCTGTTCTCCATCAAACAGGTCACGGTATCGGGCGTGGAGCATCTCACCTCATCCGAGATGACCCAGCTCGCCAACGTGCCGAGCGATACCACGCTGCTTCGCGTGGATGCCCGCGCGATCGAGGAGAGCATCATGCGCGATGCCTGGGTGGCCGACGTCGACGTGCAGCGCGTTTTTCCCGATACGCTGAACCTCGCGGTCACCGAGCGGGCAATCGGCGCCGTGGTCGAGGTGGGGGTCGACGAAGGCAAGTCGACCGAGCAATGGGCGCTTTCCATCGACGGCATGTGGCTGTGCATGATCCCCGAAGAGGGAAGCGAGGCCGCTTCTTCCATCAGTCCGAAGATCTACGAGGACAAGGCGAACGTCCTGTCGATCAAAGACGTCGCCTACGGCGTGGCTCCCGAGGTGGGAACCTATTGCAGCGATGAGAGCATCGTGAATGCGCTCGACATCGTCACGGGTCTGACGACCGAGTTGAAAGACCAGGTGAAAAGCGTATCGGCCACCTCGACCGAAAACACCACGATCACGCTCGACAGCAATGTCGAGATAGCCTTCGGCTCCGCCGAGGGCATCAGGGATAAAGAGCGCGTCTGCCTGCAGATCATGGCGGACCACCCCGACGCGGTCTCCTATATCAATGTGCGCGTGGCGGCAAGCCCCACGT
Source organism: Slackia sp. (assembly GCA_030525985.1). Taxonomy (GTDB): domain Bacteria; phylum Actinomycetota; class Coriobacteriia; order Coriobacteriales; family Eggerthellaceae; genus Slackia. The sequence goes on along the minus strand of JAUNDR010000006.1, from coordinate 52,778 downwards.
GGCGCACGAAGTAGCCGTGGGGATATCTCGTGTAGCTTCGACGATGAAGGGTTCCAACCCGACATCGTTTCTTGCAATGTAAATGACTTCGTGTAAAGTGAATCTGTCATGCTTTCTTAACGATAGCCGGCGGATTGTTTGAGATAATGCGACGCGATGAAACGCGCTGGAGAAGTAGCACGCATGGAGGATACGATGCCTAAAACTATTGGTTCTGAGCACCTGGCCGTCATCAAGGTCGTGGGCGTAGGCGGCGGCGGCACCAACGCCGTCAACCGCATGGTCGAAGCCGGCTTGAAAGGCGTGGAGTTCATCGCGGTGAACACCGATAAGCAGGCGCTGCTGCTTTCGAGCGCCGATAAGACCATCCATATCGGCGAAGAGCTGACGCGCGGTTTGGGCGCGGGCGCTAATCCCGAAATCGGCTGCCAGGCCGCCGAGGAGTCCCGTGCGGAAATCCGCGAGGCCCTCGCCGAGGCCGACATGGTGTTCGTCACCGCCGGCGAAGGCGGCGGCACGGGCACGGGCGCCGCTCCCGTCGTGGCCGAAATTGCCCGCGAGGAAATCGGCGCGCTGACCGTCGGCGTGGTCACGAAGCCCTTCGGCTTCGAAGGCCGTCTGCGCCGCAACCAGGCCGAGCAGGGCTGCGACCTGCTTTCCCAGAAGGTCGACACGCTCATCGTCATCCCCAACGACCGCCTGCTCGAGGTCATCGACAAGAAGACCTCCATGCTCGATGCGTTCCGCATTGCCGATGACACGCTGCGTCAGGGAATCCAGGGCGTCACCGACCTGATCACCATTCCCGGTCTGATCAACCTCGACTTCGCCGACATCCGCACCGTCATGAAGGACGCGGGCACGGCTATGATGGGCATCGGCTACGGCTCCGGCGAGAACCGGGCGCTCGACGCCGCGACCCAGGCCATCAACTCCAACCTGCTCGAGGCCTCCATCCAGGGCGCGAGCCGCGTTCTGTTCTCTATCGCCGGCGGTCCCGAGCTCACGCTCGCCGAGGTCGACGCCGCAGCTCGTGCGATGGAGGCCGTGGTGGACGAAGATGCCAACATCATCTACGGCCAGATCATCGACGAAGGCCTGGGCGATCAGGTGCGCATCACCATCATCGCCACGGGTTTCTCCCGCAGCACGCAGGCCGTCATGGATTTCGATAACGCCCGCAACGACCTGTTCGCCTCTACGGCGCCGGCACGCGAGACGTACACCTCCAACCAGAGCCACCCCACGTCTCCGGTTGCCACGTCCGCCAATGCGGCATCGACGCGCATCGCCGATGAGGAGTACATTCCCGACTTCCTGCGCCGCCGCTAAGTCTCAGGTTCACGCGATATGACGACCGACGTCTCGTCGCATGGTTCAGCGACCCTCGATATGCCGTTCCCTCGGCTTTCCGAGGGTCGCTTTTCTTCATGCGCGGCATTGACGGACGAATCCTTATACGAAGCAACCGGCGTGCGGATCGCGTTCACGCAGCGCACGGGAGGAGAAAGCGACGCTCCTTTCGACTCGCTCAATCTGGGCGATCATGTCGGAGACGATTCCGCGCATGTCGCCGCGAACAGGCGCATCGTGCTTGCGGCGCTTCAGGCATCAGGCGCATCCCTCATCCAGCCGAATCAGGTTCACGGCGATACGGTGGTGACGTGCGAATCACGCGAGGATGCCGCGGCGTGCCATGCGCTTGCCCGCAAGGGCGCCGACGGCGTGGTCGTGCGCGCGCACGATGTGGCGGCGCTGCTGTGCTTCGCCGACTGCGTTCCCGTCATCATCGTTTCTCCCGCGGGGCATTTCGCCGTCGTGCATGCCGGATGGCGCGGGGTCATGAACCGCATTTCCGAACGCGCGATCGACGCGTTGTGCATCGGCGGCATCGAGCCCTCCGATCTCAATATCTATATAGGGCCTCATATCGAAGCCTGTTGTTTCGAGGTCGACGAAGAGCTCGCGCGTCGCTTCGTGCGCGAATTCGGCGATGCTGCGGTTTCGAGCCATCGCCATGTCGATTTGACGGCGGCGCTCGTTTCGGGATTCGTTTCGCGCGGCGTCGATGTCGAGCGCATCGCGTGCGCGCACGTCTGCACGATGTGCGATTCTGAAGAACGGTATTATTCCTATCGCAGGAGCGCGGGCCGTTGCGGACGCCACGGGGCCGTTGCGGTCAGAGTATCCGAAGGGGAAGGAAGTGGTGCGTCGTGACGCTCGAACAGCGCTATGCCGCAATAGAAAAGGATGTGCGCGCGTCATGCGAGGCATGCGGCCGCGATTCCCGCGAAGTGACGATCGTCGGCGTCTCGAAGACGGTCGACCTCGATGCCGTCGAAGAGGCCATCGCTGCGGGCGTGCATGATTTCGGCGAGAATCGCCCCGAAGAGCTTGCGAGGAAATACGAGGCCTTTCCCGGCGAGCGCTGGCATTTCATCGGCAATATCCAATCGCGCAAGCTTTCTTCGGTGGTGGGGCGCGCGTGCCTGATACACTCTTTGTACACGCTGAGCCATGCCGAGAAGATCGATCGTCTCGCCTGCGGGCTCGGTATCGTTCAGGATGTGCTGATCGAAGTCAACGACGGCGAAGAGAACAAGCAGGGCGTTCAGCCCGACGAGCTGTTCGAGTTGCTGATGGAATGCAACAGGCTTTCGAACGTGCGCGTATGCGGGCTGATGACCATGGCTGCGCGAGGAAGTCTCGCCGAAGCGCGCGCGACATTTTCCGACCTGCGGATCTTGCGTGATACCATGCGTGACAAACTGGCGCGCAACGGCGTGGACGACATGCCGCTGCATGAACTTTCGATGGGGATGAGCGACGATTATCTCGAAGCCATACCCCAAGGGGCTACCATGGTGCGCGTCGGCCGCGCCATTTTCAGCGACGACTATGCGAGGTAACGGTCTCGCCCGAAGGACAAGGTGAAACACAGATGGATTTGAAGATTCCCAAACTCGATGAGCTGAAAGGTCGTCTCGACCTGAAAGACCGCCTTGGGTTCAAAGACGCCTCCCACGCGCGCCCTTCGTCTCCGCGCGACGACGCTTATGACGATTCGTACGATGACGGATTCGACGAAGAGGATTACGGCGAATACGCCTTCGACGACAATGCCGATTACGCGCGCGATGTGCGCAAAGACCCGGCTGCCACCGTCGCGTTTTCCGCTCCGATGCCCAAACTGGTGACCGCCGACGACGTGCGCGCCCATACGCAGTACACGCCGTCGTCCGACGATATGCCGGCTGAAGCTTCGCCGCGCACCGAGCGCGCGAGCGTCGCGGTCGAAGATCGCCGTCCGGCCGCATCGGCGGATCAGGTCGAGCGCACGGTGCAGGAGCAGCCCGTTTCGGGCGCCCATGCCGCGCTTCATGCGGCTAAAGAGCAGCAGCCCGCGTCGCTTTCCTCTGCTCAGACCGGGGCATTCAGCGCGGTTCGCGATGTTCCTGCGATGCCTGTCGAGAAAGATCCCGCTCCCGCGCAGCAGCGCGTCGTGAAGCGCGCCACGCGTATCCTCACGGTCATCAAGCCCGAGAGCTATTCCGACGCCGAGCGCATCTCGAAGATTCTGAAAGCGGGAGACGTCGCCGTGCTTTCTTTGCGCAATACGCCCGACGAGCTGGGAAAGCGCATTCTCGACTTCAGCTTCGGCGTCGCCTGCGCGCTCGATGCACGCGTCGAGTGCGTGTCCGCCCACGTGTTCGCCCTGACGCGCGGCGCGGGGCTGACCGAAGGAGAGACCGGCCGTCTGCGCGATCAGGGATTGATGTAAATGCTGGAATACTTCATCGTTTCTCTGGCGGACGTGTACACGATGATCCTGTTCGTGTACGTGCTCATGTCCTGGATTCCCCAAAAGGGCGGCATCATCGCCGATATCGATACCGTTTTGGGCAAGGTGTGCGATCCGTTCCTCGATCTTTTCAGGAGATTCATCCCCCCGATCGGCGGCATGGTGGACATATCGCCGATTTTCGCCTTGCTTGTATTACAATTCGCAGTACGGCTGATCGTGGCTATCCTCTAGATCGGCACTTCGTTAAGCGTTAAGGAGCTTTCATGGCTATCACTTCCGAAGAAATTCACAACCAAAGCTTCACGGTCGACCGTAAGGGCTACGACGTCGACGAGGTCGATGTATTCCTCGAGCACGTCGCTGCCGAAATCGATGGCCTGAACGCCGAAATCGACGAGCTGACCGCCCGTTTGAACGATTTGCAAAACGGCACGTCCTACGTCGACGACGAGCCGATGGACATGGACGCCGCGTTCGCCGAGCCGGCTTTGCCCGAGCAGGCCGACGATGCCGAAGAGCCTGCATCCGAGCTTTCTTCCGATGAGAAGGACGCCCGTATCGCCGAGCTCGAGCGTTTGCTGTCCGAGAAGGAGAACGACGCCTCCGCCATCGCTAACGCTCTCGTGGTCGCCCAGCGTTCCGCTAAAGAGGTCGTCGATGCGGCGAACGGCGAAGCCAAGCGCATCAAGGCCGATGCCGAAGCCGATGCGGCCGACATCATCGACCGTGCGAATGCCGAAAAGGCCCGTATCGAGGATGCCATCGACGAGCTCGACCGTTCTCACAAAGAGACGTGCGAGGTATACGCCGAAGCGCTCAGGGCATTTATCGAAGATGCCAACGGCAAGCTCGATGATATCGAGGAAGAACTGGTGAAAAAGGACGGCAAGAAGCGCGCGCATGCCCGCTTCGCAGGTCCGAGCCAGGCTCCCGTCCATAAGCCCATGCCCGCGGGCGCCACGGGCGCGATCGCCCCGAGCTACACGGCCCCGGCTGCTGCCGCTCCTGCGACGCCTGTGACCATTCCCGTCACGCCGAAGCCCTCGACGGTCGAAAAGGACCTCAGCGGCTACGGCGACGCTTCCGATGCGTTCGATCTGGGCGATATCGACTAAAGCCATCTTACGATGCCGACCTTCGGGTCGGCATTTTTTATGGCAGCGCTTCGGGCGCGGGTGGAATGGCGGCGCTCGGCGCGGATACGGCAAGAAGGGCGGTAGGTCTTTTCGCGACGTGCGGACGGCCTCTTGCGTGGCTCCTCCGTTTCGGAGGCGGCTTGGACGGCAGGCAGCTCGGCCTGCACGATCGGTTCGCAGCGATGCGAACTGCCTATGCCCGAATAAAAAAGCAGCCCCTTGCGGAGCTGCTCGATGCCGTAGCGGACCTATAAGCCGGGTTCTGTCTTCGAAGACGGTCATTTATCTAGGACACACGTCGCCGTGCGCCTCAAGCAGGCTACCCGCATGCACGGAGAGGCTCAACCGTATCGCATGCCTATTCGCCCTTGCTTCGGATGGGGTTTACCTAAGCCACGCTGTTACCAACGTGCTGGTGCGCTCTTACCGCACCTTCTCAGCTTTTCTCTTAACGCGAAACGCGCCAGTGGGAGTTTAAGTTTCTTCAGCACTTTCCGTCGGGTTTTCCCGCCCGGCCGTTAGCCGGCATCCTGCCTCAAGAAGCCCGGACTTTCCTCATGGAGCAAGCTCCCCGCGACCGTCCGGTCCGCATAGCGTTGGCTATTGTATCATCGGCACATTGTTCGAGGGGCGAAAAACTGCCGGTCGCATCGATTGCGCCTCGGAAGCCCCGTCCGATCGTGCCATCGGCTCGATGTGCGTCCCATGCGGCCGCGTTCGTTTTGCAGCGAGGCGTCTTGTCTTGTCGGCGTAATGGAAGGAAAAACATGATTGCAGGATTCGAGTGCGCGCTGGTGGGTGCGGCCGATTTCGACGAGGAACATTTCGTTCGGGAACGCTTCGATTCCGTGGTCGCCGTCGATGGGGGATATGCGTCGCTCGCTTGCGCGGGCATCGCTCCCGATTTCGCCCTCGGCGATTTCGATTCGCTAGGATTCGTTCCCTCCGATGTGCCGATCGAGCGGCATCCGTCGATGAAAGATGACAGCGACACTTCGCTCGCGCTCGATTGGGCGCGCCTGCGCGGGTTTTCTTCCGTCGCCGTTTACGGGGCGCTTGGCGGACGTCTCGATCATACCCATGCGACGCTTGCCGCGCTGCTCGGCGCCGCCCGTCGGGGCATGCGGGTTGCGGCGGTAGGCGAGGGCTTCGTCGTCGCCGTTCTTTCGGGGGCGCATTATCGCGCCGTGGGGCTTCCCGCCTCGATGAAGGGGACGTTTTCGGTGTATTCGCTTTCCGATTTCTCCTGCGGCGTGACGGAGACAGGAGCGAAATACGAGGTGTGCGATATCGAACTTTCCAACGACGTGACGCTCGGGCTTTCCAACGAGTTTTCGCAGTCCGCCGTGCGTATTGCCGTCTCATCGGGCGATCTGGCGATTTATCTGCCGCGCTGTCCTTTGGGCGGCCTTGTCTGGGAAAGGGCGCAGGGCGATCCGTTTCCGGAGCGTTTCGACACGGCGGCTCCGTCGGGCGCCGTCGACGTCGCGGTAGGTCTATAATCGCATCGCGGGGAGCTTGCGAAAGCGGGCTGAGAGGAGGCTGTCGTTCGCCTCGACCCATAGAACCTGATGTGGACAATGCCAACGAAGGGAGATTCGCTATGACCATGTCTATCGCCACGTCCGTTTCCACCCATGCCGATGCCGTCCGCGCCGCCGCGCCGCTCGTGCACTGCATCACCAATTACGTGACCGTCGAAAGCTGCGCGAACGCGGTGCTTGCGATCGGGGCGAGCCCCATCATGAGCGACGAGCCGGAAGACGTGCGCGATATCACGTCGATCTGCGGCGCGCTCGTGCTCAACATCGGAACGTTGAACAAGCAGACCATCGCAGGAATGAAGGAGGCGGGTGCGGCGGCGGCGCAGCTCGGCCACCCGATCGTCCTCGATCCGGTCGGCGCCGGCGCCTCGAAGCTGCGCACGGCGACGGCATGCGAACTGCTCGATACGCTTCCCGTCTCTATCGTGCGCGGCAATATGAGCGAAATCAAAGCGCTTGCGGGCAATGCGGCGGCAACCCAGGGCGTCGACGTGAATCCTTCCGACGCCGTGACCGACGAGGAGGGAATTGCCGCTGCGGCCGCCTTCGCCCGCGCGTTCGCCGCCAAGGCGCATTGCGTCGTCGCCATCACCGGCCCGATCGATATCATCGCCGACGAACGCCGTGCTTTCGCGGTGCGTAACGGCTCGGCGTTGCAGGGTCGCATCACGGGGTCGGGATGTATGCTTTCCGCCCTTTGCGGCGCCTACGCGGCATGCGCGGGAGAGCGGGATATGCTCGAATCGGCGCTTGCCGCCGTGGTGCACATGGGGGCTGCGGGCCAGGCTGCGGCATCCCGTTTGCTGAAGACGGAAGGGACGGGAACGTTCCATCGCTATGTCATGGACGCGCTCTCGCTTCTTTCGGGTACCGATTTGGCGCAGATGGCGGACGTGACCGAGGTCGCGCTGTGATAGCGCCGCGCGCCTACGTGCGCGCGCATCCCGCATGCCTGCGTCTTTACGCCGTGACCGACGACGCTTGGCTGCGGGAGCGCACGCTTGCGTCGTGCTGTGTCGATGCGGTGCGCGGCGGTGCGACCTTTCTCCAACTGCGCGATAAACAGGCCTCTTCCGTCGAGCTCGCCGCGCGCTATCGCTCGATCGCGTCGGCCCTCGACGAGGCGTGCCCCGATTCGAACGTCCCGTTCGTCATCAACGACGACGTCGAAGCGGCGATTCTCGCCGAGGCCGACGGCGTTCACGTGGGCCAAGACGACATGGCATGCGCCCAGGCGCGCTCGGCGCTCGGTCCCGATAAAATCGTCGGCGTTTCCGCTCAGACGGTGGAGCAGGCGCTTGCCGCCGAAGCCGCAGGGGCCGATTATCTCGGCGTGGGCGCGCTGATACCGACGTCCACCAAGCCCGATGCCGTTTCCGTTTCGCGCGACGAGCTTTCGCGTATATGCGCGGCGGTCTCGATTCCCGTCGTGGGCATCGGCGGGCTGAACGTCGGCACGCTGTCTTGCCTTGCGGGAACGGGGGTATCCGGCGCAGCGGTGGTGTCTGCCGTTTTCGCCGCCTCCGACATAGCCCGTGCGACGGCTTCGTTGAAAAAGGAGATCGAACATGTCCTATAGCGTTCCCTCGGTCGTCAGCATTGCCGGGTCGGACAGCTCCGGCGGCGCCGGCATACAGGCCGATATCAAGACGATCGAATCCATGGGCCTTTTCGCCCAAACGGTCATCACCGCCCTGACGGCTCAAAACACGCTTGGCGTCTACGGCGTCGTCGACGTCGATCCCGATTTCGTCGGCTCTCAGATCGATGCCGTTTTTTCCGATATACGCCCCGATGCCGTCAAGATAGGCATGGTTTCGTCGGCGGATATCGTTTCTTCTTTGGTGCAAGGGCTGAAGCGCCAGGGGGCGGAAAACATCGTGCTCGACCCGGTCATGGTGTCTACGAGCGGGTCGGCCTTGATAGGAGACGATGCGAAAGAGGCCTTGATCGACGAGCTTTTCCCGCTTGCGAGCGTCATCACGCCCAATATTCCCGAAGCGCAGGTGTTGTGCGGCATGGAGATACGAACGCATGACGACATGGAGCGGGCGGCGCGTTTGCTCGGGGAAATGACGCCTGCTGCGGTACTTGTCAAAGGGGGTCATGGCGCATCGGATGCCGATGACGTCTTGTTGTGCGACGGTTCTGTCGAGTGGCTGCGCGGCGATCGGGTGGAAACGGCGAATACTCACGGCACGGGCTGCACGCTGTCGAGCGCCATCGCATGCGGCCTTGCTTCCGGGCGCGATATCCTAGAGGCGGCGCAAGGCGCGAAGCGCTATATCGCAGGCGCGCTTGCCGCCGGTTTCGATATAGGAAAGGGGTCGGGCCCTCTCGATCATATGTGGGAACATCGCTTGAATGGTTAGCGCAAGAGCCGCTTACCGATAAGAACGATCCGGTTGCGGAATAGAAGCGCTCGGTATTCCTCGCGATTATCGAGCGCTTTTTCGTGCCTGCCGGAAAGAACGCGGAAACGAGCGAGGAAAGGCGCGTATGCGATCCGGATTTCCGAGAGGTTTTCGTGCTGTTTTCACCAAAGACGAGCAAGGATGCGTTCGAATCCGTTTCAGCTTTCGACAAGATCCGATCCGGGATTTTGCCGGAAAAAGAAGAAGAGACGCTTCTTTTCCAGGATGGCTGCAATCGAAGTAGGGCGAAAGCGAGGGGGTCGCGGGCAAGTTTTCCATGGAAAAGAGCCGGCGCAAGCGCGGCGCGACGTTTCGATCGTTCGTATGCGCGCAAAAAAGAAGCCCTCGTGCGAGGGCTTCTGAAGATTCATGGTAGCCTGGAGGGGATTCGAACCCCCGATCTTCGCCTTGAGAGGGCGATGTCCTAAACCGCTAGACGACCAGGCCATATATTCTGCGCTGTGAAAATGGCTGGGGTGGAAGGAGTCGAACCCTCACATACGGCACCAGAAACCGCTGTCCTGCCATTAGACGACACCCCAGTGCGTATCGCATTTCAAGCGCGAATCGAAATATTATCGTGCTTCGTCTTTTCCGTCAACATCAATTGCCGTTTTTCTTCGAACTTTTTTCAATCAGGCAGACAGGCGGGGGAGAAGGCGGAAGAGGGAATGGCTGCGATCAGCTCGTTTTCGTCGTTTGCGATGCGTCCGTATACGACTTCGTGCAGCAGCGCATCGAGCGCCGTCGCGATCGCGGGGCCGGGCTGCATGCCGCATGCGACGAGGTCTTTTCCCGATATGGCAAGGTCGCGGCGGCTGAGGGGCTCTCCTGCGCAGACGAGCCGGTCGAAAAACTCCGTTCTCGCGACCGGCAAGGTTATGCCGTCGGCGTTGTCTTCGGCGTCTTGCAGGGCGCAAAGCCGCCGCATGAAGGCCGTATCGCCGCCCAAGCGCGCCGCGAGCAGCAGCATGGTCTCGCGTTGCACGGGGCGCGCTGCATTGCGGTTCGCCACAAGCGCGCATACGTCCTCGGTCAGCCGGCGCGGCGCTTTCAAGGACGTCAGAGCGGCGCGAGCGGCCTCGGCGGCGGGCGTGGTTTTGCAGCCGGCGTTCGCTTGCCGCCGTTCTTCTTCCGCGTCGATTCCGCAGAACAGAGCGGCGAAACGCACGGTTCGGTCGGCCGGCGCGGCGTCGAGCACGCGCGCTATGCGCTCGAAAGCCCCGCTATTCCAAGCGTCGGGCGATGGTGCCGCCGAGCGGGAAAACAGCTCAGGGCATGCATGCGCGACGACGCTCGCGTAGCGTGCGATAACCCGTCCCGCGCAGGGTGCAAGCAGGAGTTTCGAAAGCTCGGCGAATACGCGCTCGACGGCGATGCGTCCCAGTCCGTCTGCGCAGGCGAACAGGGCCGATTCGGTTGCGTGGTCCATCTGAAATCCGAGCTGCGCGCAAAATCTCAGCGCCCTCATGATGCGCAAAGGGTCTTCGCCGAAGCGCTCTTCGGGTGCGCCGACCGTGCTTACGATGCCCTTCGCGATGTCTTTTCGTCCGCCATGCAGGTCGAGTATGCCGCGCTCGGGATGATACGCCAGTGCGTTCATGCGGAAATCCCGCCGTGCCAGGTCGGCTTCGATGGCATCGACGAACGTCACGGAATCGGGCCTGCGCGCGTCGCTGTAGCCGGATTCGACGCGGTAGGTGGTCGTTTCCACGAGCATGCCGTCTACCGCCACGGCGATGCTTCCGTGCGCCGCGCCGGTGTCGATGACGCGCCAGCCGTGTTTCGCGGCTATGGCCGCCACGGTTTGCCAGGAAGCGGACGTGGCGATGTCGAAATCCTGCGCCCGCTTTCCCAGAAACGCGTCGCGGACGCATCCTCCGACGAACCAGGCGCTCTCCTGCGCGGCTTCGATGGCGCGCAAAACCTCGAGGGCTCGCGTGTCGATGGGTATGTGGATGCGGTCTTTCATGCCGCTCATGGTAGCGCATGGGAAAAGCGCGGGGGATTTCCCGGTGGAAAACGGGGGGAGTTGCATGCCGGGGCGTTTCGGCGCCGTCCGCCGCAAGCGCCGGCCCCGCACTCGCGTTGCAGGAAAGAGCCCCCGCCCCTGCATGTCTACAATGAGGTTCCCGACGATATGCGGGGATGCGCGATGGCGCATCGGCGTCGGTTCTATCGAGGAGGGGTTGCGATGAGGAATTTTATCGCGAATTCGGCTTGCCGCGGACGGAGGCCGAAAGGGCTTGAGACCCTGCGGCTTCGTCAGAGGCCGCGACTTCTGAAGAAGATGCTTTCCAATCGGGGCGTCGCCCGTTTCGTCGTGGCTCCTCGCGGTTTCGGTAAAAGCGCTCTTGTCTGCGCATATGCCGAATCGATGTACGAATTCGAAAACGTGTTCTGGATCAACGGGCAAAGCCCTTGTTTTTTACGCGACCTCGACGACCGCCTTATCGCTTCGTCGCTTTTCGCGGCGACGAAGCAACGTTCGCTCGCCGTGTTCGAAGACATTCCCTATCTCGATGACGACCGATCCGATGCTTTCTCCAAAGATATCGACGTTCTTTTGGCGAAGGGGTGGGAGGTCGTGGTCACGACGACGCCGGCGATCGATTCGTTCGCCGAGCGGCAAAACGACCGCTGCTGCATCGCTGCGCACGACCTGCTCGTCGACGATGACGAAGCGCGCGATTCGTCCTGCGCCCCGCTTCCTTCGGAGCCGTGCCACCGCGTGGCGGACCTTGTCTGGGGCGAAGACGGCGCTTCGCTGTTGGAGGGTATGCGGTCGGCCGACATGCCCGCCGAAATCCAGCTTGCCATCTTCGTTATGGAGGTGCTTATCGAAGGGCCGCTCGACGAAGTGGCGGCTTTCGTGCACGGTTTTCGCAAGGATACGCGCCGCTTTATCGAGCGGCATTATCCGTATACGGGCATCGACCTCGTCGAAGAGCGCTTTTGCGTCCATGAGTTCCCCATCGCGCGCATCGTTTCCGTTTTCCGCGGCGTGCTCGATTCGACGGTCGCCCGCGCCTCGTCGCTCGGATGCGAGGCTTTCGTGACGCGTTTGGCCGACGCTCTTTGCCGCCGAGGCCTGCACGGCCGCGCATGCGAACTGATGGCGTCTTTATGCCCGCGCAAGCGAAGGGCGTCTTGGGTCGAAGCCGAGCAGGACCGCTTTTTCGCAGAGGGCGAAATCGAGGCGATGCAGACGCTTTTCGAAACTTTGGGCGAGCGCCCGAGCGGGTTGACGCCGGCGCTCCTCGTCGGGGCGTCGCAGCGTCTTTTCCTGCTGGGAGATGCCGCGCGTTGCGGGCGCTTCGCGATGCGGGCCCTGGAACATCCAGCCTGCACGCCGGAGCAGGCGTGCGCGGCGGCATTGCTTGCATGTTCGTGCGCTCCGGGCGATTTTCCCGTGCGCGCCCATGCGATTCTCGGCAATGCGGCGGCGCGTTCGCTCGGCGCGGCAGGGGCGTTGTCGTATGCGGCAGGGGCGCGGTCTCATCTTGCCGAAGACCCCGCCCGGGCGTTGTCGTTTCTCGAGGAGGCGCCGGATGACGCCCGTCTTCATCCGGCGTATATGGCGGAGCTCGCCCATTTCATTCGTTTCGTGCGCAAGGGCGAGGCGTTCGCGGCATCGGGCCGTCCTTTGTTCGACCGGGCATGCGATGCAGCGCGACGGATTCTCTAAGGCTACCGCAGCGCGCACGATGCGCCCGATACGTATGAAGCCGTCTTGTGCGATGCGCTGGGCGATGACGGTCTGCAGGGCTTTGCCGACGGCGACCGCCGTGCGCGTCTTGCCGATTTGAAGACGAAGCTCGCACGTCACCGCGCCCGCCGGATGGGATCTTCGTCTGCGCCCGGGGTCGTGCCGGCAAGCCCTCGCATCTCCGATGAAGTTCCGCTCATGACCGTGCGCCTGTTCGGCGGGGTGGAGATATCGATCGGCGGCGTGCCGGTCGATATCTCGACGTTTCGCAAGCCGAAGATAAAGACGCTGCTCGCCGTTTTGGTCTTGCATCGGGGCAAGGAAGTGGCGCGCCGCGAGATCCTCGATATTTTGTGGCCGGGCTCGTCGGGGCAGCGCGCGGTGAACAATTTCTACTCCTTGTGGTCGGCGTTGCGCCGCGCCCTTGGCGACGGATACGGGAATTGTCCGTATCTCGTGCGCCATCAGACGAGCTGCATGGTGGATGCGCGCTATGTGAGAAGCGACATCGACGAGTTCGAGGAGCTGTGCCGCACGTTGTTTTTCGGCCGTCCCGAGGTAGGCGCGTGGATGGATGCGTTCGCGCGCCTGCAAGACGATTTCTCGTGCGACCTCCTGCCGTCGGAGATGGATAGCCCTTATATCGATCATCTGCGCAGAAGCTATCGCGGCAAGCTCGTCGACGCCTATACGGCCGCGGCGGACCGCCTGTGCGATATCGGAGAGTCGCAGGCCGCGCTTTGGTTCGCCCATGCGGCGTTCGAGAAATCGCAGAAGCGTGAAGACGTGTATTGCGTTTTGATGCGTGCGCAGATGCTTGCCGGTCAGCGAAGCCTCGCCATGGAGACGTTCATGGAATGCAAGGCGTTTATGGCCGAAGAGCTGGGGATGGACCTTTCCGAGCGGATGATGCGCTTGCATCGTGACCTCATCTCGAATGCGAGTGATGGTTCTTTGGTCTCGGAGCGGATGGAGCGGTGTATGACGGCCGATGTGTTAAAGTAGCCCGGAATGAAGAGCCCCTTGCGGGGCGCAGAGCGATGCCGGTCGCCTCGGCGGTCGGCGGACGAGAGGTACCATGGGATTTCTATCGAAGCTCCTTACTTTCGGCGAAGGCAAGCAGCTCAAGGGGTATCAGGCGCAGGTCGACAAGATCAACGCGCTCGAGCCCGATATGCAGAAGCGCAGCGATGAAGAGCTGCGCGCTCTGACCGCCGCATACAAAAAACGCGTGGCCGACGGCGAATCGCTGGAGTCGATTCTTCCCGAGGCGTTCGCAACGGTGCGCGAGGCGAGCGTGCGCACGCTCGGCCTGCGCCACTTCGACGTGCAGCTCATCGGCGCCATGGCGCTCAACGACGGTCAGATCGCCGAGATGCGCACGGGCGAAGGCAAGACGCTCGTGTCGACCCTTGCGGGCTATTTGAACGCGCTTACGGGCGAAAACGTCCATATCGTCACCGTGAACGATTACCTCGCGCGTCGCGACAGCGAATGGATGGGAAGGATTTACCGCTTCCTCGGCATGAGCGTCGGACTCATCCAGAACGGCATGCGTCCCGCCGATCGCATTCCCGCCTATCAGGCCGATGTGACGTATGGCACCAATGCGGAGTTCGGTTTCGACTATCTGCGCGACAACATGGTCACTCGCGCCGCCCAGCGCGTCCAGCGTGGGCACCATTTCGCCATCGTCGACGAGGTCGACTCGATTCTTATCGACGAAGCGCGCACGCCGCTCATCATTTCGGGCGCGGGCGTGAAGGCGGCCGATACGTATCGAAAGTTCGCCCAGGCCATGTTCGGCCTCGTGCGCGACGAAGATTACGAGATGGACGAGGCGAAGCGCACCATCATGGCCACGGAAAGCGGCCTGGCGAAGATCGAATCGCGCCTCGGCGTCGAGGATATCTACGCCGATCCGTCCGGCCAGATGGCGAACCATCTCCAGCAGGCGCTGCGCGCCCATTTCCTGTTCCATCGCGACAAAGATTACGTGGTGGTCGGCGGGGAAGTGAAGATCGTCGACGAGTTCACCGGCCGCATCATGGAGGGCCGCCGCTATTCCGAAGGCCTCCATCAGGCCCTCGAAGCGAAAGAGCGCGTGCGCATCCGCGAAGAGAACCAGACGCTCGCCACGATCACGCTGCAGAACTACTTCCGTCTGTACAGCAAGCTTTCGGGCATGACCGGCACGGCCATGACCGAAGACGGCGAGTTTCGCCAGATTTACCACCTTCCCGTCGTGGCGATTCCCGCGAATAAAACGCCGCGCCGCATCGACGAGAACGATCTGATCTATCGCAGCGTGGATGCGAAGTTCAATGCCGTCGCCGAAGACGTCGCCGCCCGTCATGCGGCAGGTCAGCCCTGCCTGGTGGGCACCGTGTCGATCGAAAGCTCCGAAAAGCTTTCGCGCCTGCTGTCCAAGCGCGGCATTCCCCACGAGGTGCTCAACGCGAAAAACCACGAGCGCGAAGCGCATATCGTTGCCCAGGCGGGCCGTGCGGGCGCGGTGACCATCGCCACCAACATGGCGGGCCGCGGCACCGACATCCTTTTGGGCGGCAATCCCGAGGTGCTGATGGAAGATGTCCTGCGCGATCAGGGATTCGATCCCGACCGCAGCATCGACGACGTGGTCGAGGACGGCAAGGAGGTTCTTCCCACACCGACCGACGAGCAGCGCGCCGCCGCCCTGAAGCGGGCGAAGGAAATCTGCGCCGCCGAGCACGACAAGGTGCTTGCCGCAGGCGGTCTTGCCGTGATCGGCACCGAGCGTCATGAGTCCCGCCGTATCGACAACCAGCTGCGCGGCCGTGCCGGCCGTCAGGGCGACCCCGGTCTGACGCAGTTCTATCTTTCGCTCGAAGACGACCTCATGCGCCTGTTCGGCGGCAACCGCATGGATTCGATCGGCCGTTGGATGGAGAAAAGCGGCGCCGAAGAGGATGTGCCCATTCAGGCGAGCATGGTCACCAAGGCGATCGAAAGCGCCCAGCGCCAGGTCGAGGCGATGCATTTCGCCGCCCGAAAGAACGTCTTGGAATACGACGACGTCATGAACCTGCAGCGCAATGCGATCTACAAAGAGCGCAATGCGATCCTCGACGGCAAAGACCTGTCCGCGCGCATCGACGGCATCATCGAAGACGCTGCCGGCGCCATCGTCGAACAGAATTGCTCGTCGCATGATGCAAGCGACGACTGGGATATGCGCGCCGTCGACCTTTGGGCGGCGGAGATGACCGGCCGCGCCGGATTCTCCGTTTCTCAGCTCGACCACGACGATGAGGCCTCGGCCGTCGTCGACGCTTTGGTCGATTACCTGGAGAGCGTCTACGAGGAAAAGCGCGCCGCGGTGGGCGATGAGAACATGAAAAAGCTCGAGGCCCAGGTGATGCTGCGCATCATCGATGTTCGCTGGATGAATCATCTGCAAGAGATGGATTACCTCAAAACGGGCATCGGCTTGCGCGCGTTCGGTCAGCGCGATCCGTTGGTCGAATACAAAGAAGAGGCGCATGCGGCCTTTGCCGCACTGACGTCGTCGATGTACGAGGACTTCCTCCGAACGCTTCTGCGCCTGCAGGTGGCGGCTCCGGTGGAAGACGAAAAGACTCCGCTCGACGGCAACAAGGTGAGCTATTCGTCGCCGGAGACGGCGCTCGACGCCTCGATGTCGTCCGTCCGCAGCGCCGCTCCCGCGCAGGCGACTTCCGCTCCCGCGCCGCAGGCCAAGCCGAAGACGTATCGCAAAGACGAGCACGACCCGTATGCGAACGTCGGTCGCAACGACCCCTGTCCGTGCGGCAGCGGCTTGAAGTTCAAGAAATGTCACGGTCGCGATAGGTAGTCATGGCTGAAAGAGAATCGAAAGAAATGGAGGCGGCGCGCGAGCGCGTCGCCGATGCATACGCGTGGATGCGCATCGAAGAGAATACGAAGCGTCTCGCCGAACTCGACGAGCAGATATCCGCTCCCGATTTTTGGAACGATGCCGCCCGCGCCCAGGATATCTCGCGCAAAGCGAGCGCATTGCGCGAGACGATCGAGGGCTACGAAAGCGCCCGATTGCTTCTCGAGGACGCGCGCGCGGCCGCCGAGCTCGCCGCCGAAGACGAGGCGTTTCTCGACGAGAAGGAGCGCCTGCTCGCCGCCCTGTCCGAGATGCTCGACCGCTTCGAGGTGGAGTCGTGGTTTTCCGGGGAAATGGACGGCAACGACGCCATCCTTTCGATCAACCCCGGCCAGGGCGGCCTTGAGGCGCAGGACTGGACCGAGATGCTCTACCGCATGTATACGCGCTATGCCGAGCAGAAGGGATGGAAGGTCAAGCCGCTCGACGTGGTTGCGGGCGAGGGCATCGGCCTCGACCGCGCCGTCATCCAGATCGAAGGCCGCAACGCCTACGGCATGCTGCGCAGCGAGCACGGCGTACACCGTCTGGTGCGCATCTCGCCGACCGACGACAAGAAGCGCCGCCAGACCACGTTCGCGGGAGTCGAGGTGTTGCCGGTGATGTCGGACGATATCGAAGTCGACCTCAATCCTGCGGATGTGCGCGTCGACGTGTATCGTTCGAGCGGGCCGGGAGGCCAGTGCGTGAACACCACCGATTCGGCGGTGCGTCTCACGCATATCCCCACGGGCATCGTGGTGACGTGCCAGAATGAGAAAAGCCAGCTGCAGAATAAAGAGGCGGCGTTCAAGGTGCTGCGCGCCAAGCTCTATGAAATCGAGCGTCGCAAGCGCGACGAAGACCTCGCCGCCCTGCGCGGCGAGCGCATGGAGAACAGCTTCGGCAGCCAAATTCGCAACTACGTGCTTTACCCGTACCAATTGGTCAAAGACCTTCGTAGTAATATTGAAACGGGCAACGTCGATGCGGTGCTCGACGGCGATATCGAAACATTCGTCGTCGGCTACCACCGCTGGCGTGTCTCGCAATAAAAGGTATCGATTGTCGCACCATCGGAAGGAAACGACGTGAACCTGCAAGATTTGAAAGGCAAGGCCAACGATATCCGCATCGATATCGTCAACATGGTGGCCGAGGCGGGCAGCGGGCATCCCGGCGGATCGCTCTCGTCTGCCGAGATTCTTTGCGCGCTGTATTTCGGCGGCGTGCTCGAGCACGACCCGAGCAACCCGGCCAAAGCCGACCGCGACCGCTTCGTGCTCTCGAAGGGCCATGCGGCGCCGGTTCTGTATGCCACGCTTGCCGAGGCCGGCTATTTCCCGAAAGACGAGCTGACTACGCTGCGCAAGCTGCATAGCCGCCTGCAAGGCCACCCCGATTGCCGCAAGCTTCCCGGCGTCGAGGCGTCCACCGGCTCCTTGGGCCAGGGTCTGTCCATTTCCGCCGGCATCGCATGCGGGCTGAAGCTTCAGGACAACGATGCCGCGGTGTTCACGCTCATGGGCGACGGCGAATGCCAGGAAGGCCAGGTGTGGGAGGCCGCCATGTTCGCCGCCCATCGCAATCTCGACAACCTGGTCGCGATCGTCGATCACAACCATCTGCAGATCGACGGCGCGATCGAAGACGTCTGCTCTCCTGAAAGCCTTTCCGCCAAGTTCGAGGCATTCGGCTGGCAGGTGTTCATGTGCGACGGCAACGATATGGAAGCCGTTCTTTCCACGCTCGAAGCGGCCAAGGCGGCCCATACGGGCAAGCCGAAGGCGATTATCGCCGAAACCGTCAAGGGTAAAGGCGTTTCCTTCATGGAAGGCCAGGCCGGCTGGCATGGCAAGGCGCCGAACGCCGAACAGACCGAACAGGCTATCGACGAGCTGACCGACAAGGAGACCCCGAATGTCTAACGAGAAGAAGGCCACCCGCGCCGCATACGGCGAAACGCTGGTCGAGCTTGCCAACGAGGGCGCGCCCGTCGTCGCCGTCGAGGCCGACTTGTCCGGCTCCACCACCACCAAAAAGCTCGGAGACGCCTATCCCGACCGTCTGTTCAACGTCGGCATCGCCGAGCAGGACATGGTGGGCGTGGCGGCAGGTCTTGCGCTGACGGGCCATGTCGCGTTCACTGGCTCGTTCGCCGTGTTCGGCACGGGCCGCGTCTACGACCAGATCCGCAACACCGTGTGCTATGCGAACCTCGATGTGAAGATCGCCCCGACGCATGCGGGCGTTTCGGTGGGTCCCGACGGCGGCAGCCATCAGATGGTCGAAGACATCGCGCTCATGCGCGTCCTTCCGAACATGCGCGTGCTCGTTCCCGCCGACTACGCTTCCGCGAAGGCCGCCATCAAGCTGGCGGCGAAGACGCCCGGCCCGGTGTATGTCCGCATGGGCCGCGCATCGGTTCCGTGCATCTACGACGAGGATGTCGAGCTTGAAATCGGCCAGGCGCACATTCTGCGCGAGGGAGCCGATGTCACGATCCTCGCCTGCGGCATCGAGGTCGACGAGGCGCTCAAGGCCGCCGACCTGCTCGCCGACCGCGGCATTTCCGCCGAGGTCGTCGACGTGTTCTCCATCAAGCCGCTCGACGAAAAGCTCGTTCTCGGCTCCATCCGCAAGACGGGCTGCGCGGTGACCGCCGAGGAGCATTCCGTCATCGGAGGCCTGGGCGGCGCGGTCGCCGAGCTTCTGAGCGAGAAGCATCCCGCCCCGCTCGTGCGCGTGGGTATGCGCGACTGCTTCGGCACGTCGGGCGAAATGGAGGAGTTGATGCGCGAATTCGGACTCGATGCCGAAAGCATCGTCGAAGCCGCCGTTTCCGCAATGGCGAAAAAGAACGTCGAGTAGAGCTTTTCGCCTGTTCACAACCTATTTCATCGACTCCTTTCGGTTGCTCGATGAACATTTCGTGACCGCCGCACGCTTGTGCGGCGGTCTTGCTAGAATGACAAGGTTGAGTCCAGCAATCACGATTTGAACGGAGCATTCTGTGACGAATACGAACGATGCGCAGCGTCGCGCTCCCGAAGGCTTCGGCGCCGATACGGCGTCTTTCGCGCCTCAGGGACGCCATGCGGCTCCCGCTCACGATGCTGCATCACGGCCTTCTGCGTCTGCTTCGCAGGGCGGCGACCGCCGTCCGCAGGCGACGGGCGCCATGCATGCCGTCTCGCAGCAGGCGGCGGGCGCCCATAACGCCCAGGCGAAGCGTCCCGCGCAAACGGGCGTTCTTCCCGATCTTTCCGCCTCGCTTCCGACGCTTTCCGTCGAGGATGTCCAACAGCAGCCCGTCGGTGCGCCGGTCATCACGTTCGACCACGTGACCAAGGTCTATCCTGCGCAGCCGAACAGGCCGTCGCTTCACGACATCTCATTGCAGATCTATGCGGGCGAGTTCGTCTTTCTGGTCGGCCATTCCGGTTCGGGCAAATCGACGTTCATCAAACTGATCACGCGCGAGCTCAAGCCTACCGACGGACATATCTACATCGCGGGCGAGGATTTGTCCACCATGCGCAACTGGCGCGTTCCTTATCTGCGCCGCAATATCGGATGCGTATTCCAGGACTTCAAGCTTCTGCCGAACAAGACGGTTTTCGAAAACGTCGCCTTCGCGCTCGAAGTCATCGGCAAAAGCCGCCACGTCATCAAGACGCAGGTCCCCGAGGTTTTGCGCCTGGTCGGCCTTCAGGACAAGCTCGACAAGCGTCCCGACCAGCTTTCGGGAGGCGAGCAGCAGCGCGTCTCCATCGCGCGCGCCATCGTCAACCGTCCTCCGCTTCTGGTGTGCGACGAGCCCACGGGCAATCTCGACCCGCAGACCTCCCGCGGCATCATGGATCTGCTCGAGCGCATCAACCGCACGGGCACCACGGTGCTCGTGGCAACGCACGACCGCGAGATGGTCGACAACATGCGCCGTCGCGTCATCGCGCTCGACAGCGGCCAGCTGACCCGCGACCAGGACAGGGGGGTGTACGGCTTCGATGTCTAGCCTTATCTATTTCTTCAAAGAGTCCCTTACGGGATTCACGCGCAATCTCAGCACTTCGCTGGGTTCGATCGTCACGATCTTCCTCTCGCTGCTCATCATCGGAATCTTCTTGGTCGGCGGCGCCATCATCAACAATACCGTGTCGTCGGTGGAGGACAAGGTGTCCATCACCGCGTATATCGACGATTCCGCCGAGCAGTCGCAGATCGATGCCGTGATGAAAAAGCTCGAAGGCGTCGAGGGCGTGGCAAGCGTCGGCTTCACCACGAAAGACCAGGCGCTTGAGAACTTCCAGAATTCCATGAGCTCCACCGACATCGTCGATCAGCTCGACGGCACTAATCCGCTGCCGGCGTCGATCGATATCGAGCTGGCCGATCCCCAGATGGTCGAGTCGATCGCATCGCAGCTCGCCTCCGATTCCGCTTTCGCCGCCATTTGCGACAATCCGCAAGACCCGTCGGATAGCGTGAAATACGGCGAAGACAGCGTCGATAGGCTTTTCAGTCTGACGACCTATATCCGTTATATCGGCGTCGCCCTGATCGCGTTGCTGATTTTCATTGCGCTGGTCTTCATCAACAACACGATCCGCCTTGCCATTCTTGCCCGTCGCAAGGAAATCGCCATCATGCGTCTCGTGGGCGCGTCCAACGGCTTCATTCGCGGGCCCTTCCTGATGGAGGGCGCGGTGCATGCGGTGATCGGTTCCGCTCTTGCCGTCGGCGCTATCGAGCTTCTGCGCCGTTTCGCTCTTCCGCAGGTGTCGAATGCGCTCATGTGGCTCCCGATCGATCTTTCCAGCACGGTTTATCTGGGCATTTATGCTCTTATGTTCCTGTTCGGCCTGGTTATCGCCGCCATCGGTTCGCTTTTGGCGATGCGCCGCTATCTGAAGGTCTAACGGTACGCCCATGCGCGATCGGAGGGGCAGACATATCGAAATAGGCGCGCGCAATGCGAGGATTCTCAGGGCATTGCTCCTCTGCATAGGCGCGTGCCTGCTTTTCTGCGCGGGTTTTCTTGCGCGCGGCAATGCCGAGCTCATGGAGAGGATGGGCGTCATCGCGCCCGAAGACCCCTCTAAAAGCGTTTCGAGCGCGACGGTCGAAACGGGCGAGGTGGCAAGCCGTCTCGACGAGGTCGAGCGCATGCTGATGGGTGCGAGCCTCGACGTCTACGATACCGAGGCCGCCACGCTTGCGGTGCTCGATGCGTTTTTGAAAACCACCGACGACGCCTATGCCCGCTATTTCGATCCCGGTCGGTATGCGGCCTTCGTCGACGTCTCGAAAGACGACTATCCGGGCGTCGGCGTGTTTTTCGCCGAAGAGAACGGACGCGCGTATGCGCTCGACGTGTTCGAGGGTTCTTCGGCGGCAGAGGCGGGCGTGCGCCGGGGAGATGTCGTGGTGGCGATCGACGGCGACCGCTCCCAGGATTGGACGGCGACCGAAGCCATCAACGCGGTTCAGCGTGAAGACGGCTCGTCGGTGGTGGTCACGTGGCTGCGGCCCTCCACGACCGAAGACGTCGAAGGCGTCGAATTCACCACCACGCTGATCTGCTCCGATTACAAAGAGCCGAACGTGACCACGCAGAAAATCGAATCGGTGGGCTATATCGCGCTCAAGCAGTTCACGCAGAATTCCGATGCCCTCGTGCGCCAGGCCGTCGAGGACCTCGCCTCGGAAGGGGCGACGTCGTTCGTGCTCGATTTGCGCGACAATCCCGGCGGCTATCTGACGAAGGCGGTCGATGTGGCGTCGCTGTTCATTCGCAGCGGCGTCGTGGTGGAGATAGACACGCTCGATGCGAAAACGACCAAGCAGGTTTCGGGCGATGCGGCTACCGATGCGCCGCTCGTGGTGCTGGTCAACGGGAATACGGCGGGTGCGGCCGAGGTGCTCGCCGCGGCCTTGCACGACACCGGCCGCGCCACGCTTGCGGGCACGACCACCATGGGCAAGGGCTCGGTCCAGGTCACCAAGCCGCTTTCGTTCGGCGGCGCTCTGCGCTATACGGCGGCGCGCTACGTCAGTCCGAACGGATATCTCATCGACAATGCGGGCGTCGTCCCCGATGTCACGGTGACGATGCGCGATGACGCGTCGTCCGACAGCCAAAAGGATTTCGCGGTCGAAACGGCCGCATCGCTTGCCGCCTAGAAAACCGGCATTCGCGATTCGCCCGCGTCCGAAACGTATCGGGCGCGGGTTTTTCGTTCATATCGGCGTTGCGGGTTCGGCATGCGCCGTTTACAGGAGGAGATTTCATGCCCCGTTCGAGATCGCGCAAGACGAATACGAGAAGAACCCCGCGAACGCATCCGCGCGGTGTTCTCGAAGTGTGCGGATCGGGTTACGGATTCGTCCAAACCGCCGAAGGCGAGTTCTACGTGCCCGCTTCGAAGATCGCTGATGCGTTCGACGGCGATTTCGTCGAAGTGGCTCGCGTCGGGTCATCCTCCCGCTCGGGTGCGAGAGGTCAGGCGGTAAGCGAGCGCCCCGTGGCGCGCGTCGTACGCGTGATTTCTCGTGCCCATGAGTTCGTCGTGGGCCGTTATGAAGTCGCCGAACCGTTCGGCGTGGTGGTTCCCGAAGACCCGCGCATCCGCCATGACGTCTTCACGTTGCGCCGCGAGGCGCCCCATGTGCAGGACGGCGATATCGTCCGTGTGCGCATGACCGCCTATCCTTCCCGACACGAGCCTGCCCAGGGAGTGGTCGAGGAGGTGCTGGGGCATGCGGGAGATTCGGGGATCGACGTCGAGCTCATCATCGCGCGCCATAAGCTCGAAACGCATTTCCCCGCCGCCGCTCTCGAGCAGGCGCGCGCGATGGAACACGACGCCTCGTCGGCGCTGTGCGATTCCCGTTATCGCGATTTGACGAATCGCGTGGTATTCACGATCGATCCCGACGATGCGAAAGATTTCGATGACGCGCTTTCGCTTGAGCGCTTTGATGACGGGTCGTTCGTCTTGGGCGTCCATATCGCGGACGTGTCGCACTACGTGCCCTGGTCGAGCGCGATCGATGCGACGGCGCGCCGTCGCGCTACGAGCGTTTACCTGGTCGACCGCGTCATCCCGATGCTTCCCGAGGAGCTTTCCAACGATATATGTTCGCTTAAACCGGGAGAGCTTCGACGCGTTATGAGCGTCGATATGCGCATCGCCGCCGACGGCAGCGTGGGTGGACATCTATCCTTCGGTCATTCGTTCTCGCGCCCGTCTGACGTACGGCCAGGCGCAGGAATGTCTCGATGCCCGAAGGCGCGGGCGCGACGACGCGGCGTCGAGGGCTCTCGGGATGAATGCCGATGCCCCGGCGGCGGAAATCGCCGATGCGATCGAGGGCTTGCATGAGGTCGCCCGCGCCTTGCACGGTCGGCGCATCGAACGCGGCGGCATGGATTTCGAAAGCGTGGAGGCGAAGGTGCGCCTCGATGGGCAAGGGCATCCCGAAAAGGTCGAATTGCGAACGAAAACCGAGGCGACGGTCCTCGTCGAAGAGGCGATGATCGCCGCCAATGAGGCTGTGGCGCGCTTTTTGCGAGACGGCAAGACGGCATGCATCTATCGCGTGCACGATGCTCCCACGAAGGCCGATCTATCCCAGCTCAAGCCTATTTTGCAAGAATTCGGCTACGACAAGCGCATCACGCTCTCCTCATTTTCGTCGGGCGACCCCAAGGCGATTCAGCGCGTTTTGTCCCACGCGCGCGGGCGACGGGAAGAATATCTCGTTTCGTCATTGCTCGTGCGTGCGATGAGCCGTGCGGTCTATCGCGATACCTGCGATCGCCATTTCGGCCTTGCGAGCGATGCATACGCGCATTTCACGAGTCCCATCAGGCGCTATCCCGATCTTATGGTGCATCGCATGGTGAAAGTGGCGCTTTTCGGCCGTGCTCAGGAAACTTCGGCGCAAGAGCATGCCTTGCCTTCGATAGCGCAGCACTGCTCCTCTGCCGAGCGGACCGCCGAAGAGGCCGCGCGCGAATCTCAAGAACTCAAGCTCTATGAGCTTTTGGCGCGCCATGTGGGGGAGTGCTTCGACGGCATCATAGCGGGCGTTTCGGCGACGGGTTTTTTCGTGCGATTGGACGATACGGCGGAAGGCTTCGTTTCGCTTGCGGGGCGCGAGGAATACTTCGCACTCGATTCCGTGCGCCGCATGCTCGTAGGATCCGACAGTCTTACGACGTATCGGCTGGGCATGCGTGTACGCGTGCGCGTGGCGGCGGTCTATCCTTACGAACGACGTGCCGACTTCAAATTGATCGAGGCTTAAGCCCGTTGCATTGCGCGGCGTCGGGCGCATGCGGCCGGGTGTACTTGGATGAATCGAAAAGATATACTGAGCGGATGCCGCGACGGCCGTGGGCATGGCGGCTTGAAGAAGAGAAGGGCTTTTCATACCGGTGGCGAAAGAAAAGAAACAGATAGCCAAGAATCGCAAGGCGTTTCACGAATACGAGATCATCGAGACGTTCGAAGCGGGGGTGGTGCTGTCGGGCACCGAGGTGTGCTCGCTGCGCGAGAATAATTGCCAGCTCACCGATTGTTTCGCGCTGATCCGCCATGGAGAGGTCTGGCTGCACGGGCTGCATATCGCGCCGTATTCTCATGGAAACATCGCCAATCCCGATCCCGATCGCAAGCGTAAGCTGCTTTTGCATCGCAATCAGATTCGTTATCTCGAAGAGAAGACGCGCGAGAAGGGCATGGCGCTTGTGCCGTTGCATATTTATTTCGCAACGAACGGCCTTGTCAAAATCGATCTGGCCGTTGCGCGCGGCAAGAAGCTTTACGACAAGCGGGCTTCGATGGCGGAGCGTGATTCGAAGCGCGAGATCGAAAGGGCGCTCAAGGCGCGCCTGCGTTAATCAAGGGGGTTTCGACCGATGGGTTTGTTCAGGAAAGCCACGCGCACGGCGGGTCGCGTTGCCAAGAATGTGGCGAAAGAGGCCGTGTTCGGCGATTTGGATTTGGATGACGGAAAAGATTCCAAAAAGAGGCATTCGCGTAAAGGCGGGGCGAAAGCCGCGCGCGAACGTCGGGAATACGAAGAGTATCAACGTCTGAAGGAGAAGTTCGAGCCGAAAGACGACGCGACGATGCGCGCCGAATGGGAGCGCTATTACGAGGAGAGTTGCGAAGGCGATTGCGAGACCTGTCCGTATTATGATTGGTGTCCCGACGAGCCCGAGGAGGAAGAAATCGAAGAGGCTCCTGCGGACGAAATCGCGGACGAATCGTGCGCATCGGATGAGGCGGAAGATGCCGCGATCGATGAGTCGGAGCCCGAAGTCGAGCTGACCGAAGAGGAGAAAGCCGCAAAGGCGGCAGCTGAGGCGTTTTACGAAGCGGGCTGCGACGGCGTGTGCGAAACATGTGAGCATTACGACTGGTGCCCGGCGGAAGAAGAGGGCGACCCCGACGATAAAGTGGTCATGATGGGCATGACCCAAGGCGAGATGAAGGACATGGCGAAGGGGAGCGTCCAGCTTGCTCGCGAAGGCGCCATGGCCGCCAAGGAGCTGAAAGAAGCCATGGACGATATCATGGGCGGTCTTGATTTGAAGCGTTATCTGAAATAGGTATCGGTTATACGGCAAGATGCAGGGTCGGAATTCGTTTCCGGCCCTGTTTTCATATGTCGTGCGATGCGATGTCGGCGCTTTCGTTCGAAGGAGGCATCGCGATGTTGCCTTCGAGCATTTTCGCCGAACGGTTTTCGTTGCATGATATTGCGTATTCGGTCGAGCAATTCATGCATGATGCCATCGATGCGATGTTCGGGTGCGTCGGAAGGCGCAACGATCGTCGATACTGCCGCTTATTGCCGAGGATTTTTGCCGGTCTTGTCGGTCATGTAGAGGCCGACGCGAACCTGATTCCACGGCTCCGCTTCGGGATTTACGCAAAGGACGCGGCATTCGACGACGTCTTTGTGTCCGAAGAAAAGCAGCTGTGCGATGAATGCGTTCGAATCGCGCGGAATGTATCCGAGCTTGATGCCTTTGCGATAGATTGCGACGGCATTCGAATCGTGCGGATTGTCGGGCTCCGCAACAAGGTCGAGTTTTTTGCCGGGCTTCAGTTTGTCGATGGCAAGCGCTCCGTCCCAGAAGCGCATACCTGCGATATGGAAATCCGCCAGATGCTTCGAGCGTTCGGCCATGCCTGCCTCCTTCTTGTCTGCTGTGCGAAGAATCATACCGTCTACCGAACATGCGCGTGTACCGATTTGTGTACAGGATGGATTTTCGTCGCTGTATTTCAAAGCATTTTGTTTGCAGAAATGTGTCGTGTTCGTTCGTACTGTTGTATCTGAAAATCTTTCAAGAAAATGCCAGGGCGCAATCCATCAAGGCGAAGCCGGGTTCTTGATTGCGAACTTGTTCGGATGCTTCGCCCATCTCGGGCACGGCTGCAAGCCGTTTCGGCGGGCCCGCTTGCGGGCTGCAGGTGCAGGTTCGGAATCGCAGCCATGCGATCGAACTCTACGTGAATCCGTACTAAAGAGGCGATTTCGGCCTTCGAAATCCCAAAAACGCTTCTTTGGTATGGAAGGGTTTGCATCGAGGGGTATCGGCGGTTTGCTGGCAAAGGGAAGCACCAGATCAGAGATGGCCTAATTGCTGGGATTCGAATAGGGGTAGTGAGCGGGCGTGCTAAAGAGGAATTTTTCGTCTTTGGAGTGCTAAAAACTCCTCTTTAGCATACACCCTCGATTTTTTTGGCCTGATGCTGCGTGTGAAAAGAATTACCTGGCGAGTTCGTGCTCCACGGTCAGGCGGCGGTGTGACCGCTCATCATGAGGCGGTGTTTCGGTGGGCGCCATCATCCTTGATGCAGGGGAGGCGATATGATTGAAAATCCGTCGACACGACTTCTGCTTCATATTGGACGGAAAGGCGATCGGCGTGTATTGCGGCCGCAGGGACGCCGAGAATAAGCTTTCGCAAAATTTGACGCACCCTTTGGCGCACGTAAAGAAAAAGGCCAGAGCTTTAAGCTTCTGACCTGGTGTTTCGGTGGAGCGGGTGACGGGAATCGAACCCGCGTCATGAGCTTGGAAGGCTCAGGTTCTACCATTGAACTACACCCGCGTAAGTGCGTTTGGATAGAATACTATTAAATGACCCTTTGCGCAAGCATCTTTTGCCGGTATTCGAGTTTTGCCGTAAAGGACGGATATTTCTCGGTGGTTCGGGATTATCTTCCTGCGGGCATATGGCGAATTCCGACATCTCGAGCGTTCGGCATGCTCGGTTTATTGAAAAGCCGACATTGCTGCGATGGAACGCAATGCCGGCTTTTTGCGTCGTATCTATATTCGTTCGTCGCAGGCTATTTGGCCACAAGAACGGGCTTGTTGCAGATGCTCAACAGCTTGTGCCCGACGCTGCCGAGGTAACCTTTGATGCCGCCGATGCCGCGGCTGCCAATGACTACGATGTCGTAATCTTCCTGCTCGGCGAGCTTTGCGATTTCCGTTGCGGCGTCGGTGCCGTTCAACATGAAGGTTTCGATGTCGTTTTCGATACCCGCTTCATCGATGCGGTCGATGGCATTGCCGAGAAGCTCTTCGGAATCGCGCTCCATCAAGTCGAGCACGGACTCGAAGCTGACAAGCTGCTCGTCGGTAAGCATGGGGATGGCCACCACGTTGACGATATCGATCTTTACGGCGGCGTCGGCACGTGCAAGGTCGGCGGCAAGGTCGAGTGCGGATGCGGATTCTTTCGATCCGTCGTAAGCGACGAGAATTTTGCTCAGAGCCATCATATCCTCCTTTGTGTGTGCGATCCGCTATCGGCGGGTCGCTCCTTGCGAGGTTCTCATGCTTTCAGTATACGCCTTGCGTGCAATCGCGAATATGGCGATCGCATCGAATGCGATACGACGGAATGGGCGTTCCGTGCGATCGGTGTGCTAGGTTCTTGCCGATGCCGCGCTTTGCAAAAGAAGGACCGGCGTATCGTCGCGCCAGCCCTTCGGCAGTCTGCGCTATGAGCGCCTTTGGAAGATCGACACCACCTCGGTGTGGTAGGTCTGCGGGAACATGTCCACGGGCGTAGCGCGTACAAGATCGTATCCTGCTTGCTCGAGACGCGCGACGTCGCGCGCCCAGGTAGAGGGGTTGCAGCTGATATATGCCACGCGACGCGGGTTCGCTTCGGCGATGCTGCCGATGATTTCTGCGGCGAGGCCCGCGCGCGGCGGATCGACCACGAGGGCGTCGAGCTCGCCGAGCTCGGGAAGCTCGCGCGCCGCATCGCCGCCGATGACCTCGATGTTGTCGAATCCTGCCTCTTCGCTGACGCGTCGCAGGTCGCGCACGCTGCTGCCGTAGCTTTCCACGGCGAATACCACGTCGCTTGCGCGTGCCAAAGGAAGCGTGAACGTGCCCACGCCGCAGTACAGATCCGCCACCACGGCGTCGTCGGAAAGCTCGAGCCCTTCAAGCGCCAGTTCGACGAGATGTTCGGCTTGGGCGGTATTCACCTGGAAAAATGACGGTGCGCTCACCTTGAAGCTTTCGCCGCAGACGTCTTCGGTCCAAAAACCTTTGCCGGCAAGCACTTCGACGCCTTTGAGCTTGCGGGCTTTGCCGCGGTCGTCGGTCATGACGCGTACGATGCTCGTGGCTTTGACGGCTTGCGAAAGCGTTTTCGCCACAGCGGCACGGGGAAACGCCCCCGTATTGGTCCACAGCGCCACCTCGAGCGCCTTGGTGCGCAGCGAATGGCGCACACCGACGCGATAGATTCCCAGGTCGTTGCTGCCGCTAAGGTAGCGCAGGGCGCCGCGCACGGCTTTCGGCGCACGCTCGATCGCCTTATGCGCGAGCGGGCAGGAATCGACCGGCAGAATGTCGTTGGTGTGCTTGCGATAAGGGCCGGTGACGAAGCCTCCGCGCGCATCGCGCGCGCAACCGAACTCGAGCTTGTTGCGATAGCCCATCTGTCGTTTCGACGGAACCGTGTCGCCGACGAGGGCGCGCGCCTTTTCGTCTCCGAAGCCGCCCGTGCGGGCGAGTTGGGAGATCACGTTCTCACGCTTCGCTTCGAGCTGCTTGTCGTAAGCGATATGCTGCCATCCGCAACCTCCGCATTCGGCCGCATAGGGGCACGCGGGGGTCACGCGGGCGCAAGACGGGGTGACGATATCGACGGCGCGTCCTTCGAAATACGTCCCCTTGTCTGCGGTTATTTCGACGGAGGCGACATCGCCCGGGCATCCGCCGTCGACGAAGACGGTTTTTCCCTGGGCGGTGTGTCCGATCGCCGCATCGCCGTAAGAAAGGCGTTCTATGGTTATTTCTTCATGCATGCGTCCTCTTTTCTCGCGTCCGCACATTTTAGCGTATAATTCCGAACGCTAATGTGCCCCCTTAGCTCAGGGGATAGAGCGTCTGCCTCCGGAGCAGAAAGCCGTAGGTTCGAATCCTATAGGGGGCACCAGCTTTCGGTTCGATGAATCCGGTGCCCTATAGGGTTCGAACCGATGAGGTCGTTTTCCGTTGAGAAAACAGTCCGGCGGACTGTTTTCGGGAAAACGTCGCGGAGGCTTGAGCCGAAGCGGGAGAGCGATTGCGCAAGCGATCGCGGGAATCCTATAGGGGGCACCAGCAGTATTTGAAGAAAATGCATGCCGCGCATGCGGCCTTGATGCAGGTCTTTCACGGGTATGCACAGGAAAAGGAGCGCATGGGCATGGCTATGTACACCCCCGAATATCAGCCGAACGGAAACGAAATCGCCGTCATCAAGACTTCGAAGGGCGCTATCCGCGTCCAGCTCGCGGGTGCCGATGCACCTATCCACGTGGGCAATTTCGTCGAGCTTGCGCGCAAGGGCTTCTATGACAACCTGAAGTTCCACCGCCATGTTCCCGGCTTCGTGATCCAGGGCGGCTGCCCCAACACGCGCGATCTTGATTCCGAGCAGGTCAAGGCTGCTGCAGGCAATCCGTGGGCAGGTCTGGGCACGGGCGGCCCCGGCTACACCATCAAAGAGGAGTTCAGCACGAATCCGAACAACTCTCATGAAGACGGCGCGCTCGCCATGGCCCGCTCCCAGAACCCCGATTCCGCGGGTTCGCAGTTCTACCTGTGCCTCGGCCCCCAGCATAATCTCGATTCCGGCTACACCGTTTTCGGTCAGACCATCGAGGGCAAAGACGTCATCGCCGCGCTGCGCGTCGGCGATGTGATCGAGACCGTCGAAATCGAGAACGCCGACTAACCGACCTACGTTTGACGCATATGCATTCCGCTGCGCGCGAATCGAAGGAAGAAACTCATGGATAATCAAACTATCGCCCAGGCACGCGCCGCCTACCAGGCCCGCGATTTCCAAACCGCGCTCGAGCTGTTCAACCAGTGCCTGGCCGACCCCGCCGCCGTGGCGAATCCGGGCGATTCGGGCTACATCTATCACCAGATCGGCAACTGCTTTTTGCAGTTGAAGGATTTCGAGCAGGCCATTCATGCCTATACGCAGGCCACGGCCGATACCGCCTACGACGCCTGCGGCGCCGTCAACTGCAATTTGGCAAAGGCCTATGCGTTTCTCCATGATTACGAGAACGCCGTCTCGCATTTCGAAATCGCCGTTTCCGACGCCAAATACGATGCGTCTTACAAGGCGTATCTCGGTTTGGGCAACGCTTTGCTCAAACTGGGCAAAAACGCCGAGGCGGGCGTGGCGTTTCGCGAGGCCGCTCTCGACGTGAACAACCCCGACCGCACGAAGGCGCTGCTCAATCTGGGCGTATGCTTCATGGCGTTGGGCCGTCCCGCCGATGCGGTGCAATCTTACGAGAGCGCCCTGCAGTTCGACATGGACGCCGCCACGCGCAATAAGATGTATGCCAACCTCGGTCAGGCGTATGTGGCATGCGGCCAGATGCAGCAGGCTATGAATGCCTTCGAGCAGGCGCTTGCCGATAAGACCTATTTCTTGAGCGATTCCGCAAGCGTCGATTACGGTCGCGCCGCCCAGGCGGTCGCCACCGGCACGGCGGCCATGAAGCCCATCGTGGTCGACGAGCCCGAAAACGACATGTCGGGTCTCGACGTGGCGGCGGACGGCGCTCCTCTTGCGCAGGAGGCATCCGCCTACGACCAGCCCACCCAGGCGTTCGACGTCTACAGTGATCCTCAGTATTATCCCGTCGAAGCTTACGGCTACAACGTTCCCGACGATTACGCCTCGGGCGATGAGCGCTTCTTCAACGCAACCGACGAAGAGCTGGTGCGTTATTCCAAAGGCATCGCGAAGCAGGATCGCAAGCGCCGCAACGTAGGACTGAAGATCCTCGTGGTGTTCTTCACGTTGCTGCTGATCGCAGCGGCGGGCTGCGTGTTCCTTTACACCCAGGGCTACGGCTACCCGTCGCAGGAAACGGTCGCTAAGGGCCTGTTCTCCGACACGGCGAATGCATCCCAGTATTTCGTCGAGAGCATGGGCGAAGACAATATCGAGGCCGCCATGCGCGGCGTCGTGCAGGATGCCAACATCACGATCGACGGCGTGGACAAGAGCATGTCCGCCTCCACCGTGCACGTATCGGCCAAAACCGCCGAAGGCGGCGATGTCGACTACGAAGTGCAGATGGTGCGCGATCTTCTGGGGTGGAAGGTTTCCGGCATCGAGATGTCGTTCCCTTCGCAGCAATAATTCCGCGCGCCGCCTGTCGCGGCGCGTTTTTTCGTTTCAGGTTTTCAAGCCGCCATCAGGCGGATTCGAAGAAAGGAAATCAAAATGGCAATCGAGAAGACTTATTCCATGCTCAAGCCCGACGCGGTGCGCAATCGCCACATGGGCGAAATCATCGCGCGCATCGAGCGTTCCGGCCTGACCATCGAGCGCATGGAGCTCGGCATGGTCACCCCTGAGCAGGCTGCCGCCAATTACGCCGAGCATGAGGGCAAGCCCTTCTACAACGGCCTGATCGAGTACATCACGAGCGGCCCTGTCGTCAAGATGGTCGTTTCCGGCGAAGGCGCCGTGAAGAAGATGCGCACGCTCATGGGCGCCACCAACCCCGCAGAAGCAGCCCCTGGCACGATTCGTGGCGATTTCGGTCTTATCATGGACGAAAATGTCATCCATGGCTCCGATTCCCCCGAGTCCGCCGAGCGCGAGATCGGCGTGTTCTTCGGTGCGTAACGCATCGACGAAGCGGCGCTTGTATCGGATCCATCGATTGTCCCTGCAAAGGAGGAGGAGCGCGTGCTCTACCGTGTCATCGATGCCGATGATCTTCCGTCGCTGATCCGAGCCTTCATGGATTCATACGAACTTGTAGCCCCGGTCGCACACGGCCAGGGCTACATTTTCGATGTGATAGAAGATCCCGACGCCGTGGTGCTCGATTACCCCACCACGATGGCGTCTCCGAAAAAATATTTCCTCCCTTCCGAGGAGACTCTTTTCAAGTTCGATGTGGCACAAAACGATGTGGTCGATTTCGAGCTGGATGTGAAGCCCCGCGTGCTTTTCGGCGTCCATCCGTGCGACTTGAACGCCATCGAACGTCTTGATGCGGTATTTCTCGATTCCCGCTATTGCGACCCGTATTATCGCGCCCGCCGCGAAGCCACGATGATCGTGGGCGTGGGGTGCACTCCTACGGCGAGCTGTTTTTGCCATCGGGTCGATTCGGACGAGGCTCCGCGCGGCTACGATTTGTTCCTTCAAGATCTCGGCGATCGCTACTGGGTGTCCATTTCCTCGGTGGCTGCTGCAGAGATACTCGAGGAAAGCACCCATCTGCGCGAAGCGACCGACGACGACCGTGCCGCATTCGCTGCGGCAACGCATCGCCGCACGGCCGCCTTCGACGAATCCATTCCTCATGTGCAAGATATCGCCATGCTGATGGACACGTATCATTCCGATCCGTTCTGGGCCGAAATCGGCTCGCGGTGCCTGAATTGCACGGCCTGTGCCGCCGTATGTCCGACCTGCATGTGCTTCGATATCAAAGATATTCTGGCGCCCGACGCCAAGACCGGCGAGCGCGTGCGCACGTGGGATAGCTGCACGAGCCCCGAATTCGCCCAGGTGGCGGGCGGGCATAATTTCCGCGCCGACGAGCGCGGTCGCGTGCGTCATCGTATGTACCACAAGCTCAACGGCTTCAAGGTTACTCACGGCAGCATGCTGTGCGTCGGCTGCGGCCGCTGCGTGCATGCCTGCAAGACGAATATCAATCCCATCGAAGTATTCAAATTCTTCGCCGAGAAGACGCGTTCGTCTGCCGTGACGACGAAAGGAGCCGGCGATGCCGAATAGCCATGCGCATACGATTTCGGTGCAGGTTTCTCCGCTCGGAAGCGCCGATTACGTGAAAACAGGCGCCGATCTGATGGCGGAAAACCCATACCGTCCTTGGCCGGCGCGTATCACTTCGATCACCGATTTGACCGCGACGGAAAAGCTTTTCGAGTTCCGTTTGATAGACGAACGCATCCGGTCGGCCTTCCATCAGGCGCCGGGGCAGTTCGTCGAGCTATCCATCTTCGGCGTGGGCGAAGCGCCCATCTCCATTTCGTCGGCCCCTTCCAAGCAGGGGTTCATCGAGCTGTGCGTGCGGCGCGCGGGCCGTTTCACCGAGGTTTTGCACACCATGCAATGCGGCGATGTGGTCGGTATCCGCGGACCGTTCGGACGTGGCTTCCCCTTCGAGGAGATGAAAGGCCACGACATTCTGCTCGTAGCGGGCGGCCTGGGCATCGCGCCGTTGAAGTCGCTGATCAACTATATCCACGATGAGCGCCATGCTTTCGGTAAGGTCACCATCATCTACGGTTCGAAGAATCCGCGCGAGGTGATGTTCCGTCATCAGTTCGAGATGTGGAAGCATCGCAACGATTTCGACCTTCATCTGACCGTCGACAACTACGAAGAGGGCTGGGACGGCGAGGTCGGGCTCGTTACCAAGCCTTTTGAGAATCTCGAGGTGGATGCCGAAAACACCTTCGGCGTGCTGTG
This sequence comes from Slackia sp., assembly GCA_030525985.1. Classification (GTDB taxonomy): domain Bacteria; phylum Actinomycetota; class Coriobacteriia; order Coriobacteriales; family Eggerthellaceae; genus Slackia. The sequence continues at coordinate 18,235 of JAUNDR010000006.1, read as the reverse complement.
CGGTCCGCCGGTGATGTATCGCTTCGTCGTGAAGGAGATGCGCAAGAAGGGCATTCCGTACGACCGGATTTATATGAGCTTCGAGCGGCATATGAAATGCGGCATGGGCAAATGCGGACATTGCCAGGTAGGCCATCAGTATGTCTGCATCGATGGGCCGGTATTCAATTATTGGGAAGCGAAGAACATCCAGGGGTCGATGTAGTATGGCATGCGCGAATAACGGAGTTTCCGCGCGCCCTCGCGTGGTTATCGTGGGTTTGGCAAGCTGTTTCGGCTGCCAATTGCAAATCACCAATGACGAAGCCCATCTGCTCGATGTGCTCGGGCAGATCGATGTGCAGTATTGGCAGCTTGCCTCGAGCGCGCCCGAGCCCGCGGGCGATGTCGACGTCGTCGTGATCGAGGGGGCGGTGACCACCGAGGAAAGCCGCCGTTGCGTGGAGATGTGGCGCAGCCGCGCCGATAAGGTGATCGCCATCGGTGCATGCGCGGTGACGGGCGGCATTCCCGGCATGGCGGCGGCCGATGTGCAGGCGGGCCGCGAGAGCGTTTACGGGGGAGAGGCGCCCGAAGCCTGCGGGCGCATGATCGCCCCGCAAAGCGTCTCGTCGGTCATCGAGGTCGATTTCGAAGTGCGTTCGTGCCCGATCGACACGGCGGATTTCGTGGCGGTGCTCGAACGTGCTTTATACGGCAGCAATACGCTCGTGCTTTCCGATACGCTGTGCGGCAGCTGCAAGCGCAATGAAAGCGGTTGCTTCTGGCGCGAGGGCAAACAATGCCTGGGCCTGGTCACGCTCGCCGGCTGCGGTGCGAAATGCGTGAATCTCGGAAGGGAATGCAACGGTTGCCGAGGGCTTTCTCCTCATGCCAATCTTCCTGCGGCGCGCGCCATGGCGGCCTCGATGGGTATGAGCGTCGCCGATTTCGACGCTTCTCTCGAATTGTTCAACCAGACAAGCCCGATGCTGCGCAAGGAGGATTAAATGACGCGCACGACCCTTTCCATGCACCATATCGCCCGTGTCGAAGGCCACGGCAATGTGCATGTCGTGATCGAAGACGGCGTCGTGCGCGACGTGCGCATGAATATCGTCGAGCCGGCTCGTTTGTTTGAGTCCATGGTGGCGGGGCGTCCCTTCGACAAGGTGAGCTACATCGCCTCGCGTATCTGCGGCATCTGCTCGTCGAGCCACGTGGTCACCGATCTCATGGCGATCGAGGACGCTTTCGGCGTGGAGGTCAGCGCGCGCACGAAGATGCTGCGCGAGCTTTTGGTGTATGGCAGCTATCTGCAAAACCACGCGGCTCATCTGTTCGTGTTCGCCGCCCCCGACTTCCTCGGCGAAGAAAGCCTTTTTCCCGTGGCGGATAAGGACCCGGAGCTTTTCAAGGGGGGTCTGGCCGTCAAGGCGCTCGGCAACGAGCTGTGCACGAAAATTGGAGGGCGCTCCATCCATCCGATCACGGCGGTGCCGGGCGGCTTCACCCATGAGATAACGAGCGCCGAATATCTCGAGCTTGCCGACAAGCTTGCCGCCATGCGCCCGTTCGTCGAGCATATCGTCGACGTGTTCGCGGCTTTCCCCGTTCCTGACATCGATTCGACGGGCGATTTCATGGCCCTGCACGAAGAAGGACATTATGCCGTGGTGTCGGGCAGTCCTCGCTTTGCGAAGGACGGCTTGCAGTTCGCCGCGCGCGATTATCGTCGTTATATCGAGGAGTATACGGTCAATCACTCGGCGGCATACTTTTCCCGCCGTGCCGATACGGCGCAGAGCTTCGCGGCAAGTGCGCTTGCCCGTATCAACACGAGCTGGAACGAACTGACGCGCGAAGCGCGCTTGGCGGCGGCGAAAGCGGGGCTGCGGCCCCCCGCGCTCAATCCGTATCGCAACAACGTGGCGCAGGCGGTCGAGCTGGTCGATGTGTGCGTACGCTGCGAGGCCATGCTGCGCGAACTTGCCGAAATGCAAGGATCGAGCGCCCCTGTGTCGGTCGTGCCGCGTGCCGGTCGCGGCGTCGGCATGACGGAGGCTCCGCGCGGCACGCTCGTGCACGATGTGGAATTCGACGACGAGGGCCGTGTGTTGAAGGCGAGCATCATAACGCCTACGGTGCACAACTTGAGCGACACGGAGAAAAATGTCCGCCAGGTTGCCGAAAAGCTTTCCACGCAAGGCGCTTCGGAAGACGCTATTCGCCTGGAGGTCGAAAAGCTCGTGCGTGCATACGATCCGTGCCTGTCTTGCTCGGTCCATTAACGCAATCGAGGGTGCTCGGTCGTTGTCCGATGCGCAGGAGCTTGCATCCGATGCTTCATCCGCGGAGTACCTGAGCGGCGTATTCGCTGCAGAAAAAGGGGAGGTCGCCCGAACGGGCGACCTCCCCTTTTTCGTTGCGCCAGGTTAAAAAACCCGCCTGAATTGCTGTTCTTTGATTTCGTGTTCGATCGAATCGTGGATGATGTTGTCGAACGGACCTATGCCGGAGAGGATGTCGTGGATGCTTGGGTCTGCCAGCCGATCGGCTAGATAAGTCACAAGGCCGCCTGCATAGAACCGCGCAAGGAAACGAACGGCTTCTTTATTGAGCGAGCGATTGCTCAAAATGAAATCGATATCGTGTTCGAGGGCGGGGGTATAGAGGGCTATCAGGTAGGCGCGCAAACTGTCGGGCGCATTCGATCGGAGAACTTTGGCGTAATAGCCGCGCTTCTCTTGCAGAGTTGTTGCAAGGGCGCATACGAATTGCGATCCGTCGAGAGAGCGAATGCCTGTTTTTTTGAACGTGTAATAGGGCAAATCGGGCATCGATCCTTCTGTTTCAGACTCGTAGACGAGCTGGTTTTCCTCGAATTGCCCTCGGAGGGTGCGAGCCATATCGTCGCGGAAAATCCATCGTATGAGATGGCTTTTGTCTTCGAAGTGGTAATAGAACGTTTTGCGATTCTTTCCTGATGCGCTTACTACGTCGGAAACGGAAATCTTCTCGACAGGTCGATGTGCGGCGAGTTCGACGAACGCATCCCCTATGAGTTTCATGGTATCGGCAGAGCCCATTGTCCGCTCCTTTCGACGGGGTGTTTTCCGATGCGGAACCGCGGTACCCATGACGCAGCGTCGTGCGTGTATGGGGAAGGGGTGAGTCATCATTCTGCTTACTAAGCATATTCATTATGCGTCATTTTCGGGAATTTGTCGGGTTTGATTGCACGGTAGGGCGAAGAAAACACCGATAGGAATTTATACGTTGAAGCTTAAAGCAACAGAGTTTGCTATATGTAGGCATGAAAGACTTATTTAGCAACAAAATTGCAAAAATGACCATCCATGGGATTTTATCGGTGTCGTATTGTTTTGGTAACGAAGGGAAGAACGGTTTGTTTTTCCACAGACATGAGAACTATAAGGAGGACGAAATGGATTTCGCCTTGACCGACGAGCAAGAGCTTCTGCTCGAAAGCGTGCGTGAATTCTGCGATCGTTATTTCACCGAAGACGTTATCAAAAATATGTACGAGACCCACAGCATGCCGCAAGAGATTGCCGAAGCGTATCGCGACGCCGGCTTCGGCTTGATGGGCATTCCCGAGGAATTCGGCGGCATTCCTACCGATAAAGTGACCCTCGGCCTGATGATTGAAGAGCTGTATCGTCGCAGCGGCTGCATGCATATCCTGTATCAGAATTCGCTGTCCATGTTCGACATCATGGAATTCGGCACCGACCAGCAGAAGCGAGACGCCGTCGACCACTATATGGAAACCGGCTGGCCGATCGCCTCTCTGTCCATTTCCGAACCCGGCGCCGGTTCCGACAATCGTTCGATGACGTGTGTGGCGAAAAAGCAGGCCGACGGCACGTATCGACTGAGCGGTCAGAAGACCTGGGTCACCATGGGCGAGGTTCTTCCTTACACCATCGTGGTGGCAAAAGACGAAGATCCTTCGCGTGAAAACGGCGCAATGAGCCTGTGGTATATCAAGATGGACACCCCCGGCGTTTCTACCGCCCCGCTTCATAAAATCGGGCAGCAGTGCATTCCGTTTTGCGAGGTGTACCTCGACGATGTCGTGGTTACCGAAGCCGATCGCATGGGGAAGCCGGGCGAGGGCTTCATGATGCTTATGAAGAACTTCGAAGTGGAGCGTGCTTTCATCGTTGCCGAGCAGGTCGGCCTTGCCCAGGCGGCCCTTGAAGACGCTGCGAAGTATGCCAACCAGCGCATCGCATTCGGCAAGCCGATATCCAAGCTCCCCTCTATTCAGGAAAAGCTCGCTGACATGGAAATCGCCGTCCAGAATACGCGCAATATGCTCTATAGGACCCTCTGGAAGCTCGATAACGGCGAATCCGTTCAGCTTGATTCCGCCATGCTCAAGCGTTATGGATGCTCCGAGTGCTTCAAGGTGGCCGACCAGGCTCTGGCGATCTATGGCGGATTGGGATACACCACGGAAGTGCGCGTGGGTCGTATTTGGGCCGATTTGCGCGGCAATATGTTCGGCGGCGGCACGCATGAGGTCATGGCCTACATCGCAGGCCGTCAGGTTGCCAAGAAGTACGCCGACTAACATCGTGCTTTTAGCGCATGACCGCTTTGGAGCCATTCTTGCAAAACACCACGTCGCGGCGCTTTTGCGCCATCGCATGAAATTGAGTAAACGGTGTTTCACGGTGTTTGCGGGATGAAAGGCGCTTTCGTTGCGGCGCATAATGGCCGCGTTCGATTTCGAAACCGCCATCGAGACGTTGACGCATCGTCGACGGCCCGATGGCGGCATGAAACATGCTGAACCAAAATCAATAGGTTTGATTTTGAAGAAATGAGAAAGGAAAGGTACAGGATGAAAATCGTTGTTTCTTTCAAGGTCGTCCCTGACGATCAGGACATCCAGGTGTCCGGCGACGGCAGCCTCGATTTCTCCAAGGCCCACAAAATCGTCTCCACTTACGATTTGAACGCCGTGGAGGCAGCGGCCCAGCTGGCCGCCGCCAACGAGGGCTCTTCCGTCGTGGGCGTCACCGTGGGCGACGCGAAGATCGACGACTCCAAGCTCAAGAAGGGCATTCTCGCCCGCGGCATGGACGAGCTGTTCATGACCGCCGACGACGCCTGCGCCGACATGGACGCCCATGCCACCGCGGCCGCCCTTTCCGAGCTGATCGCCAAGGTCGGCGATTACGATTTGATCCTGTGCGGCGACGGCTCCGCCGACAACTACGCGCAGCAGGTCGACGTGCAGCTCGCCGCCAAGCTGGGCCTGCCGGTCGTCAACGGCGCCACCAAGATCGAGGCGGGCGACGGCTTCGTGACCGTCGAGCGCACCCTCGAGGACGTCGTCGAGACCGTCGAGGTCCCGCTTCCCGCCGTCGTGTCCGTCACCCCCGACATTGCCCTTCCCCGCATCCCGGGCATGAAGGACATCCTCGCCGCGGGCAAGAAGCCGATGAACGTCGCCGGCGCCGAGGGCGCATACGCCAGCGCCGTCGAGGTCGTCGACTGCAAGGCCCCCGAGCAGGCCGACCGCAAGCTCGAGATCATCGACGCCTCTGAGGACGGCGCCATCGAGAAGTTCGCCGCCGCCATCAAGGCCGCGCTGTAAGGGAAAGGTGGATTGTAAGATGAAAGCATTCGTTCTCGCCGAGCGTACCGACGCCATCGCAGAGCTTTGCGCGGGCGCGCGCACCATGGCCGACGAGGTCGTCCTGGTCGCCTTCGCCGACGTGCAGGTTCCCGAGGCCGTGGCCGACAAGGTCCTCCATATCGCCGTTCCCGAAGGCTCCGTCATCGACGACGCGGCCGATACCGTGATCGCCGCCTTTGACGCCGAGAAGCCCGAGGTCGTGCTGGTCGAGCCGACCAAGCACATGAAGGTCGTCGCCGGCAAGCTGGCCGCCCATGCGGGCGCCTCCGCCATCACCGACGTCATCGCCTTCGAGGGCGACGTCGCCACCAACATGTACTTCGGCGGCGTGGGCCAGAAGAAGCAGAAGGCCGCGGGCGTGGCCATCTACACCGTGGGTGCGGGCGTGTTCGCCGACGCCCAGGCTGCGGGTGCCAACGCGGTCGAGGAGCTGGCGTGGGTCGCTCCGGCCAAGGCGGTCAAGCTCGTCTCCTCCAAGGCCATCGAGAAGAGCGGCGTCGACCTGTTCAAGGCCGACGTGGTCGTGGGCGCGGGCCGCGGCTTCGGCGCCAAGGAGGACCTCAAGATGGCCGAGGACCTCTGCGAGAAGCTGGGCGCAGGTCTCGGCTGCTCCCGTCCTCTGACCGAGGGCGTCGACTGGCTTCCCACCGAGGTCTACATCGGCGTTTCCGGTCTCATGCTCGCCCCGAAGGTCTACATCGCGGCCGGCATTTCCGGCCAGATGCAGCACATGGTGGGCTGCAACCGCGCGACCACCCTGTTCGCCATCAACAAGGACAAGAACGCCCCCGTGTTCAAGCAGTGCGACTACGGTCTGGTGGGCGATATCAACACCGTCCTCCCCGCGCTGATCGCCGCCCTGTAGGGCAGCGCATCCCGCTCCATCGGCCGGCGCAGGCATTCGGGCTTGCGCCGGCTTTTCGGCAACCATGCACAGAAAGGATAGGTCAATGGCAGACTTCGACGCGATCGTCGTCGGTTCCGGCTGCGCCGGATCTGTCGCCGCTTACGAGCTCGCCCGCGCGGGCAAGTCGGTCCTCGTGGTCGAGCGCGGCAATTTCGCCGGCGCGAAGAACATGACGGGCGGCCGCATCTACGGGCATTGCCTGCGGGCCGTATTCCCCGACAACTTCGACGAGATTCCCTTCGAGCGCAAGGTCTCCCACGAGCGCATCTCGCTGATGGCCCCCGACTCGAATTTCACCATCGATTTCGCATCCGACGCACTGCTCGAGGACGGCAAGGAGTCCTACACGGTGCTGCGCGGGCCCTTCGACCAGTGGCTGGCCGAGCAGGCCGAGAACGCCGGCGCCGAGTACATCTACGGCATCGCCGTCGAAAAGCTGGTGAAAGACGAGTCCGGCAAGGTCGTGGGCATCTTCGCGGGCGAAGACGAGATCACCGCCGACGTGGTGGTGCTCTGCGACGGCGCGAACTCGCTTCTGGTCGAGCAGGCCGTCGGCGCGAAGCGCCCCTCTGCCTCGCAGATGGCCGTCGGCATCAAGCAGGTCTACGAGCTGCCCGCCGAAGAGATCGAGAAGCGCTTCCAGTGCAACCCGGGCGAGGGCACCGCATGGCTGTTCGCCGGCGACGCCACGCACGGCACGTTCGGCGGCGGCATCATCTACACCAATAAGGATTCCATCTCGCTGGGCATCGTCGCGGGCATCGAGGCCACGATGAACCACGGCAAGACGACGGTGTACCAGATGCTGGAAGACCTGAAGAACCGCCCCGAGGTGGCCCCCGTGCTCAAGGGCGCCAAGCTGGTCGAGCATTCCGGCCACATGGTTCCCGAAGGCGGCATCACCACGATGCCCGATCTGATCGCCGACGGCGTGATGATCGCGGGCGACAACGCCACCATGTGCATCAACCTCGGCTACACGGTGCGCGGCATGGACTACGCCGTCGCCGCGGGCCAGATGGCCGGCATCGCCGCCGCCGAGGCGCTCGATGCGGGCGACACCTCCAAGGCCGGCCTGCAGCGCTACGTCGACGCACTCGAGGAATCCTTCGTCATGAAGGACCTGCGCCAGTTCAAGAACGTCCCCGCGTTCATGGAGAACTTCGACCGCATGTTCGAAGGCTATCCCGAGATGGTCCGCGACATGATGAACACGATGTTCGTGGTCGACGGCAGCCCCGTGCAGCCGATGAAGAAGTCCATGATGCCGATCGTGAAGAAGCTCGGCGTCATGAATCTGCTGAAAGACGTCCGAGGAGCGATGAAGGCACTATGAGCGATATCAAATTCACGGTGAACGTCGACGAGTACCTGTCGCTGAACAAATACGAGGTCGACGAGAGCAACGCGCACATCGAGCTCAAGGGCGGCGCCGAGGCGTGCGACCCTGCCGAGTTCGACAAGCTCATCCGCGTGTGCCCGGCCGCGCTGTACAAGCGCGACGAGGAGGGCAAGCAGTCCTTCGACTACGCCGGCTGTCTGGAATGCGGCACCTGTCGCATCGCCTGCGGCGACACGATCGTCGAGAAGTGGGAGAATCCCCAGCCCATGATGGGCGTCGAATACCGCTTCGGCTAGGATTCGATTCGTTTGCGCGAGCGCCTTGTGCGATACGAGAAACGGCGGCGACCTTTCGTGGTCGCCGCCGTTTTGCTTATGTGGGCCGAAGCCGATCCGTCTGCGCTTTTCAATGAGGGGATGCCTTGAATCCCGACGCGAGCGCTCATGCTGCCTTTGCGGCCCAGCTCGCCCGGCACAGACCCTTCGGCGCCGTAAGCGAATTGGCGATAAGGGCAACCAAGCTCAAAACGATACCGATTTTGGCGAGTTTGACAGCGCCTGCCATGGCGTACCCGATTCTTCGTGCGATGGGGGAGGGGCGACGAATCGAATGCGAGAAGGGAGCGCATCGAGCGCTCCCTTCTCGCATTGACAAGCGACTACTCGTTTTCGCCGCGATGCATATTGATGTAGTCGAGCAGCTCGCTGCGCTTGTGGACGTGCATCTTCGAATAGATATGGCGCACGTGCGTTTGCGTGGTGTAGGGGGAGATGACGAGCTTTTTCGAGATATTATCCACCGTGTATCCGCGGGCGATGTATTTGAGCACCTCTCCTTCACGCTTCGAAAGCGCGAATTCTTCGATCGCCGCATCGCAGACCTGTTCGATTTCCGACGGGCCGATGGGGGCCTTAGTGAGTTGGAGGATGGCATGCTCTTGACGTAGCAGGGCGATGATCATGGCTGCGAGCAAGCAGATGAACAGAAGAGACGTTTCGCGCGTGAATCCCTCGTAGAGGAACTCGTTGTGTTCGTAAGCTACGGCAAGAGCATCTCCTACGAAAAATCCCAAGCGTACCACGGCGCTCGATATGGCGAACGCGAATACGGCGGAAAGGTGTCCTTTGACCGAAAGAGCACCGAAATAGGCGACGAGGAATACCTCCATGACGCCCGCGAGCATGACCGTGATGACGAATGACGCGTTAAAGAAAAGGCGATCGCCGTTCACGAACAACGCGAGTCCCACGATGCAGGCCACGATGAACCACGGCAGGATGCGATACGAAGCGGCTTTGCCGGTCATTTTTTGGACTAAGGCCGTTGCAAAGCAGACAAGCGCCGCGAACATGATGCCCACCGTGTACGAAAGTCCGTCGGGGAGAAGGTCTTCAGTGGGGATGATGGCGATATTGAAGTAGCAGGCCATGCAGGTGATGGAAATGGCGAGCGAAATGATGACGGTTGCGCGAAACGCCTTGGCGCGCGTCGCCTTCGGCAGAAGCACGGGCAGCTCGGAATCTCCGAGTTCGCGGTTTTCCCTGACGTAGACGAAGGCGCTTGCCAGCGGCATCGATGCGACGAATACATTGGTGACGTAGTGGGGTAGAAGTGCCGCGATGGCGACTGTCGCGAAAATCGTGACGCCGAATACCAGGACGAATTTTCCGAGCGAAAACGTCGATCTGCGACGTGCGTGGAATTCGCCCCAAGCCACCCATATTACGGCATTGCCGATACCGAAAAGGATAGGGAATGCGAACAGAGAGAAAAGCGGTGTGGCTACTGCCTGGGCGACGCTTCCGAAGGCGACCGTGGCGATGCTTGTTGCCACGGCGAAGCCGACGGTGATTCCGGGATGCTCCCAGAAACGGAGCTTCTTGGTGAAGAACGGGGTGGCAAGAAATGCAACTCCCGTCAGAAGAAGCGTGGCGAGCCAGGAAAACGTCACGTTCGTATCGGTGATGGAAGTCGAAGCGAAGAAGTTCGGCGTAAACCAAAGGCAGTAATACCACGCCAGAATCAAGCTGATGCCTAAGTAATGAAGCCCCCATCGTTCACGATTTTCAGGTGAAAGAATCATTCTCTTCCCATTCGTTTCTGCCATGCCGGTGTCCCCTTTCCGGATGAAAAAAAGATTACTCGATTTGCGGATGAAAGCAATCGATTGGGGAAATGAAGGAGCTCTTCCCCTGCCCCGCGTTTTTCGGCATACATATCAATGCCTCGAATTCCCCATGGGAATCACGTCAGATTGTTCCAGGTCATCGCATCGCTCGATTTTGAGTATGTATCCGTACGGCGCTCGTTTCAACTTGAGTAAAGCGCTTTTAACGGCGATTGCGCGATGGCAGATGCCTCGTCCAAGCACAAGATATCCACATCTGATTCGCCGCTCGCCAGACGCATTCTAAACGACTGGCAGAGCGAGGGGACAGCCGTTTCGTGAGAGGAGGCGAAACCGAATTCGGCGAGGGGGCCGAACCGAAAGAATCGCTTCGAGGCGATTTGCCCCGCGAATCCGAGAGGAGTCTTGCATTTTCAGAGCATCACGCATGAAGGCAGGTGCCGGGACTTCCCTCGGAAAGCAAAGGGGTGCTGGGAATTCCGCGAGCCGTTTTGCGGCACGCGGGTTTTGAGAAAGGGAAATCACATGTCTTTTCTTGCTAAGAGCAAGGGCGAGGTGACGTACAAGGACCTGACGGGCATCCATAAGTGGTTCTTGATCATCCTCATTTCGATGGGCTCTTCCATCATTTACACGCCGATGTATCTGAAGAACGTGTTCTACGATCCGCTGATGCAGGGCCTCGGCTGCACCAATGCCGACCTTGGCGCCATGGTGTCGTTCTATGGCATTGCCGCCGTCATCTTCTATCTGCCTTCGGGCGTGCTTGCCGATAAATTCCGCATGCGCACCCTGGCAACGTGGGGCTTCATCGGCACCGCCATCCTGACCTTCGTCTATGCCACGCTGCCCTCCGTGACGATGTGCTATGTGCTCTTCGGCGGTATGGGTATCACCTCCATCCTTATTTGGTGGGGCACCCGCTTCAAGGTCATCCGTCTGTGCTGCGAAGAGGACGAGTATCCGACCAAGATCGGCATCAGCTATTCGATTTATGGCGCAATCGGTCTGATCATCGGTCTGATTAATGCCGCCATCGTCGCCGCTATTCCGGTTCCGTCTACCGGCATTCAGGTCGTGCTGATTTTCTTGGGCGTCATCATCGCTTTGCTCGGCGTGCTTTCCTACATCTTCATGCCCGACTTCAAGGGCGAGATTAACAAAGACGCCAAGGGCTTCAGCGTGGCCGATGCCCTCGAGGCCATCAAGACCCCCGGCGTTATCTGGGCATGCCTTGCGTACTTCTGCGTGTATACCGTGTATCAGGGTGCTACCTACACCACTCCGTATCTTACGGCTATGGGCACCGACTCCAACCTTGTCAACGTCGTCGGTCTCATCCGCACCTACGGCATCGGTCTGCTCGCCGGTCCTGTGCTCGGTGTGATCGCCGCTCGCATCAAGAGCACCAAGACCATTATGGGCTGCTTGGTTCTCGCGCTGGCCATCCTCGGCGTGTTCATCGTGTTGCCGCAGGATCCCGGCATGGCCATCGTCGCCGTTTGCCTGGTCGTCGTCTTCGGCTTCGCTACTTACGGCGCTTTCTCCATCGGTTCTTCGCCGCTGTCCGAGCTGGGCATCCCGATGCGCATCTTCGGTACCGCCGCAGGCTTGCTGTCCGTCATCGGCTTCTGCCCGGATATCTTCATCCACACCTGGTATGGCGGCATGATCGACGCTTCCGGCAACGCGGCCTACACCATGATTTTCGCGATTGAGGCGATCTTTGCCGTCGCAGGCGTCTTCTTCCTCTTCATGTGCCTGCGTACCGTGAAAAAGCACCTCGCCGCCAAGAACGCTTAAGCAGCGTCTTGGTACACCGGGTCCGCCGCATCGACGCGGCGGACGCCGCCCCCGACGTCGGATTCTCGCCGAATCCGTCATAGCGGGCGGGGCGGCGCGCTAACGCCCCCCGCCATTTCGATGGATTTATCTTCATGGAAAGGAAGGAAGCCATGGATAACAAGCTCGATGCGATGTCTCTCATGAACGATCAGATGAAGGCCGTGCTTCAAAAGTCGGCCGAACTTGCCGGCGATGCATTCGTCACCGACGTGGGATTCGAGGAGATGCGCGCGAACTACGTGAAAGAGCGTGCATTCTGGAATGAGGGCGGTCCCGAGATGGCAAAGACCGAAGATGTCGTCTTCGATGGTCCGATGGGCGAATTCGCTGCTCGTTTCTATTATCCGGTCGAATCCGAAAAACTTCCCGTCATCGAATACATTCACGGCGGCGGATTCGTGGTGGGAAGCCCCACGACTCATGATCGTGTGTGCCGTGTCTTGGCTGCGCATACGGGCGCTGCGGTGGTAAGCGTCGATTATCACCTGTCGCCGGAGTCGAAATATCCCACGAACATCCAAGAGTGCGCAATCGTGGCGCAGTATCTGTACGAGCACGGCGCCGAGCGCGGCATCGACGGATCCGACTTGTCGTTTGCGGGCGATTCGGGCGGAGCGGTGCTCTCGATGGCCACGAATCTGTGGCTGCGTGACGAAGCGGGCGATAACTCCTTCGTGAAGTCGCTGCTTCTTTACTACGGCTTCTACGGCCTTGTCGATTCGACCTCGCGCCGCTTGTACGGCTGGGATATCGACGGTATGCGCAAGGAAGACCTCGATTACTACAACGAATGCTGGCTCAACGACATGGCGGCTGAATCCAAGGCTCCTTATGTCGACATGCTGTCCAACGACCTGAAAACCGGCATGGCGCCGTGCTACATCGCGGCAGCGGGCCTCGATCCTTTGCGCGACGACAGCGAATGCCTCGCACGCGTGTTGACGAACAACGGCATCGACAACGAGTTCGAGGTGTTCGACGGCGTGCTGCATGCTTTCGTGCATTACACGCGCATGCTCGACGCAGCGAACGAGTGCATCGAGCACAGCGCCGAATTCTGGAAAACCCGCCGCGCTTAAAAACGAGCGGCTCGGCCGATCGGCCATAGATACCCGTTATCAGCGCGCCTTCTCCATATGAAGACGCTGATGGAAATCCTCAAAGCAAACAGGAGGTTGTCATGGATTTCAAACTGTCCGACGAGCAGGAGCTCATCGTCGCATCTTATCGCGACTACATGGAAAGCGAAAACTGGGAGACCTACTTCCATGAGTGCGACGAGAAGCACGAGTATCCGCTGCGCTGGGCGCGCGGCCTGTGCGAGCTCGGCTTCGATCAGGTCATGCTTCCCGAAGAGCATGGCGGATTGGGCCTTGAGCAGCCGATGGTCACGCTGATGGCTATTTACGAAGTGCTTGGCCAGTACGGCGCGCCGACGTACGTGCTCTACCAGCTTCCCGGCTTCGGCACCGTTTTGCGCGAGGGCACCCAGGAGCAGATCGACGCCGTCATGGCGACGCTCGGCACCGGCGAGCAGATTTGGAATTCCGCCTGCACCGAGCCCGGCGCCGGCTCCGACGTCTCCGGACTCCAGACCACCTATAAGCGTGAGAACGGCAAGATCTACCTCAACGGCACCAAGACCTTCATCACCTCTTCTCTGGGCGTGAAGTACCTGGTCATCATGGCTCGCGATGCCGACAACCCGGATGTCATCTCCGAGTTCTTCGTCGATATGTCCAAGCCCGGCATCAAGCTGTCCCCGCTGACCAAGCTCGGTCTGCGCATGGACTCCTGCGCCGAGGTTTACCTCGACAACGTCGAGCTCGAAGAGAAGGACTTCTTCGGCAAAGAGGGTAACGGCTTCAACCGCGGCGTCGCCGACTTCAACTTCGAGCGCTGGCTCGTGGCCGCCTGCGACTACGGCACCGCGATTTCCGCCTTCGAGGATGCCGCTAAGCATGCCTGGACCCGCATCGCCTTCGGCAAGCCGGTCGCTCGCTTCCAGCTGAACTCCATGAAGTTCTGCAACATGGCCATCAAGCTCGACGCCATGAAGAACATGCTCTATGAGGCCGCATGGAACGCCGACACCAACCTCGGCGGCGATGTCGACGCCGGCCAGGCCGCCATGTGCAAGTACTACTGCGCCAACGCCTCTTTCGAGGTCGTCGACGACGCCATGCAGATCATGGGCGGCATCGCGGTGGCTTCCGAGCATCGCATCAACCGCATCTGGCGCGACCTGCGTGTCGACCGCGTTTCCGGCGGCACCGACGAGATGATGATTCTCACCGCGTCCAAAAACGCCATCAAGCCCTACCGCCAGTAAGCGGCCCGGCATACCGCATCCGTTCTCATCGCGCGGGTCTTGCATCCCGACCCGCGCGTTTCCGCGAAAGAGAAAGAGGAGATAGCAATGGCTGCAATCCCTACTGAAAAACCGTCCTTCGGCGTTCTCGACGACGTCAAGATCGTCTTCGCCGCCATGGAAGAGGCCATTCCGCGCGCTTGCAACATCATGGCCGACTGGGGCGCCGATGTGACCTGGCTTGAGAACACTGGCTATGGCGACACCGTGCGCGATGCTAAAAACGCCGCTCAGGCCGAGCGTCGCAACTGCCGTTCCGTGCAGCTCAACCAGTTCACCCCGGGCGGCAAGCAGGTCCTGCTCGACATGCTGAAAGACACCGACATCTTCTTCGAGTCGTCCAAGGGCGGCACGTGGGAGCGCAAGGGCTTCACCGACGAGGATATGTGGGCCGTCAATCCCAAGCTCATCATCGTGCACTGCTCCGGTTACGGCAAGTTCGGCGATCCCGACCGCGTGAAGCGTCCCGCCTATGACGGAACCGTCGGTCCTTACGCCGGCTTCACCTGCCAGAACGGCACTCCCGAGCAGCCGATGATCACCATGCCTTACTCCGGCGACTACATCAACTCCTATCTGCTGATCGGCGCCTCCCTTGCGGCTCTGCGCAAGGCCGAGCGTACCGGCCAGGGCGAAAGCATCGACTGGGCCATGTACGAGGGCATCATGTACATGAGCCAGTACTACCTGGTGGACTACCTCAACGACGGCATCAAGTGGCCTCGCGCCGGCGCCCGTAACCAGAACCTCTGCGGCATCGGCGTGTACAAGTGCGCCGACGGCTTCATCGCGCTGAACCTGTTCGGCATTCGCCAGAACAAGTGGATCATCGAAGAGCTCGGTCTGGGCGAGCATTGGGGCACCCCTGAGCTTCCCGAGGACACCGCTTCTCTGTGGCTTTCCATGCCGATCGCCGAAGAGTTCGAGAAGCGTCTTGAGAAGTGGCTCTCCGAGCGCACCAAGCTCGAGCTGGAAGGGATCCTCGCCGAGCATGCCATCGCCGCTCAGAGCGTTTACGAGTTCGAGGACATGGTGGCCGACAAGCACATGGAGGCTCGTGGCAACTTCGTCGAGTGGGAGACCAAAGACGGCGAGACCTTCAAGGGTCTTTCCCCGATGCCTCGCTTCGAGCAGACGCCGGGCAAGATCTGGCGTCCGATGCCTGCCAAGGGCGGCGACACCGTGGACGTGCTCACCAAGCTCGGCTACTCCGCCGAGAAGATCGCCGAGTTGGAGGCCGAAGGCGCCATCGCGTGCGGCGAGAACTAAACCATGCGCTGCCGGAGCGATTCCGGCGTGCGGGATAGCGTATATGGGGAGCCCGCGTCATGCGGGCTCCTTTTCGAAAGGCCTTCGGAACAGGACGGAATCATCATCATGACCAGCATTGTCGGCGGCGAAACGCTTCGCGATCTGTGGGAGAGGCTCGTCATCGAGCGCGGCGACCGGCTTTTCCTCGCGTATCAAAGCAAAGAAGGGCTGAAGCGTTCGTTCACCTATGCCGAGTTCGGTCGCCTGATCGATGCGACGGCGAATTATCTGGCATCGCTGGGCGTGGGCAAGCACAGCCGCGTAGCCGTGCAGCTGTACAACTGTCCCGAGCATATTTCGGTCGCATTCGCCCTGGCCAAGCTGGGAGCGATCGCCGTGCCGATCAACATGCAGCATAAGCGGGAGGAATGCGCATTCGTCTACGACAAGTGCGGTATCGAGATCGCCGTGGTCGAGCCCGATTGTCAAAGTTACTATCTTGAGGCCGCCGCCGCTGCCGAACCGTCCGATTGCGACTGTTGCGGAGTGCCGAGCGTCTATCCCATGAGACATGTGCTGGTATCCCACGCCGCAGGTGCGACGCTTTACGACGGCGCCGTCGATTTCGATGCCGCCGTGCGTGAGGCGTCGTGTGAGGCGCCCGCGCCGTGCGATATCGATACGCACGATACGGCCATGATCATCTTCACCTCGGGCACCACGTCGTGTCCGAAAGGCGTGGAGCTGACTCATGCCAATATGCTGTTCAGCGGTTATTACGGGGATTGGCAATGCGGGTTGACGCCCGACGATCGCCTGCTCACCACGATGCCGGCGTTTCATTCCAATTTCCAAACCGCCGCGCTCATGCCGGTGCTTACCGCCGGCGCCACGCTGGTCTATATCGAGAAATACAGCGCGCGTCGCTACTGGAGGCAGGTGCGCGAATACGGCGCTACGGCGATTCAGCTCGTGGCCATGATGGCGCGCACCATGATGATGCAGCCGGTCGATCCCGAGGAACGCAATCATCGCGTGCATTCGGTCCAGTACTACCTCGCGATCGGCGACGACGAGAAAGAAGCGTTCGAGAAGCGTTTCGACGTGCGCCTTCAGAATTGCTACGGCGCTACCGAATCGGTGTGCTGGGTGTTGACCGACCTGCCGTACGGGCGTCGTGCATGGCCTTCCGTCGGTCGTGCGGGTCTGGGCTACGAGGTGGATATCGTCGATGGCGCGGGCAATTCGGCGCCTGCGGGCGAGTTGGGCGAAATCGTGGTGCGCGGCGTTCCCGGTGAGACGCTGATGAAGGGGTATTATCGCGACCCCGATGCTACGGCGAAGGCCATGACGGTCGACGGCCGTTACCGCACGGGCGATAAGGGCTATCGCGATGAGGACGGCTGGTTCTACTTCGTGGACCGTAAAAGCAACATGATCAAGCGCGCCGGCGAGAACATCTCGGCATCCGAGGTGGAAGGCGTGCTGCTCGACCATCCCGCCATAGCCGAAGCTGCGGTGATCGGCGTGGACGACCCGGTGCGCGACCAGGCGGTCAAGGCGTTCGTCGTGTTTGATGACGGCGCCGTGGCCACGGCGGCCGACATCACGGCGTATTGCGCCTGTCGTCTTGCCGACTTCAAGGTGCCCACGATCATGGAGATCGTGGACGGACTCCCTCATACAAGCGTAGGGAAGGTGGCGAAAAAACTCCTGCACTAGGCAGGCGAAGCCTTGAAACGGCTTTGCGTTCCATGATGGTCGTGCTGCCGCGTTTGCGTCGGCTGTTCGGGCGATCATGGAACGCCGAACCGTTTCGTCGCGCCCGTATGAGGGCGCTTGCGGTTCGCTTGATAAGGAACGTTTTCCATCAAGGAGGAACCATGACGATTTCCACCGAGATCGTAGGAAAGACCTTCGGGCCGTTCGTACGTGACTACACCTTCAAAGACCTCGAGATTTGCGCGTTGGGCTGCGGCTGCGCATGGGATGGCAAGGTCGATCTCGAATACGTCAACGAGCATGATGCGGCTCACCCCGAATTGAAGGTGCTGCCTATCTTCGCCGTGCCGCTTACCGTGAACGAGGAGATGACCACCACGCTCGATTACGGATTCGATTATGCGGGATCGCTGCATTACGGCATCGACGTGCATTTCCACGCGCCGTTCAAGATGAACGACCGCATCGAAACCTATGTCACGCAAGAAGCCATCTGGGATCGCGGCGAGGGTCGTGGGTCTCTTTCGAAGCAGGTCGGCAAATCGTATAGCTCCGACGGAACGCATCTGTGTACGGTCGAAACCTACGACTGCTGCATTTACGACGGCGGTTTCGGCGGCGAGATGCCGCCTCGCGACGAGGTCGACTATCCCGACCGCAAGCCCGATTTCGTATACGAGGAAGTTTGCGGATTGCAGTGGCCGCTCGTGTATCGCCTGATGGGCGATTGGCATCAGCAGCATATCGATTGGTCCTATACCGAACAGACCGGCCTCAAGCGCCCGATCAATCACGGCGTTTGCAGCGCGGGCATCGCGATGCGCCATGTGATTTCTCTGCTGTTCCCCGGGCAGTCCGAGCGCTTGACGCGTTTCAAATGCCGCTTCACCGCGCCGGTGCTTCCCGGCACCAAACTGCGCACGCAGGTATGGAAGCTGTCCGAGGGCGAGGCGCGCTTCCGCATGGTGGATGCCGACGCTTACGACGCCGCTCTTGCCGCAGGGAATCGCACG
>JAUNDR010000058.1:2201-10853 GCA_030525985.1 Slackia sp. | reverse complement strand
GGTGAACATCGGCATCCCGGCGCCTTCTTCAAGACGGCGTATAAGCTCGCTCCCTTCTTCCATGATGGTCATGTCGGCGGCGAAATCGGTGTCGAACACGTAATCGAATCCGAGCTTGCGCACCGCCGCCACCAGGCGTCCGCACGACGCCTGGTGCGCCGGAATGCCGAGGCCTTCATGCCACGAGGTGCGCACCGAAGGGGCGATCTGCGCGATGGTTATCGTATCGGGGTCGGCAATGGCGTCGAACACCTGGGCGATGTCGCTTCGCTCATGCAAAGCGCCCACAGGGCAATGGGTGATGCACTGCCCGCAATACGAGCAGTCGTCTTTCGCCACCGCGTCCACGCGGCTGCGCGAGCCGGAATCGACGAGCGCCCACACCGAAAGCGCCTGGCTTTTCTCGCACACCGAAACGCAGCGCAAGCACGATATGCATTTTGCCGGCTCTTTGACCAGCGGAAAACGCTTGTCGATCGGCTCGGTGTCGAAGCTTGTCGGAAACGGCACGTCATGGATGGCCATGCGGTCCGCCAAAGCCTGCAGGCGGCATGTTCCGTTGCGAAAGCACGTCGGGCAACGGCGGTCGTGACGCGAAAGGATGAGCTGCACGTTCATGCGTCGCGCGAGGCGGACGCGCTGCGTGTCGGCATGCACCGTCATCCCGTCGAACACGGGACTGTTGCATGCCGCCACCAGATGGTCGATTCCCTCGACCTCTACCAGACAAACGCGGCATGCGCCGATCTCATTGAGTTCGCGCAGGTAGCACAGCGTCGGAATATCGATGCCCGCCAGGCGCGCCGCGTCGAGAATCGTCGCATCGGCGGGAACCTCCACGCATACGCCGTCGATGGAAACGCAAACCGTCTGCCCGTTTTCGCCCGTCGGCTCAATCTCGCCTACCATGCCAGCCTTCCTTCCTTGCGCAGAATGCCGCATCCGAAATGATCGCAATTCAAGCAGCGCGCCGCCTCCTGACGCATCTCCTGTTCGGAAAATCCGTATTCCACCAGATCGAAATCGTTTCGCCGCTCCTCGGGCGCACGCTCGCCCAGCATCGCCCGACCCCAGGGAACGCGGTCGTCGAGGCGCACCCGCTCCAACTCCATGTCGAGATGCAGGTCGCGATGGAATCCCAAGTCGGCGTCGATCGAGCGCGCCGCCTGCTTGCCGTCGGCGATAGCGACGATGGCCGAAGCGGGGCCGCGCATGCAATCGCCGCCCGCATACACGCCGCGCACGCCGATGCAGCGCAGCGCGTCGTCCACCGTGAACGTCGCACGTTCGCACGGCAGGCCCGCCGCCTCGAAAGAACCCGACAAGACATCCTGCCCGATGGCGACCACCACGATATCGCATTCGAGGCGCATCGGAGAGCGATCGGCTTTCACGGGAGTCGGGCGGCCGCCACGATAGGGACCTATGACCTGCGGCTGCACTTCAAGCGCACGCACCGATCCGTCTTCGTTCGTTTCGATGCGAAGCGGCGCCGCCAGATCGACGATATGCACGCCGTCCGCCAGGGCGCCCTCGATTTCTTCCGCAAGCGCCGTCATGTCGGCGATACGGCGGCGGTATACCACGCTTACGCTTTCCGCCCCCAGGCGCACCGCCGTGCGAGCGGCATCCATCGCCACATTGCCGCCGCCGATGACGCACACCTTCGAACCGCGCCAATCGGGAATCCGACCGCAGGCGACCGACCGCAGCATCTCGACGGCGGATGCCACGCCATGCGCCGTTTCGCCCTCGATGCCCGTTTTCTTGTCGCCGTGCGCCCCGATGGCGACATAGACGGCATCGGCATGGGCCCGAATCTCATCGAAAGACACGTCGGTACCCACCTCGACTCCGCAGACGATGCGCACGCCCGCCGCCTCGATCGAGGCTATCTCGGCATCGAGGATTTCTTTGGGAAAACGATAGTTCGGAATGCCGTAGCGCAGCATGCCGCCCGGCTTCTCAAGACGTTCATAGACCGTGACCTCATGTCCGAGGCGCGCCAGGTAGTATGCCGCCGAAAGCCCCGAAGGACCTGCGCCGACAACGGCGATCTTCTTCCCCGTCGCCTCCAGACGCGTGCTGGGGCGTTCGCTCGTTTCATGGTCGACCGCATAGCGCTTCAAACCGCGGATATTCACCGCATCGTCCACCAGCGCGCGACGGCACGTCTGTTCGCAGGGATGCTCGCAGACGTACGCGCATGCCGAAGGAAACGGATTGTCTTTCCGAATCAATTCGACGGCGTCGCCGTAGCGTCCCGCCGCCGTCAAGGCGATATAGCCCGGAACATCGACATGGGCGGGACACGACACCGTGCAGGGAACCCCCTGAGACGAACTGCGCAAACAGCTGCCATGCTCCATATGCTGAACGAAATCGTCGCCGAAGGCGGCAAGGCTGATCAAAACCTGCTCGGCGGCTTGCGATCCGATGGCGCAATCAGACGAAGCCTTCACGTGCTCCGCCAGCGCTTCCAAGCGGGCAAGCGCGTTTTTCTCCGCCCTTCCGTCGATGATCGATTCCAGCATGCTCGATAGCGCCGAAAGCCCGATCCGGCACGGCACGCATTTACCGCAGCTTTGCGCATGCGCCACGCCCACCAAAGCGCGCGTCATATCGACCGGACACGTCCCCCGAGCCGTCGCTCCGAGGCGGCGCGCTGTATCGGAGCATTGGGCGGCAAGCCTGCCATGCAGCTGCGGCCGCGCGAATTCCTTTGCGATTCCCATACCTTTCCTCCCGATACCCCGTCAAGGCGACGCCGCAGATGCATCGCCGTCCTCTGCGAAACCGCCGCCGCGCGCGTTTTCTTTCGCTCCGAGACGAAAGCATGCGCGATGCCGCGCCGGCGGCGAAAGCGCGCGATCCGCGACGGAAAACGTTTGCAAGATGCGCAATGATATCATCAATGGGAGTGCGCCGCGAACGGCAGAAAGCAAAGATACGCACTGGAAACGAAGGTGACCGACACCTGGAGGCGGGCGCATTCGCGCCGCACCGGCAAAGTGCGCGCAAAACGCCGGCGAGTCGAACCTAGCGGCCTTTCGTCAGCACCTTCGTCGACGCCACGTTGCCGGGCGCCACCATCAAAACGCCCACGCTGCCGACCTCGGGCGCATCGAAATACAACGTGCCGTCGATCATCTCGCTCATGGAAAAACGCTCCTGCGTTTTGAACGTGATGACCGCATCGACGCCTTCGACCACGGAAAACGGTGTCGGGTCGTTCGTGAACGCCACCACCGTATCCACCTTGGCCGCGTCGAAGCGCTCGATGACCGTTTCGATGCGGTCGACCAGGGCCGGATCGATCGAGGCGGGATCGACGGATGCGAACAATTCCGACACGCTGTCATAGGCGCTTTTCACGCTCGTCGTCGTTTTCTCATCCACCGTTCCCGAAGGGCCGATCGTCGTCGTGGTGGTTTTCGTCGTGGTGGTGCGAGGGACGGCGTATGCGGACGCCGCATCGAAGGGCAGGCTGAATATGCCGTAGCTGTGGCCGTCCTTCATCACGATGCGACCGCTGACGTAATCGCGCAGCGAATCGGGATCGACCTCGATGACCGAAGCCTTCTTGCCCTCGTAGATCGCACGGGCCTCCTCCGTCGTCATAACGTCCGATTCGGCATCCGCCTCGGTCTTGGCCGCGCCCGCTTCGAGGCGAACGTCTTCATCGTCCGAGGAAGCCTCACCATGCTCGGATGGCGCCGCCTTATCGCCTCGATCGAAAGCGCCGGCGAAATCGGAACGCGACGAGGAAGGCTCCTTGCGGGCCGTTCCCTCGAACAGCAAAACGTCGTAGCCCGACATATCGCCCGCGATGTCGTCGATATTGGCGGCGGCGATATTCAATCCGCGGCCGGCATTGGAAATATACGAGGTCAGCACGATGAATCCTGCAAGCACCAGCGCGACGAACACCGCAAGCGCGATGCGTTCGCGGCGATGCTGCCTTTCATTGCCGCGCGCAGCCGCCGAGCGGGCCTCGATCAACCGCGCCGCTTCTTCGGAACAGGAAAACGACGGCTCGCCCGCGACGGAGCCGTCGCGGGCATCCGCCGATTCCGTGCGCGGCTCGTCGGCGGCGGTGCGACCGCGACGCGTGGCAGCGCTCATCGCGCATCGCCTAGGATATCGCGCAAGAAGCGGCCCGTATGGCTCTCGGAAACCGCGGCCACCTCTTCAGGCGTGCCGCACGCCACGATCGAACCGCCGCGGTCGCCGCCTTCAGGGCCCAGATCGATGATGCGATCGGCGCATTTGATCACATCGAGATTATGCTCGATCACCAAAACGGTATTGCCCTTATCCACCAGACGCTGCAGCACGTCGAGCAATTGACGGACGTCTTCCATATGCAAGCCCGTAGTGGGTTCGTCGAGGATATAGAAAGTCTTGCCGGTCTGACGACGCTGCAGCTCGCTTGCCAGCTTCACGCGCTGCGCCTCGCCGCCCGAAAGCGTCGTGGCGGGCTGGCCGAGCCTGATATAGCCCAGGCCCACATCGTGAAGCGTCTGCAGCTTGCGCGCGAGACCGGGGATGTTCTTGAAGAATTCGAGCGCCTCCTCGACCGTCATGTCGAGCACGTCGTAAACGCTTTTCCCGCGATATGTCACCTGCAGCGTTTCGCGGTTATAGCGCTTGCCTCCGCATACCTCGCAGGGAACATAGACATCGGGAAGGAAATGCATCTCGATTTTAATCTGGCCGTCGCCCTTGCATGCCTCGCAGCGGCCGCCGCTCACGTTGAAGCTGAAACGGCCCGGCGCATAGCCGCGCGCCTTCGCCTCCTGCGTGCTGGCGAACAACGCACGGATGTCGTCCCACAGCCCGATATAGGTGGCAGGATTGGAACGAGGCGTGCGGCCGATGGGGCTTTGATCGATATCGATAATCTTATCGAGCGCCTCGTAGCCCGAAAGCTTGCGATAGGCACCCGTGCGATGATGCGCGCGATTGATGCGATTCGCCAGCGCAGGAGCGAGCGTGTCGGTGATAAGAGAGCTTTTCCCCGATCCCGAAACGCCTGTGACCACGGTCAACGTTCCCAGCTCGATTTCAATCGAGACGTTTTTCAGGTTGTTCGCCTTCGCTCCCGCGAGCTTGACCGAACCGCGCTTCGGACGGCGGCGTTCGCACGGAACGGCGATGGCGCGCCTGCCCGAAAGGTAGTCGGCGGTATAGCTTCCCTCGGCGGCCGCCACCTCGGCGGGAGTGCCCGCGGCGACCACCGCGCCGCCGCGCTCGCCTGCGCCGGGGCCCATGTCGATCACATAATCGGCATGGCGGATCGTGTCCTCGTCGTGCTCGACCACGATGACGGTGTTGCCCAGATCGCGCAGATGCTCGAGCGTCGCGATCAGACGCTCGTTATCGCGCTGATGCAATCCGATGGAGGGCTCGTCGAGGATATAGAGAACGCCCATCAGGCCCGCGCCTATCTGCGTGGCAAGGCGGATACGCTGCGCCTCGCCGCCCGAAAGCGACGCGGTGCCGCGCTCGAGCGTCAGATAATCCAGTCCCACGTCGACGAGGAATTTCAGACGGGCGCGAATTTCCTTCACGATGGCCGCGCCGATGGCGGCCTCGCGCTCGTTCAGGCGCAAGGCGTCGAAAAACGCCAGGGAATCGACCACCGCCATCTCGCAGACCTCGTGGATGTTCTTGCCCGCAACCGACACGGCGAGCATTTCGGGACGCAGACGCTTGCCGCAACATGTCGGGCACGGGATAGTGGCGAAGTATTTGCCGTATTTGTCGCGCTGGGCATCGGACTGCGCGTCTTTATAGCGGCCGAGCACGGCGGCGCACGCGCCCTCCCAATCGATGAACCAATACGTTTCCCGCCCGTCGACGGTCACGTAATCCACGCGCACCTTTTCGCCTTCGATGCCGTAGAGAAGCGCATCGCGCACCTTCTTCGGCAAATCCTCCCACGGCGTATCGGGAGCCGCCCCCATATGCTCGCACACCGCGCGCAGCACCTGAGGATAATAGTTGCCGGTGGCGAAAGGAGCGATGGCCCCTTCGTTCAGCGAAAGCGAAGGATCGGGCACGAGCAGACCCGGATCGACCTCTTCGCGGCTGCCCAGGCCCGCGCAATCGGAACAGGCGCCATACGGAGCATTGAAGCTGAAGTCGCGCGGCTGCAGCTCGTCCATCGAATGGCCGTGCTCGGGACATGCCAATGCCAACGAGAACAGATGGTCGGAGGAAGAAACGCCCGTGAAACCGGGGGTGCTTTTCAACGCATCGTCAGCGGAAGGCTCATCATCGACGATATGCACCACGACACGGCCTTCGGCGAGCTTCGTGGCGGTTTCGACCGACTCGGCGATACGGCTTTGAGCCGATGCCTTCAGCACGACGCGGTCGACCACGACGTCGATCGAATGCTTGTATTTCTTATCGAGTTTGACGGGCTGTCCGTCGAGCTTGCGCACTTCCCCGTCGATGCGCACGCGCGAGAATCCCTCCTTTCGAAGGTCCTCCAAGATCTTGGCATGCTCGCCTTTGCGGCCCACCACCACGGGAGCCAAGATCAAGGCGCGCTTGCCGTCTCCGAGCGCGAGGATTTCGTCGGTCACCTGGTCGGTCGTGCGCTTCTTGATTTCCCTTCCGCATTCCGGACAATGGGGAACGCCGATGCGCGCATACAGAAGTCGCAGGTAATCGTATATCTCGGTCGTCGTTCCCACCGTGGAACGCGGATTTTTCGAAGTGGTCTTCTGGTCGATGGCGACCGCAGGAGACAATCCGTCGATGCTGTCGAGATCGGGCTTGTTCATTTGCCCGAGAAACTGGCGCGCATACGCCGACAGGCTTTCGACGTAGCGACGCTGGCCTTCGGCGTAGATGGTATCGAAAGCCAGGCTCGATTTTCCGCTGCCGGAAAGCCCCGTGATGACCACCAGCTTATCGCGGGGTATGGTGACGCTCACGTTTTTCAGATTATGCTCGCGGGCGCCTTTGATCACGATGGAATCGTTTGCCACTTTCCGAACCTCTCTTTACGACGTTTTCAACAGATTTGCTATTCTAGCGCAGGCATTTCTCGTTCCGAAAGAAACGACGTCCCTACATTCCGGGCTTCACCAACCCGCTCTCGTAAGCGGCGACCACGAGCTGGGCGCGGTCATGGGCGTCGAGCTTCGTCATGACGCGTCCGACGTGCGTGCGCACGGTTGCGGGCGATATGACCAGGTCGTCCGCTATCTCATCATTGCTCATACCGCGGCCGACCAGACCGAGGATCTCGCGTTCGCGCTCGGTGAGCCCCTCGATGACCGACCCGTCGAAACGCGTCTTGCGCCGCGATGCCGCATACGTCTCCACCAAACGCCGCGTGACCGACGGCGCGATGAGCGCGTCTCCGTCCGCCACGACGCGCACCGCGCGGGCGAGCTCGTCGGGCTCGACGTCTTTCAGCAGAAAGCCGCTGGCGCCGACGGCAAGCGCCTCATAGACGTATTCGTCGATATCGAACGTGGTGAGGATCAAGACCGCCACGCCGGCGGTATCGGGGTCTTCGGCAAGCAGACGCGTCGCTTCGATGCCGTTTTTACGCGGCATGCGTATATCCATGAGCATCACATCGGGACGCATGCGCCGAGCGAGCGCTACCGCATCGACACCGTCGACCGCCTCGCCCACCACGTCGATGCCGGGAAACGACGAGAGAATGAGCCTGAAGCCTTTGCGCACGAGATCTTGGTCGTCGGCGATCGCCACGCGAATGCGGCGCGGCGCTTTCGTCATATCATCTGACATCGCGAACCCCTTCTATCGGAATGTCGGCGAAAAGCTCGCAGCCGTCCTCGCCGATCGCTTGAAACGATCCCCCGAGCGCCTCGATGCGCTCCGCCATGCCCTGCAGACCGTGCCCGTCCGCGTTTTTCCGCTCTTGCGGGGAAAAGCCCACGCCGTCATCGGCGAACACGAGCGACGCCGAATGCGCGGTGGAACGCAACGTGATATCCGCATGGGAGGCACGGGCATGCCTCACGGTATTGGTGGCCGCTTCGCGGGCAAGCGCGAAAAGAGCCATGTCCACGAGGGTCGGCACGGCGGACCTGTCGTAGCCCCGCGTCGAGCAATGCACCGAAAGACCGGCGCGTTCGAGATAGGCGACGACGTCGCCGAGCCGCTCGGTGCCTTCGGCGGGAGCCTTCTGCGCCGCCTCGTCGCCACGCAAAACGCCCACCATGGAACGGATTTCGTCAAGCGCGCTTTTCGATACCGTTCTGATGTCGGCGATCGCCTCTTTCGCGGCGTCGGAATCGAGGTCGATCAGACGCTCGGCGGCGGCGGCCTGGATGGCGACGGCGGAAAGCGAGTGGGCGGTGATATCGTGCACGTCTCGCGCGATGCGAACGCGCTCCTCGGCGACGCGGCGGGCGGCAAGCTCTTCGCGTCCGCGCTCCGCCTCTTCAAGCCGGCGTTTCGTCTCTTGGACATACGCCCGGTAGGTACGCACCGCAAAGCCCGCCGAAACCGCGGCGAGAGCGAATACCGCGTTCTGCACGCGCATCATGGTCGCAAGCGTTTCGCTGGGAAGCGGCGTGGGCGCGACCAACATGACCGCCGCCGTCAGAACGCCCGCCGCGACGGCATGGCGCCCGCCCGATTCGCTCGCCACCGTGA
>JAUNDR010000058.1:0-2191 GCA_030525985.1 Slackia sp. | reverse complement strand
GATCGGCCCGACGGCCGACAGGGCGTATCCGGACATGAAGCCGCTCGAGAAGAAAAAGCACGCAAGCACGATACCCAGAGTCGGCCATGCGGCGATTCGACGGATGACCAGCGGAAACGTAGTAAACGCAAGGGCGGCGTAAGCATAGCCGTTCGGAACGATGTTCACCAACCCCGCCATCTCGCGAAACGGCCCGTCCACATAGATGACCGACGTGGATGCGAGAGCAAGCTGAACGCAGCCGAAGGCGAAGGCGAGAAGCGCCGCTGCGACATCGATCGCCCAATCGCGCGGACGCATATCGCTCGGCTCGCGGAAAAACGACCGCCCCTCCTCCTGCGACGGATCGTCGGCGGCGATCGACAGGATGAAGTCGCGCACGCCTCGGCGATCGTCGAGGCGTGCAGCGTCGGGAAAAGCATTATGTTCGTCGAATTCTTTCATTGCTTCATGCTAAGCCGCCGCAGCGTTCGACGCCATACCTTCGTCGCCGTATTCTCCATTCTGCCCGGTTTCGCCACATCGACGGCGCATCATCCGCGCGGATGGGCGCGATGATGCTCGCTTTTCAGGCGTGACGGGGATACGTGGGTATAAATCTGCGTGGTGGAAAGGCTCGCATGGCCGAGCATCTCTTGCACGCTGCGCAAATCGGCGCCGCCTTCGAGCAAATCGGTCGCAAACGTATGACGGACGGCATGGGGAGAAAGCCCCGCATCGACGCCGGCAAGCGCAAGCGCTTCCTTGAACATCGTGCGGATGGCGTCTTCGCTCATTCTGCCCCCGCGCGCGGAAAGAAACACGAAACGCGATTCTCCTCCCCGCAGAAGCTTCGCACGCCCCTGCGCGCAATAACGGGCCAAAGCCGCGCGCGCTTGCTCATGCATGGGAACAATGCGCTCTTTGTCCCCCTTGCCCCTCACCTTGACCTGGCAGCGAGCAAGGTCCATTCCCTCAAGCGTCAAATCGGCGGCCTCGGAAACGCGCAAGCCGCACGCATAGAGCAGCTCGAGCAGCGCCTGGTTCCTCAATGAAACGGGATCGTCGGCATCGGCGTACACGCGAAGCAATCGGGACATGTCGGCGTCGGTCATCGTGCGGGGCAGCGTCTTCGCCGCCTTCGGACCCTGGATCGAGGCCACGGGATCGATCGACACGACGCCTTCCGCAACAAGCCATCGGAAAAACGTCCGCAAGGAGGAAAGGCGGCGATTCGCCGTTTTCCGAGAAAGCCCCGCGCTATCGATGCCGGCAAGATAGCGGCGCATATCGCGATGCTCCGCGCGCAGCGGGTCCATGCCGCAGCGCGCCGCCCAGCGGCCGTAATCGAGCAAGTCGCTTTTATACGCCCGCACGGTATGAGGCGACGCGTTGCGCTGGAGCAAGAGCATATCGGCAAACGCGTCGACGAAAGCGACGAAACGGCCGTCGATATGCTCGATGCGCTCTTCCTCGAACGCAGCCATGCGCTAGACGATCCCCGCCTCGCGCAAAGCGGCCTTGTAGGATTCAAGGGCTTCGGAGCCGCGGCGGGCATAGGCGGCATAGCGCTGCTGCTTGTTCCTGATGCGCTCCTCGAAAGGCTCCATGATACCGAAATTCACATGCATGGGCTGATACCCTTGCGTTTCGGGATCGGTCGCGTAAGCAAGCAGGGCGCCGAACGCCATCGAACGCGGCATGGAGGGAAGCTCGATGCCTTCCAGATCCGCGAAAACCGACAGGGCCGCCACAAGGCCCGACATGATCGCCTCGCAATATCCCTCGGTGCCCGAAAGCTGGCCGGCGACGTAGACGGGCACGTCGTCGGAGGCTTTCGCGAAACGAAGGCCCTCGTCGAGCAGCTCAGGCGCGCAGATGAACGTATTGCGATGCATGACGCCGTATCGGGCGAATTCCGCATGCTCGAGCCCGGGAATCATACGGAAAACGCGACGCTGCTCGGGAAACGTCAGATTCGTCTGGAAGCCCACGAGATTGTACGCCGTCAAATCGGCGTTCTCTGCGCGCAGCTGCACCGCCGCCCACGGACGCCTGCCCGTGGCGGGGTCGGTCAGACCGACCGGCTTGCACGTTCCGAAGCGAGGGGCGTCGCGTCCTTTGCGGGCGATTTCTTCGATCGGCTGGCACGCCTGAAACAGATCGCTCGTTTCGAATTCCTTTTTGATCACGCGCTCGGCGGCCAAAAGCT
>JAUNDR010000057.1:10357-10896 GCA_030525985.1 Slackia sp. | reverse complement strand
ACAGAGACAGAGACAGCATATCGCCAAGATGCACGGTCCAAAACCGACCATCGCATCCTCGCTTCGGCAGCGGCAGGCGCGGCATACAGCGGAGTCAAGGAGTCGTTTTACCGCTTCGAGCGAAATCATGCCCGCTTTTCAGACCGCGAAGGAACCGCCCCCGACAACCGATTCCGCCCGGGAGTCAGCGACCGAAGCGCCTCGGCCGGGTGCTTGCCGGCACTTGAACGCTCGAATCCGGCACGCATCCGGTCATCCCGCACGAAAAGCCGAAACCATGGCAAACCGACAGGACGCTTTTTCGAACTCCTATAATGGCGAAAACACCTCTGCGAATGAGCAAGGAGCGATCCCATGAACGACGAAACCGTATTGCTCGGCCACGGGTCGGGCGGCACCATGATGAAGCGGATTATCGACGACGTGTTCGCCGCGTCCTACGGCAGCGAAGAACTCGCCCAGGGCGACGACGCCGCCGTCCTTCCCGCGCCCGCCCCAGGCGAACGCCTGGCGTTTTCGACCGACACTTTCGTGGTGAC
>JAUNDR010000057.1:1652-10347 GCA_030525985.1 Slackia sp. | reverse complement strand
CACGGTGAACGACGTGGCCACCAGCGGCGCGCGCGTGAAATATCTCTCGGTGGGCATGGTGCTCGAAGAGGGATTTCCCATGAATGACCTGCGTCGCATCTGCGAAACCATCGCCGAAACCGCGCGCGAGGCGGGCGTACACGTGGTCACGGGCGACACCAAGGTGGTCAACCGCGGCCACGGCGACGGCATCTACATCAACACCGCCGGCATCGGCCTGATTCCCGCCGAGCGCAATCTGTCGGGCGCCTTCTGCAAGCCGGGCGACAAGGTGCTTGTCAGCGGCACACTGGGCGATCACGGCATCGCTATCATGAGCCAGCGCGAAGGCCTGGCGTTTTCCACCTCCATCGAAAGCGACGCCGCGCCGCTCAACGGACTGATCGCCGACGTGCTCGAAGCGGCTCCTGACACGCGCTGCTTCCGCGACCCCACGCGCGGCGGCATCGCTTCCACGCTCAACGAATTCGCCGCGCAATCGAGCGTCGATATCGTGATTCGCGAAGACAACGTGCCCGTGAAAGACGCCGTGCGCGGCGCCTGCGACATGCTGGGATACGACGTGTTCCAGGTGGCCAACGAGGGCAAGATGGCCTGCGTGGTTCCCGCCGACCAGGCCGACGCCGCCCTTGCCGCCATGCGCGCGCACCGCTACGGCGCCGACGCCGCTATCATCGGCGAAGTCACTGAGGCATCGCCCGAACGCGGCCCGAAGGTGTTCCTGCAAACCGGCTTCGGCAGCAAACGCATCTTGGACATGCTCGTCGGCGAGCAGCTCCCGCGCATCTGCTGATCGCTGCACCGTGAGGCGCCCGCCTCGCGCGAATCCTGAAGCGATCCGCCGATTCGCTCCGGATACTTCCGCCGACACCGCACCGAAGGAGATACTCATGAACTACCGCCGCCTGGGTAAAACGAATCTGATGGTCAGCGAAATCGGCTTCGGCGCCGAATGGATGGAACGCAAAACGCCCGAAGAAGTGGCCGCCGTGACGCGTCGCTTCTCACAGGCGGGCGTGAACATCCTCGACTGCTGGATGGCAGAACCCGAGGTGCGCAGCAATCTGGGCGCCGCCATCGCGGGCGAGCGCGACCGCTGGATCATTCAGGGCCACATCGGCGCCACCTGGCAAAACGGCCAGTACGTGCGCACGCGCGACATGAGCAAAGTGCGCCCCGCCTTCGAAGACCTGCTCGAACGCCTGGACACCGACCACGTGGAGCTCGGCATGATCCACTATGTCGATGCGCTCGACGAGTTCGACGCCGTCATGAACGGGCCGTTTTTCGTCTATGTGCGCGAGCTGCTCGCCGCAGGCGCGATCGAGCACGCCGGCTTGTCCACGCACAACCCCGAGGTCGCACGCGCTGCGGCGCTTTCGGGTGCAATAGAGGCGATCATGTTCAGCGTGAATCCCGCATTCGATATGATGCCCGCCTCCACCGATTTGGACACGCTATTCGGCGCATACGACGAAAGCCTCGAAGGCATGGAGCCCGCACGCGCCGAGCTCTACGCTATCTGCGAGCGCGAAGACGTGGGAATCACGGTGATGAAAGGTTACGCGGGAGGGCGGCTGCTCTCTGCGGAAACCTCGCCGTTCGGCGCGGCGCTCTCGCCCGTGCAATGCATCCACTACGCTTTGACCAGGCCCGCCGTGGCAAGCATTCTGGTCGGCGCCGCAAATGAAAGCCACGTGGACGACGCCCTTGCCTACGAAACCGCCGACGATGCGGCGCGTGATTACGCAAGCGTGCTCGCAGAAGCGCCGCGCCATGCCTATTTCGGGCAATGCACCTACTGCGGCCACTGCGCGCCGTGCGCCGCGGGAATAAACATCGCCCTGGTCAACAAGTTCTACGACCTGGCCGCCATGCAGCCCGAAGTACCCGCGTCGGTTCAGGCGCACTACGAGGCGCTCGACGCGACCGCGCAAGAGTGCATCGCCTGCGAAGCATGCGAAAGCCGCTGCCCCTTCGGCGTGAAAATAGCCGAGCGCATGGAGAAGGCGGCCGCCCTGTTCGGACGATAAACCGACGATGCCGAAGGAGCACGAATCGAACGCGTGCTACCCTTCGATGCGTGGCGCGCGGGTTTCCCAGACACCATGCCGCCTCCTCCATCGACGCGACATGAAAAACAGCAGGCGCCGATGCGCCGCGGCGCCTACCCCACGATGCCTTGGCTCACCAGCATCCATCCGAGGAAAACCACCCACGCGACCGTCACCACGATGCGCACGGGCCATGCCACGCGCAAGCCGTATTCGGGAACCATGAGCATGGCGATCGCGCCGCCGAGCGCGCCGCCCAAATGCCCGCTGATGGAAATTCCCGGCACCAAAAACGAATACGCCACGTTCGCGGCGATCACGCCCCACATGCCCTTGCTGTATTCGGCGAAGAACTCCCTGCCCTCGCGGTGCAGCACGCCGAGCAGCGCCGTGGCGACGAACAGGCCGAACACGCTGGTCGACGCGCCGGCGGAAACGGCCATGCCGCCTTCGACATACACGCCCGACAGATACGACACCGCGTTGCCCGTGATGCCGCCGATGAAATACAGCACCAAGAAATTCGCCTTGCCCAGCACCTGCTCGAGCAGCGCGCCCACACTGTAGAGCGCCACCATGTTGAACGCCAGATGCATCAGGTCGAGATGCAGAAACATCGGCGTGACGAAGCGGTACAGATCGCCCGCCGACTGTACGAGCGGAGGATACATGGCCCCCATGTCCACCAGCACGCCCGACGCGATGTCGAAATGGAATCCGGAAAGGAACACCTCCACCGCATACACCGCCACGTTCACCACGATGAGCAGCAAGGTGACCATCTGGTAGGAATTGCGCTCCAAAAACGAGCCGCGCGCCGCCTTCTTCATGCGCCTCAGCTCGGCGTCGTCGATCACGCGGCGCGAAGAGGGCTGCGCGACCTGCGCATTCGGTTCGATATTCTCATCCATCACAGAGCAATCCTTTCGAAAAAAAAAGCCGCGTCGGCGCATCGGGCCGACGAGAGAATCGGTCATGCGAAGCGGCAACCCAGGCCGTGACGCTCGATGGCACGCATGCGCATCCGCCCCGGGCATCGACGGATGCGCGAAGCCGCGCGCGACACGTCACCAACCGCGGGAATCGCCGCCGAACGAAGACGACGCGGGCATGCTTTCGGAGCCATGATACGCATCATAACCGTCGTGAACGGCGGACTCCTCCATACCGTGCGCGGCATGCCGACGCCGACCGGCGCGTCCCCTGCGCTCGGGAGCGCCTAACCATCCGGCAAGGACCGTCGCCGCCGCGCCCGCGACCGACACCACGGCGACATCCGCCGCATCAGGCAGCCACGCCGAGAAGCCGCTTTCGATAAACGCGCGCGCCATCAGCCCGAACACCAAAACGCCCGTCGCCGCCGCCATGCCGACGCACGAGAAAACGCGTCCGCCGCGCGAGCAGAACAGCGACGCCGCCGCGGCAGCGGCCAGCCACGAAGCGGCGATGACCCACACCGAAGGATCGAACAGCTGCGCAATGACGCCCGTTTCGGCGCCGCCCGCAAGCGAGCCCGGCACGAACAAGCCCCCGCCCGTGAACGAGCCCATGCCGCAATACGTCAGGACGAACGCCGACGCGATGGCGAAAAGAACCGTGACAAGCGCGTCGCGCGGCCACAGACAGAAGCCCGCGACCAGCGGCAAGACGCCCAAGCCTCCCACAAGCGACAAGCCCGCCACCGACGAGCCCGCCATCGCCTGTGCCTTGCCGAAACGCCCGCACGAAACGAACCACGCCGCGCCCGCAGCGACGAACGCCGCGGCCGCAAGAAATGCGCCGTTCGCCACCATGCCGGACGCAAGCGCCGCCAATGCCAAAACGGCTCCGACGCGCGGAAACGCCGCGCCCACCACGGCGACGGCGATCGCCATCGCCCACGTGCCCGCGCTGCCCGACCCGCCGAAAAGCGCGGCGATGTCCACGTGGGAAAGCCCCGTATACGCCGCCGCTCCGCACGCGACCGCCGACCAAACGCCGCCGATCGCCTCGCCGATTCCGCCACGCAGCTTCTCGGCGATCCCGAAGCGCACGCGCGCCACGGCGGGCATCTCGTCGGTGCCGTCGACCGGCTCCTCTTCCTCCTCGTCGGCGCAGGCATCGCCCACGATAACCGCCAGCTGCTTCTCGCCGCGACGGGCGTCGCCCAAATGAGGCGTCATGGCCTCGGCGAACAGCGTCACCGATTCGAACCGGTCCGCACGGTCGATAGCCAAGGCGCCGAACACCGCCTCGTCCACTTCTTCGCTCACATCGCCCCGGGCAAGCGAGGGAATCACGATCTCCGCCTCTTCGATGGCGCGTTGCGCTCCCGCCAGGTCATAGGCGAAAAACGGGTTGTCGCCCGTCAGCATCTGGTACGTCAACGCCGCCAGGGCCCACTCATCGGTGCGCACATCGAGCGCCTCGAGGCGCATCTGTTCGAGCGGCATGTAACCGATGGTGCCGCCCGCCGCCTTGCCGAAGCCCGCCTCGTGCGAAAGCTGGGCAAGGCCGAAATCCGCCACCTTCACGCGGCCTTGGCGGTTGATCAGCACGTTGTCGGGCTTGATATCCAAGTGAAGCACCTGGTTTTCATGGGCGACCTCGATCGCATGCGCCACCGACTCGAACACGCACGTCAGCACGTCGAGGGGCAGCGGCCCGCCCGCCATGCGCATCAGCTCGGTCAGCGTGATGCCGTCCATGTACTCCATGATCAAATACGCCATGGAACCTTCGACCTCGAAATCGTACACGCCCACAATGTGCGGGTCGGAAAGCATCGCGGCGGTGCGCGCCTCTTCAAGCCCGGGGATGTCGCGCGGGGCGCCGGCGAAAGAAAGCGTGTCCAGCTGAAGGCATTTGATAGCCACGCGGCGCTGGATGCGCATGTCCCATGCGACCTGCACGGTGCCATAGCCGCCCTTGCCCGCGACGTCGAGCGGACGATATCTGTTCAAGATAAGATTTTGCACGCCACCAAGCCTTTCGTTAACGCGGAAAGATTACTATATATACTTTAAGCTCACGAACCGGAAACGCAGAAAGGCTTGAGTCGACTATGGGATTTTTCTCTAAGTTCGAGGGCAAGATGGAAGACACCTTCGAGGGTGCCGCAGGCAAGATGCAGAAGTCGCCCATCTCCCCCGTTCAGATAATGAAAAAAGCCGAAAAGCAGATGCGCCGCGAAAAAGTGGTGAGCGCCGGCAAGCAGTTCGCGCCCACGCTCTACACCGTGCTCGTCAATCCCGACGACGACCAGCGCCTGTTCGGCTTCTATCCCACGCTCGCGGGCGAATGCGAAACGCGCCTTGCCTCAAGCGCCGCCAATGAGGGGCTATCGATGGACGGCCACCCCCTCGTGCGCTTCATCGTAGACGACGGCCTCAAGCATGGCAAATTCGATGTCATCGCCGAAGTGGTCAGCGCGCCGATCGTCGCGCAGCTTCGCGCCGAAGAGATGCAGCGCTACGGCATGGCGAACGCCGGCCGCAATGCCGCGCATCCGCAAAACGCCCCCGCGCAGCCGACCCCCTACGAGCCCGCAGGCGAGCCCCAGGCATTCGCCGCGCAGGGCCGCAACGCCGACGCCTTCCCCGATTTCCAGGAGGCGCCCGCTGCCAAGCCGCCGCTGCCCTACGTTCCCGAAAACGAAATCGACTACTCCATCGATTACGGCGAGTACACCTTCGACAGCAAGAATTTCGAAGACTACCGCGACAACGCGGACGAAGCGCAGCACGGCGCTCACGCCGCCCATGCGCGCGTGCAGGCGCCGGCCGCACCGGCCGAAGGCGCCTATGCTCCGCAGGGCTTCGGAGCCCACGGCATCCCCGACCCCGCCCAGCCCTACGCGCCCCAGGCGGGCGACCCCTACGGCGCGGCCCGCGCCTATCAGCCGCAGCCTGCGGCCGCCGTGCAAAACCCCGCGGCATATCCGCCCGCAGGCCGCAACATGCAGGCCCCCGCATACGGCGCCACGCCGCATACCGTCGCCTTCACCGCAGGCGCCGCCCAAGCAAACCCCGTCGCCAACGGGGCGGCCGTGCGTGCGCGCTTGATCGACGCGAATTCCAACAGGTCCTACGACCTTGCCACCAGCCGCGTGCTCGTCGGCCGCGAAACGGGCAACGACATCGTGCTCAACGACCTCAACGTCAGCCGCCAGCATGCGCAGGTGGCGTTCGAACCCCGGGGCGTCTGGGTCATCACCGACCTGGGCTCCACCAACGGAACCTTCGTCAACGGCATGCCCGTCTCCCGACGCGGCCTCGCCGACGGCGACCGCATCGCGCTCGGCATGACCGAGCTCGTGTTCTCGCTGCGCTAGCGATAGGAGCCTCGCGTGATTGACGTCATCCTGCTTGTCGGACGCCTCGTTTTCGTGGCGCTGCTCTACCTGTTCCTCTTCGCCATCATGAAGACGGGAATCGGCCTGGTCAAAGGTCAGCGCAAAAAAGAAAAGAGCTGGGGCCTTTCGGTCGAACGCGGTCCGAAGGAGCTGCGCGGCGTGAAGATGGCCGTGCGCGGGCCGGTCATCGTGGGCCGCGCCCCGGGAGCCGACATCGTCATCGGCGCAGGCTACGTTTCCGCGCGCCATGCGCGCTTCAGCCTAATGGGCGCCAACCTTTTCGTGGAAGACCTCGGCTCCACCAACGGCACCGCCGTCAACGGACACCGCATCGCCGAGCCCACGGTTCTTAAAAGCAACGACGTGGTGAACGTGGGCGACGTCGCCATACGCGTAAGGTACGAATAGTGGCGGCGGCGAAGCGCAGCGGCGCACGCGGGCGGCACGCCAAAGGCGCCATGCCCTCATACGGCTCGCGCACCGACGTCGGTCTGGTGCGCGAGCACAACGAAGACAGCCTTGCCGTCACGCCTCCTCTCTATGCGGTGGCCGACGGCATGGGCGGCCACGCCGCAGGCGAGGTCGCAAGCGAGATAGCCATCCAGACCCTCGTCGCCAACGCGCCCGAGACGGCCGACGGCGACGATTTGGCGCGCGCCGTGGTGGCGGCGAACCACGCCGTGATCCGCGCAGCCGCCGAAGGCATCGGCCGCAAAGGCATGGGCACCACCATGACCGCCGCCATGCTTTCGGGAAAACGCCTGGTCGTAGCACAGGTGGGAGATTCTCGCGCCTATCTTTTGCACGAAGGCGCGCTCCAGCGCATCACCCGCGACCATTCGCTCATGGCCGATCTGATCGAAAGCGGCCAGATCACCGTCGAAGAGGCGCGCGTCCATCCGCAGCGCAGCGTGATCACGCGCGCGCTGGGAAGCGACCCTTCCACCCTGCCCGACATCTACGAAATGAACGTCACGCCCGGAGACCGGCTCCTGCTGTGCTCCGACGGCTTGTCGGGCATGGTGGACGATTCGCTGCTCGAAAGCACCCTTGAGCGAATCAAAGACCCGCAGCGCTGCGCCGCGGCGCTCGTGAACGAGGCGATCACCGCAGGCGGCTACGACAACATCACCGCCGTGGTGGTGGACGTGCCGAGCAACGCCGAAGCCATCATCAAAAAGCAAACCCGCAAAGGACGCATCGGCGCCATTCTCGCCGTCATCGCCTTCGTTCTGGTGCTGATCGGCGTGGCCGCCGGGTCGGCGGCATACCTCGACCACACGGCGTATCTCGCCGAGAAGGACGGCACCGTCGCGGTGTATCGCGGCATGCCCGGCGAGATAGCGGGGCTTTCCTTCTCGCAGTTCGACCACGACACCGGCCTCGCCGTCGACAACCTCGACGGTCTGCCCGCCAACGTGCGCGAACGCCTTGCCAACGGCATCAAGGTGGACTCCGTCGAAGATGCCGACGCGCTTGTCGAAACCTGGAAAACTCAGGTCGAAGAATACGAGAAAGACACCGCGCCCGCGCGCGAGAAACTCACCGAGCGCGCCGATGCCGAAGATGACGAAGCGGCGCACGAAAAGAGCGCCGACGCCCCCGCCGACGATGCGGATACGCGCGACGCGAACGAAACGACCGAAGCAGGTGATGCCGCATGACGCGCCGCAATACCGAGCTTTTGCTGCTCTGCCTGGCGGCGCCCGTCGTGGTGCTGCTGTTCTCCATGGTGCTCGTCAGCGAGGGCACCGCGCTCTCGCTCGAAACGCTCGCTGTTCCCGTCGGGCTGTTCGGCGCGTTCGTCGTCGCCCATATCGGCGTGCGCATCTTCGCCAAAAACGCCGACCCGGCGATCATGCCCGTCGTGTTCGCGCTGTCGGGCATCGGCATCGCATTCGTCACGCGCCTTGCCCCCGATTTGGCGATACGCCAGGTCATGTGGCTTTTCCTAGGCATAGCGCTCATGGTGGGCGTGCTGGCGGTCGTGCGCAATCTCGATAAGCTCGCACGCTACAAATACACCTTCATGATAGTCGGCATCGTGCTTTTGCTCATGCCCATGATTCCCGGGCTCGGACAAGAAGTGCTCGGCAGCCGCATCTGGATCAGAATCGGCTCGTTCAGCTTCCAGCCGGGCGAAATCGCGAAGGTCTGCATCGTCATCTTCCTCGCCTCCTACCTGGCGCAAAACCGCGAGATGCTCTCAGTGTTCACCGTGCGCGTGGGCCGCTTCTACCTGCCCGACGCCGCCACCATCGTGCCGCTGCTCATCATGTGGGGCGTGTCGTTTTCCATCGCCGTGTTC
>JAUNDR010000057.1:0-1642 GCA_030525985.1 Slackia sp. | reverse complement strand
CGTGTTCGAGAAAGACCTCGGCAGCGCGCTCGTGTGCTTCGTGCTCTTCCTCACCATGCTCTACGTGGCGAGCGGCAAGAAGATGTTCCTCATCGTGGGCTTCGGCCTGGCGGCGCTCGGCTGCATCGTGCTTTATGCGGCGTTCGGCCATATCCAAATCCGCGTGAACACCTGGCTCGATCCGTTCTCCGACGCCATGGGAACGGGATATCAGCTCTGCCAGTCGATCTATTCGCTCGCCGACGGCGGGCTGACGGGCGTCGGCGTGGGCAGCGGCCTGGCGCAAAACATCCCCGTCGTGGAATCCGACTTCATCTTCGCCGCCATCGCCGAAGAAACCGGCCTGCTCGGCGGCGCCGGCGTGCTGCTTTTGTTCCTCTGCCTGGCGGTGCGCGGCTTCGCCACCGCGGCGCGCGCGAAAAGCGACGTGAGCTCGTTTGTGGCCGTGGGCGTCACGGTGACCATCGTCCTGCAGGCGTTCATCATCGTGGGCGGCGTCACGCGCCTCATCCCGCTGACCGGCCTCACCCTGCCCTTCATCAGCCAGGGCGGCTCGTCGCTTCTCGCCAGCTTCATCGGCGTCGGCCTGCTTTTGCGCTGCGGCGACGAAGGCACGGGCATCAATTCGGAAATCAAAGACGGCACCATGCGCATGCGCGCGCTCGGCGCGCACGGAGCCGGACGCGGCGCCAACGACACGGGCGTGCTCGGCCGCGTGGCGCTGGGCAAACGCCTGACCTCCACCATGGTCGCGTTCGCGCTGCTGTTCGCCGCGCTCGTGGCCAACCTCACCTACATCATGGTGTTCATGGCCGACGAGTATCAGAGCTATCCCGGCAACAACCACACGCTGTATAAGGAAGCGCGCACCGAGCGCGGGTCGATCAACACCTACGACGGCGTGGTGCTGGCGGAAAGCGTGCAGCAAGAAGACGGAACCTACCTGCGCACCTATCCGCAAGGAAGCCTCGCCAGCCACGTGGTGGGCTACTACTCGCAGCAATACGGTCTTTCGGGCATCGAGCAATCCATGAACGACACGCTCAAAGGCCAGGAGAACTTCGCCAGCTGGTCCGACGTGGTGAACCACTTCGCAGGCGTGAACACCCCCGGCAACGACGTGGTCCTCACGCTGAACTCGAAAATCCAGCAGACGGCCGAGCAGGTACTGCAGGGCTACAAGGGCGCCGTGGTGGCGCTCGACCCCGAAACGGGCGCCGTGCTGGCAAGCGCCAGCGCTCCGGCGTATTCCAACGCCGATGTGGACGCCCTGCTCGAAAGCGTCGCGGCCGGAGCCGACCCTTCGGGCGGCGCGCTCATCAACCGCGCGACCAACGCGCTTTACGCGCCCGGCTCCACCTTCAAACTCGTCACGCTGACCGCGCTGGTCGAAAACGGCCTTGCCGACGCAACGACCCAGGTCGAAGCGCCCGCATTCGCCGAAATAGGCAACGCGAAGGTGACCAACGCCAACGACGTGGGCTACGGGTCGATCACGCTCAAGCGCGCCACCGAGGTGTCGTCGAACACGGCGTTCGGCGCGCTCGGAGCCGACAAAGTGGGCGCCGACCTGCTGGTGAAAACCGCCGAGAAGTTCGGCTTCAACCAGACCATCGAAAGCCTCGAGCTGCCGCTTTACACC
>JAUNDR010000056.1 GCA_030525985.1 Slackia sp. | reverse complement strand
GTTCCCTTCGGTGCGTTCATCGAGCTCGGCAACAACGTCGAGGGCCTGGTTCACATCTCCGAGATGGCTGCCAAGCATATCGATACCCCGGCTCAGGTCGTCAAGGTCGGCCAGGAAGTCAAGGTCAAGGTCATGGAGATCAACCCCGACCGTCGTCGCATCAGCCTGTCCATGAAGGCTGCCGCCGACGAGCTGGGCTTCGAGATCGAGGTCGACGAGTCCATTCAGGCTCCCGAGCCCCGTCAGCCCAAGAAGAAGGCCGAGAAGGCTGCCGACGCCGAATAACATCGCGTCATCGCGCAGTTGATTCTCGAACCGGAATCTTCGCATGAAAAGCGACCCTTCGGGGTCGCTTTTTTTGTCGGTCGGTTCCTTCTTTCGTCGCTTCATTCGACTGTCCATATGTGCCGTACGTGCGAAGCAGGCGCGCTGCAAAAGAGCGAAGCGGACAATCTTTCGGACGGTTTGCCTTTCGGAAAGCGGGCCGACCGATGCGGGACTTGCCGCCATCGCCCGGTTTTCGGATGCCGTAAGACTGCTGGCGGAATCGATCGGGAAATCGTCGGATGCCATGGACGTTCCTTGAATTCGAGGAAAAAGCGCTCTTGCGCAATGAAGCAATCGGGCTTGCTTTAGAATAACGCCGTGATTTCATTCGCTGAACATATCGACGAAACGATGCCGCGCCGCGTTGCCTTGGGCATGAGCGGCGGTGTGGATTCGTCCGTTTCCGCTCGCATGCTTATGGATGCGGGCTTCGACGTGGTGGGTGTGACGTGTGTTTTCGTGGACGATGAAGCCACGCGCCATGCCGTTGCCGATGCGCGTGCGGTGGCTGATATGCTGGGCATCGCCCATGTCGTTAAAGATTGCACGGAACGCTTTTCCTGCACGGTCGTCGATCCTTTCGTGGAAGCCTACGCTTCGGGAGAAACGCCCAGTCCGTGCGTGGCGTGCAACAGGTCGTGCAAGATTCCTTCTCTTATAGAGGCGGCCGACGAGCAGGGTTGCCCGTTTATCGCCACGGGTCACTATGCCAAGGTCGTGCGCCGCGACGGTCGTTTCGCCATTGCGCGTGCGGCGTATCTGCCGAAAGACCAGTCCTACATGCTCTCGTTGCTCTCGCAGGATGTTTTGGCCCGGTTGCTTCTTCCTCTGGGAAGCATCGCTCAGGGCAAGGCGTACATTCGCGACCTTGCCGCTTCGTGGGGCCTGCCCGTGGCGTCGAAGTCGGATAGCCAGGATATCTGCTTCATTCACGGCTCGCACCTCGACTTTCTAAGCGAGCGGGGCCTTGCTGGAAGGCGCGGCGCCATCGTGACGCTCGACGGACGTGTCGTGGGAAGCCACGAGGGGCTTCATCGCTATACGATGGGCCAGCGCAAGGGGCTCGATATCGGCGG
Organism: Slackia sp.; assembly: GCA_030525985.1. Taxonomy (GTDB): domain Bacteria; phylum Actinomycetota; class Coriobacteriia; order Coriobacteriales; family Eggerthellaceae; genus Slackia. The sequence goes on along the minus strand of JAUNDR010000056.1, from coordinate 9,831 downwards.
TGCGCCCGAGCCGTATTACGTGGTGGGCAAGCGCTTCGAAGAAAACGAGCTCGTGGTTGCGTTCGTCTCCGAAGCCTCGATCGACGGCGTATGCGTGAAAGATGCGCTCTGGCAGGCGGTTTCGCCCGACGTGGTTGCCGAGGCCTGCAAGGCGGACGGCTCGTTTCCGTGCTCGGTGAAATTGCGTTACCGCCAGAATGCGGCGCCGTGCCGTATCGTGCACTGCGATGCGGCAGACGCTTCCGCCGGTGCAACGCGTGTGCGCATCGAGCTCGAAGAGCCCCAGGCCACTACGGCTCCGGGCCAGTATGCCGTGTTCTACGACGACGATGTCGTTCTCGGGGGCGGCGTCATAGAATCGCTGACGCGAAACGGTCGTGATATTCGATAGGGATCCATCCGCATACAACACGCAGGGAAGGGGGATATTCGATGGGAATGCACGGGGGCAGGATTCTGCCCACGCCCGAGCAATTGAAGGCGGAATATCCCCTGACCGACGAGCTTGTCGCATTGAAGGCGCGCCGCGATGCGGAGATTCGCGATGTGCTTACGGGGAATTCCGATAAGTTCCTCGTTATCGTCGGGCCGTGTTCGGCGGACAACGAGGACTCGGTGTGCGAATACGTCGACAGGCTGGGCGAGCTTGCCCGGCTCGTTTCCGACAGGGTCGTTCTGATTCCGCGCATCTATACGACCAAGCCGCGCACGGCAGGCATGGGATACAAAGGCATGCTCCATCAGCCCGATCCTCGAAGCGCCCCCGATCTTGTCGGGGGAATCGAGGCCGTTCGTCGCATGCATGTTCGAGCCATGGAGCGAAGCGGTCTGACAGCGGCCGACGAAATGCTCTATCCCGAAAACCGCGCGTATCTCGACGACGTTCTTTCGTACGAGGCCGTGGGGGCGCGTTCGGTCGAAAATCAGCAGCACCGTCTGATGGCGTCGGGCATCGATGTTCCCGTCGGCATGAAGAATCCCACGAGCGGCGATCTGACGGTCATGCTCAATTCGGTGGCGGCGGCGCACAATCCCCAGCGGTTCATCTATCGCATGCGCGAGGTATCCACCGACGGCAATCCGCTTGCCCATGCCGTTTTGCGCGGTGGCACGGACAAATATGGAGCCGCGGTTCCGAACTACCGTTACGACGATTGCATGCGGCTTTGGGAGGCCTATCGCGCGCAGGGGCTCGAAAATCCCGCGGTCGTGATCGATGCGAACCATGCGAACTCCGATAAGAAGTTCAAAGACCAGATAGGCATCGTCGACGAGGTGATGCGCATGCGGAAGCGCAGCATCGATCTGCGCGAATTCGTCAAAGGCGTCATGATCGAAAGCTATCTGGTGGAAGGCTGCCAGGAAATCGGCGATGCGATGACCTATGGGCAGTCGATTACCGATCCGTGCCTCGGCTGGGACGACACGGCGCGTCTTATCCGGGAAATCGCCGACCGCTGCTAGTTTCGGCGCGGCATCGGCATTGCGAAAGGGGGAGGCCATGAAGAAAGTCGCTCTTATCGGAGGCATCGGTTCGGGCAAGTCAACGGTATGCGGGCTTTTCGCCGCATGGGGCGCCGGCGTGGTGAAGCTCGATGAAATCGGCCATGAGGCGCTGACGTTTCCCGCTGTCAAGGAAGCGCTGCGGACGGCGTTCGGCGATGCGATTTTCGATGAGGGTCGCGTCGTGCGCTCCCGTCTTGCCGCCGTGGCGTTCGATTCCATCGAGCATACGCGAACGCTCAACGCGATTACGCATCCCGCCATTATGGATGAGTGCTTCAGGCGTGTCGATGACCTGGGGAAATCGCACGAGGTGGTTATCGTGGAAGTGACATCGGGCGATATGGTGCGCGAGGCGTTCTCGTGGGCGGATGCTGTCGTGGCGATCGCTGCCCCCGAAGACGTGCGCATCGCGCGCGCATGCGAGCGCGGCATGCAGACGGAGTGCGACGTGCGCGCCCGCATCGCGTGCCAGCCGAGCGATGAACAGCGCGCCGCCATAGCCGATTACGTGATCGACAACGGCGCCGGCATCGAGCAGACGCGCCGTTCGGTCGAGGCGGTCTGGGCCGATCTGGGCGCGTGATCGAAGATTCCGCGGATGATTTTCCTCCATTCGGCAACGCCTTGCGCGTCTGCGGATAGGCATCGGCTTCGCGGCTACAATGCCCTCGAATCCTCTTTCCGCCCGACGGGTGTTTCTTGCGCCGCGGAAAAGACAGACAGAACGGAGCGACCATGGATGCCGGTGCTGCAGTTTCTTCCTTGACGACGGCCGAAAAGGCTTCGCTTCTCGCGGGCGCTTCTCATTGGAAATCCGTTCCCATCGAGTCGCACGGCATTTCCTCGGTGACGTTTTCCGACGGCCCCCATGGCTTGAGGAAACAGGAGAAAGGCTCCGACCATCTGGGAATCCATAAAAGCAACCCGGCGACGTGCTTTCCTACGGCAAGCGCCCTGGCATGCTCGTTCGACGAATCGTTGGTCGAGGAAGTGGGCGCGGCCATCGGGGAAGAGGCGCGCGACCAGCATGTCGACGTGGTGCTCGGCCCCGGCGTCAACATGAAGCGAAGCCCTCTGTGCGGCCGCAATTTCGAATATTTCAGCGAAGACCCGTACGTGTCGGGCGTTTTGGGCGCCGCCATGGTGCGCGGCATTCAGAGCCGCGGCGTGGGCGCGTGCGTGAAGCATCTGGCGGGCAACAATCAAGAACATGCGCGCATGGTGGGCGATTCGGTCATCGACGAGCGCGCTTTGCACGAGATGTACCTCGCGCCGTTCGAGCACGTGGTTCGCACGGCGCATCCGTGGGCGGTCATGACGGCATACAACAGGCTCAACGGCACCTATTGCTCGCAACATCCGTGGCTTTTGCGCGATGTGCTGCGCGGCGAATGGGGCTTTGCGGGGGCGACGATATCGGATTGGGGCGCCGCGAGCGAAAGCGTCGCGTCCGTCGCCGCAGGTCTCGACCTGTGCATGCCGGGACCGCGCGGCGATTATGCGGATGCGGTGGAACGGGCTGTCTTATCGGGGGAGCTTTCGCCCGATGCGCTCGACGAGGCGGCGTTTCATGTGGCGGATTTGGAGCGCAGGGCCCGTCAGGGCAGGCAGACCGCATACGAGTGCGATTACGATCGCCATGCGGAAATCGCCTATCGGGCGGCCTGCGAAAGCGCCGTTTTGCTTGAAAACGACGGCATCCTTCCGCTGTCGTCCGACGCGAAAGTGGCGGTCATCGGGTCGTTCGCGCTGCTTCCACGCTATCAGGGGGCGGGGTCGTCGCGCATCGACCCGGTGCGGCTGGACGATCCGTGGAGCGCGTTTCTCGACGCCCGCATAGAGGCGGACTACGCCCAGGGCTACGATGCGGCGACGGGCGATGCTTCCGATGAGCAGCTTGAAGAGGCGGCGGCCCTTGCCGCGCGAAGCGATGTCGCCGTGGTGTTCGCGGGGCTTCCCGACCGATTCGAATCCGAAGGGTTCGACCGCAAGCTCATGGTGATGCCGAAAGGGCATGTCGCCCTGATCGAGCGCGTATGCGCCGCCAATCCGAAAACCGTCGTGGTGCTGCAGGGCGGCTCTCCGATGGAAATGCCGTGGCGCGATTCGCCTGCCGCCGTTCTTCTGATGTACTTGTCGGGGTGCCGGGGCGGGCATGCCGCAGTCGATATCCTGTTGGGCCGCGTCAATCCGAGCGGAAAGCTTGCCGAGACCTGGCCCGTTCGTTTGCAGGATACGGCGCTCGGGCGGAAATTTCCCGATACGGACCGCGAGGTTCTATATCGCGAGAGCATCTTTACAGGGTATAGATATTTCGACGCAGCAGGGATCGATCCCGCCTATCCGTTTGGTTTCGGCAGGTCGTATACGACGTTTTCTTACGATGCCGCCGCCGTTTCGGTAACGCGGGATGCGGTCGTGGCATCGTGCACGGTGACGAATTCGGGCGCGTGCGAGGGCGCGGAAACGGTGCAGCTTTACATTGAGCCTTTGCAGCGCACGGTGTTCGGCGAGCCGCGTCGTTTGGCTGCGTTTTCGAAGGTGACCCTCGCCCCCGGCGAAAGCGCGCGTGTTCGCATGACCGTCGACGAGCGGGCCTTTCGTTTTTGGGATGTATCGGATGGGTCGTGGCGCATCGAGGAGGGTCGCTACCGCGTCTTGTTCTGCGCGTCGAGCCGCGATGTCCGTTTGACCTGCGAAATAGACCTTGTTGCGGGGCGCGCTCCGTTCGCCGTCGAGCTTGCGAAGCGGCAGGCGCCCGTCGATCGCGAAGCGCTTGCCCCGTATTACGAAGTGAGGCCCGGAGGGTTTTCCGACGATGCCTTCGCGGCGCTTTACGCCAAGCCTTTGCCGCCGCGTCGCCCCGTCAGGCCCTTCACGCCTGACTCGCCGGTGAGCGATCTGGCGACGACGTTTCTCGGGCGTCAGGCGTTTCGCATCGTCGACCTTTTGATGGCGCGCACGGCGAAGCGCATGAACGACGACATGAAGGCCATGATGGACGAGATAGCCGCCGATATGCCGCTGCGCTCGTTCACGTCGGCGGGCATTCCTTTCGCGGTGGTGGAGGGGCTGGTGGATATCTTGAACGGACGGTGGGCGTCGGGCATCGCGAAGGTGGTGCGCCGCAGCTGACGCGGCGGGGCCCGTTTCGCCGATGGAATGCGGTGCGGCGTTCGGCGGGCGGTGTTGGGATTTCCTCGTGCGAATGCGATGGTTTTCTTTGTAAATTACGAATATATGTTCGCTAATTTCGAATATGTGCTATGCTGATCGTGCGATTCGAGGCCGGGCGGTCGCATGCATGCGCCGTCGATTTCCGAGACAAAGGAGCACGTCTATGTCGTCCCATCTGCAAAACATAGAAGGCGCCTCCATGGAAGGCAAGCTTCCCGAGGTGCGTCTTGCTTCCACGCCGTTTCGGGTGGAAAGCCCCTATGAGCCGGCGGGCGACCAGCCTCAGGCGATCGAGGCTCTCGCCGACGGGGTTCGGCGCGGTCTGCGCTATCAGAATCTTCTCGGCGTCACCGGATCGGGAAAGACTTTCACCATGGCGAAGGTCATCGAGGCGGTGCAAAAGCCCACGTTGGTCATGGCCCCGAATAAAACGCTCGCCGCGCAGCTTGCCGCCGAGCTCAAGGAGTTCTTCCCGCACAATGCCGTGGTGTATTTCGTGAGCTATTACGATTACTATCAGCCCGAAGCCTACGTTCCTTCCACGGATACCTTTATCGAGAAAGACGCCTCGATCAACGAAGAGGTGGAAAAGCTGCGTCATGCCGCCACTTCGAGCCTTCTTTCGCGTCGCGATATCATCGTGGTGGCATCGGTCAGCTGCATTTACGGCATCGGGTCGCCCCTGGACTACGCGGGCATGGCGGTGTTTTTGGATAAGGAGAAATCCGCCGAACGCGATGACGTGATCCACGAGCTGATTGATATCCAATACGACCGCAACGATTACGAACTCAAGCGCGGCACGTTCCGCGTACGCGGCGATGCCCTCGATATTTTTCCACCCTACGCGGACAATCCCGTGCGCGTCGAATTCTGGGGCGATGAAATTGAGAGCATCCAAGAGATAGACAATGTGACGGGCGAAGCGCTCAACGAATACGAGGCGCTTCCCATCTGGCCCGCGTCGCATTATGTCACGGCCCGCCCGAAAATGGACCGCGCCATCAAGAGCATTCAGGAGGAGCTGCGCGATCGTCTGGCGCAATTCAAGGCGGAAGGGAAGCTGCTCGAAGCGCAGCGGCTCGAAATGCGCGTGAGCTACGATTTGGAAATGCTTGAAACCATGGGGTTCTGCAGCGGCATCGAGAACTATTCACGTCATCTCGACGGGCGTGAACCGGGCGAACCGGCATATACGCTGCTCGATTATTTCCCCGACGATTTCTTGTGCATCATCGACGAAAGCCATGTCACGGTGCCGCAGATTCGCGGCATGCATGAAGGCGACCGCAGCCGCAAGGTGACGCTTGCGGAGCACGGCTTCCGCTTGCCGAGCTGCCTGGATAATCGTCCGCTGCGTTTCGACGAGTTCGAGCAGCGTATTCCGCAATTCATCTACGTATCGGCGACGCCGGGCGACTATGAAGAGAAGGTCACGCAGAACCAGGTGGAGCAAATCATCCGCCCGACGGGCCTGCTCGACCCCGAAATCATCGTGCGTCCGATCGCCAGCCAGATCGACGACATCATCGAAGAGGCGAAGGAGCGCGCCGAACGCGACGAACGCGTGTTGATCACCACGCTGACGAAGAAGATGGCGGAAGATTTGACCGACCACTTGCTCGATCAGGGAATCCGAGCGCGCTATATGCATTCCGACATCGCCACGCTCGAGCGCGTCGAAATCTTAAGCGCATTGCGCAAGGGCGAGTTCGATGTGCTGGTGGGAATCAATCTGCTGCGCGAAGGCCTCGATCTGCCCGAGGTGAGCCTGGTGGCCATCCTCGATGCCGATAAAGAGGGGTTCCTGCGCAATCATCGCAGCCTCATCCAGACGATCGGCCGCGCTGCGCGCAACGCTTCGGGGCAGGTGATTATGTATGCCGATAAAACGACCGATTCCATGGGCACGGCTATTTCAGAAACCAGGCGCCGCCGCGCATTGCAGATGCAGTACAACGAAGAACACGGCATCACGCCGCAAACGGTGCGCAAAGCCATCAACGACGTCATGGGCTTCATGTCCGATGGCGACGGCAACGAGGTAGGAAGCGCCGAAGATGTGAACAAAACGCTGGCTGAGCTGTCTCGGTCGGAAGTGATGCGCGTGATTTCAAGCATGGAAGAAGAAATGGCGGCCGCTTCGGCGAGCATGGATTTCGAGCAGGCCGCTCGATTGCGCGACCAGGTGGTCAAATTGCGCGCGCAGGTGGAGGGCGCAACCGAGAAAGATGTGCTTGCCGATTTGAAGAAAACCGCCCGCAAGGGAAGCGCGTTCGCCGCTGGGCGCAAAAGCGCCTATGGCGGAGGTCGCAAGGCATAGGGTGTTTCGCGCGAAACACTGGCGGCGCGGGGGTTCGCGGCGTACGGGGACATGGCCATCGATTGCTCTTCTCGCGAATGCGGAATGCGCGCTGCGTAAAGCGGCGTGCGTACGGTGGCGCAACGCCTGCGTCTCGCTGCGGTCGGCGAACGACCTTGACGCATGAAGCCGCAGGGGTGCCGTTTCGTGCTTTCGTGCAGATGGAGGGAGTTTGAAATCGCCCGTCGGAGCATTTTTCGCTATGGCGGTCAAGGAGCGCCCTTGCTAGTATCGAGGAAAAGGCAAAACGGACAAACGGATGGCATATGGGCATGACTCGAGATGAGCTTTCGACAAAAGAAGAGGGTCAGGTCGCGGCGGACGACCGGAATCAGGCGTTGCCGGAACTGCCCCATAGCTGGAAACGCGTCGTCGTGACGATTTGGATAGGCCAGGCGTTTTCTATTCTGACCGCATACTCGTCGATGTATGCCGGCATCTGGTATGTCACGGAGAGCACCGATTCGGCTTTCATGTTGGCGATCGCCTCGCTTTGCTCGATGCTGCCGCAAGGGCTGCTTTCCCCGATCGGCGGCGTGATAGCCGATCGCTTCAATAGGAAATACGTGCTGATGGCGGCCGATGCGTTCGTAGGAGCCATGGCGCTGATCATGGGATTGATCATCATGATGGGGCATGTTTCGGTGGGGCTGGTGCTTGCTATGAGCGCTTTGCGCAGCGTGGGCCAGGCGTTTCATATTCCCGCCATGGAATCTACCATGCCGCTGCTCGTTCCCAAGCGCCATCTCGTGCGCATCAATACGCTGAATCAGAGCCTCTGGTCGTTGGCGCTGATCGTGGGACCGGTGTTCGGAATCTTTCTGTATACCGTCATCGGTTTTCAGATGGTGCTGTTCCTCAACGCTCTCGGTTGCGCTGCGGCGGTGCTCACCATCGCCACGGCGAAGATTCCCGATTTCCACGACACGAGCGACGAGGCGCGCCATCCCATCAAAAGCCTCAAGGCCGGTTTCGCAACGCTCAATGCCGATCGCGGCTTGCTGGTCATGGCGGGAATCGTCATGGGCGTGATGGCGATGTATGCGGGCATCAACTCGCTTTTCCCCTTGATGACTTACGACCAGTTCAATGGCGACGGCTATATGGCTTCGATGGTCGAAGCGGCCTACGGCGTCACCTCGCTTGTCGGCATGGGCATCCTGTTCGTCTGGGGAGGCGGCAGGCGTCTTTTGCGCCTGGTGGCCCTTTCGGGCTTCGGCGCGGGCGTCATCTTGGTGCTGACGGGCCTGCTGACTCCCGATATGTTCGTCTTCTTCGTTATCCTGACAGGCGTTTCGGGCGTGGTCGAGGCGTTTTTCAACGGTCCGCTGCTCGCGGTGTTCCAGAAGCGCGTTCCTCCCGAGAAGATGGGTCGCGTCATGGGGTTGTTCACCACGGTGACGGCGCTTTCTTCTCCGATCGGCCTGGCCTTGGCGGGAACCTGCGCGGAGTTCACCGGCGTCGCGAATTGGTTCGTCATCGCGGGCGTGGCGGTGTCTATCGGCGGCATCCTTCTGGGAACGCTGCCTATTCTGCGTAAGCTCGACAAGGAAGTGGCGGCCACGTTCGGCGATGCGAGCGTAACGAAGCGCAAGGTCGATGCGCGGGCGAAAGGCTCGGAGAAAGCGCGCGAAAACTAGCGTGCGCGCATCTGTGCGCATTGCGCCCTCTTGCGCCGCGTGGGGAGCCGAGCGCTGCTGCGCGCCGCATTCCAATGGCGGCTTTCGGCGCAACTATGCGGTAGCCTGCGGACGCGGGTGAAGTCGCATGCGCGCCGGTGCGCTGCCGAAAGACGCCATCGTGCCTGCTTTCGGCTTTCGGAAGATGTTTTTTCGTGTATGGCGATAGAAGGAGGACGCCGTGATTATTCTGGGATCGCTCGTCAACGGCATCGCGACCGTCTTCGGCGGCGTGCTCGGTCTGCTGTTCAAGCGCCGCATGCCGAACGATTTGGGCGATTTTCTGATGAAGGGTCTGGGGTTGTGCGTCATCCTTGTGGCCGTTCAGGGAATGGTCAAGGGCGGCGATGTCGTGGTCGCGGTGCTCTCGATCGTCGTCGGCGGCCTTATCGGATTCGCCATCGACATCGACGGATGGGTCCACCGGTTCGGCGATTGGGTGCAGTCCAAGATAGACCGGGCATTTCGGGGGTCGACCGCTTTAGGCAATTTTTCCGACGGCTTCATCTCCTCGTCGCTTTTCATCTGCATCGGATCGATGGCGGTGCTCGGATCGTTGCAAAGCGGCTTGCAGCTCGACCACTCCACGCTGTTCGCGAAGGCGGTGATCGACATGGTGGTGGTTATGGTGATGGCCACCACGCTCGGCGTGGGCGTTCCGTTTTCAGGGTTCGCCGTGTTCGCCTACGAAGCTCTTTTGAGCTTGGGCGCCAGCCTGCTCGCGCCGTTTTTGACCGATGCCGTCATCAATGAAATGGTGTGCGCCGGAAGCCTGCTTCTGCTTGCTATCGGCTTGAATATGCTGAAGATCACCGATATCAAAGTGGCCAATTATCTTCCTGCCGCATTCGCCCCCATTTTCATCTGCGCGATCATGCAATGGGGACAGGGGGTTTTGTCGTGAGCGTAGCTGAAATCGTCGTTTTGGGTGTCGCCTTGGCCATGGATGCGTTCGCGGTTACCGTATCGAATGCGTTTTGCTATCGAGGAACATCGCGTGCGCGTCTCTTCGTTTTGCCGGCGGCGTTCGGCGTATTCCAGGGATTGATGCCCGTTCTGGGTTATTTCCTGGGCGGCGTGATAGGCGATATCATCGAGGCGTACGCA
>JAUNDR010000055.1 GCA_030525985.1 Slackia sp. | reverse complement strand
AGGGACAGCATGACGCCGTGAGCTGCGGCGACCGAAAGCATCTTCGGGGCTTGCTTGCTGTTTTGTCGTGTAAAGCGTTCATTCAAATTCTTGAAGGATGACACTATGGGCGACGCTTCCTGTATGAAGGCCTCGCCCATTGACGTTGTTTTCAAATGCCCGTTCAATCCTTGGAAAAGGCTTTGCCCGATTTCTTTTTCGAGGTTTTTGACGGCCTTGCTCAATCCTTGGCGTGAAACGAACAGCGCATCGGCTGCTTTGGTGTAGCTGCCTCGTTTCGCCGTTTCGACGACATACTCCAGCTGCCGTATGTCCATGGTGCCCCTCCTTGCAACATGCCTACGGTGTAACAGCTTTATAGCGTACCGCCGACAAATGAACAATGGCGTACGCCTGCGTGCGCAACGAATCGCTGCGGTTGGCGCAACGGTCCGCTGCTCGTCAAGGCGCGTTTTCGCGCGTACGATTTCTTCAGGGATGCAAGGCCATGCATACGGGCGGCCTTGTAAAACGTTCGAGGAGGGATGCGTTATGAGGGAAATGAAACGCAGGTCGAAGCAAGGTGTTTCGCGTCGAGACTTCCTGAAGCTAGGAGCTGTAGGTGCCGCCGGCGCCGCAGCGGCGGGGCTTGCGGGTTGTTCTGCGCTTGCGCCTTCTCAGGATGCTGCCGGTTCGCTGGCATCGGGTTCTGTCGAATCGGCCGAAGCGGTTCTTAAGCTTACGGACGGTATGCCGAAATGGTCGTTCATGATTCCGCCTGAGTCGATTGCCGACGAAGATATTTCCGAAACTATCGAAAACGACATCATCGTGGTCGGCGGAGGAATGTCGGGCTTCACTACGGCGGTATCTGCTGCGGAAAAGGGTGCGAAGGTAACGCTTTTCTCGGCGGCAAGTGCACCTATCTCGCGTGGTGGGTCGAATTATGCTCGCAATTCCAAGGTCATGGAAGAGCTCGGAATAGAGCCGTTCGACCCCGTGCCGTTCTATTACCATGAGATGCGTGCGGCGTCATTCGCCGTAGACCAACGCAAATGGATGAAGGGCTACAATCATTCCGAAGAGGCCATGAATTGGATGATTGATATTGCGCGCGAGTCGGGTCTCGAAGTGATTATGGAGCGTGACAATACATTCGATCTCGGACCCAACTATGCTCATGCGTTCTCGACCGAAGGCGACTCGAGTATGGTGTCGACAGGTCAGCAGGGTGCGGTCGAAGCGCTTGAGGCTAAAGCGCAGGAATACGGTGTTGAAATCATCTATGACACGAAAGCCGAGCAGCTGATTCGCGAGGAAGGCGAAAGCGGCCGCGTGACAGGCGTGGTTGCTTCGAGGATGAACGGCGAAGGATATGTGAAATTCGTCGCGCACAAAGCCGTCGTCTTGGCAACGGGCGATTTTTCAAACGACAAGGAAATGCTCGCGGCCTATTGTCCGCAGGTTCTGCCGCTTGTCGGTTACGAACAAGCTGAAATAGACTACAACACAAGTTTCAATCTGACTGGTATTTACGGCGGCGACGGGCAGAAAATGGGATTGTGGGCGGGGGCTGCTTGGCAGCATGCCTATCCTGCTGCTCCCATGATGCAGGGTGCGTGGGGCGGAAGCCACGAACCCTGCGGATTCCATATGGGATTGAATGTGAACGACAATACTGAGCGTTATCAGCGCGAAGATATTTCGTCTCCCTATAGCTCCAATCATTTGCTCTCGCAGCCCAATAATGAGGCATGGGGCATTTGGACTGCCAATTACCCCCAGGCAATCATGGACAAGGGCCACGAATGGTATGCCTTCGGTATGGACTATACGCTTCCGGCGCTTACGCCCGACGAACTGGTGGCCATGTGGGATGCGGGAGCCGAAGACGGATCGTATTACAAGGCCGATACGCTGGATGACTTGGCGTCGCAGCTGGGTCTCGATGCCGAGAAGCTGAAAGCTGTCGTCACTCGCTATAACGAGCTGTGTGATAAGGGCGTTGACGAGGACTTCTGTAAGAACCCCGATTTTATGGTCCGTATCGACGAGGCGGGACCGTTCTATGCGGCGCGCAATTATGCGATGTTCATGACCGTCATGGGGGGATTGCGCACAAGCGTCGATATGGAAGTGTGCGACGAAAACGACGAACCCATCCCTGGTCTGTTCAATGTAGGTGCCATGGTTGGCGATATGTATGCCAATACATACAACTTCGCTATTCCAGGCAATAGCTACGGCATCAATTGCCTGACATTCGGGTATGTGCTCGGTCGCGATCTTGCGGCTGGAAAGTTCGATGCGTAGGATGGCTTTGCTGATGCTGCATGTCGATACGATTGATATAGGTGCAAAGGCGGATTGAGATACCGTATGCGATAGCCCCTCCCGTGGAAGCCCTCAACCGAAGGCGATTCGTTCGCTCGGGTCGAGGGCTTTCTTTGCTGCGAATGACACTTCGAGGTGAGGTGAAGCGACATGCAATGCTTAGCCCTTCGAGGCTCTCTGGTTTTCGTATGCAGCAGCAAAATATTTTCCCCATGGGGCAGGGTGAAAACAGCGGAGCCCGCAGTCACTTAGCGCTGCGGGCTCCGTATCAAGGGGGCTGCTTATTACGCTTGCTATAGTGCGCGTCCTACATCGTTGCCGCTGCGAATCGCCATGGCGATGTTGAATGGCTCGGCAGCATCGCCGATTACGTAGGTTTCGGCAATCGACGTCGTATCTTTCAAGGAGGAATCGGGCAGCATGTCCTCGCCGTTGACGATGCTATCGCACGGCACGATTACTTCAGTTCCCGTTTCGGTGGTCACGACAATTGCGCCATCGTGCGCTTCCTTGATTGATGCGCTCGGATACACGTTCAATCCAAGGGCATACAGCGCGGTGGTCATGAAACGCATCGCATGTTGCGATTGCTGCTTATCCAGGTCGGCGTTTGCGCTCGGCGTCACCATAGTGACGTGTTTTTTGTGCACCATGAGCCACAGCGCTGCATCGAATGCCTGGGCGTTGGAACCCCATACCACCACGTTTTCTCCCAGATCGGCGGTCATGAACTGCTCGAAATCGACGATCATGTCGTCTGCGGCACCCGATACTTCGAGCGTGTCGCGCAGGCCGCCCGTGGCGATGACGAGTGCGTCGGGGGCGACGGATTCCACCAGTGCGGCATCGACCTCCCTGCCTGTCACCAGCTCCACGCCGGTGATTTCCAGCTGACGTTCGAGGTATGCCGAGAAGTCGCCAAGGTTCTCATGCGGTCCTTTCACGTTGTTTGCGAATTCGAGCCTGCCGCCGACCGTGTTGCCCTTTTCGTAAAGCGTAACGCGGTGGCCGCGCGCCGCTGCAATGCGGGCAGCTTCCATGCCGGCGGGGCCTGCGCCCACCACCATGACGTTTTTCGAGATTTCGGCTGCGGGAAGCTCGTAGGTGGCGGGGCCGCCTTCGCGCATGACGCGTTGGGTGAGGGCGTTCACGCGGCAATAGCCCATGGCGGCATTCATCTCGTTGCTGCCGATATGGCAATGCAGGCAGCGTGTGCACGGGGCGATTTCGTCACGCCGTCCGTCGCGCAGCTTGTTGATGTATTCGGTATCGACGGTCAGCGGGCGCGTCATCATGTAAAAGTCGGCCTTACCGTCGGCGAGTGCTTGCTCGAAGTAATCGGGGGCATGTGCGGGATCCATGTAAGTTACGGTGCCGCAGGGGATGGAGACGGCCTCCTTATAACGTGCCACTACATCGAGCAGCATGCCTGCGCCGCTATGATTGCCGATGAGTTGTCCTTGCCAATGACGGCTGAAATCGTATTGCGTGCCGTAACCCGTGGCGCCCTCGATGCCGTTGAGGATGAAATACAAATCGCTGCCGAACTGGCATGGATGATTGCCCAGGGGTCCCAAACGCAGATGCAGCGAATCGCAGCCCGCCGCTTCGAATAGCTTCGCAAGTTCGATGCCTTCTTCCACCGTGGTCACCATGCTGTGCGGCGCGGTGAGCGTGTTGTCGAGGTTCATGAGCGTGGCGTTGTTGGTGAGGTTGTCGTTGTCCTCGATGCAATCCATGAGCACCTGCACCACGAAGTCGTCTCCGCAGGCTTCTTTAGTCTTCTGGATGAATTCGGTGACGAAGCGCGCGCGGTTTTCGAAGCTTGCGGCACCGTATTTGTCGGTGCGGGTGTTGTAGGCGCGCGAAAGGAACTTTTCGCCCATGTTGAAGCCAGCAGCGTTGATTTCAATCGCCTCGAAGCCCATTTCCTTGAGTCCTTGGGCGATGGCGACGCCTTCGTCTTCGATGGTGATGATGTCGTCGACGGAAAGAGTGGACGGGTCGACGCCCATATGAGCCCACTGATAGCCCAGGTGTGCGCCGTATTTCTTCACCTCGTCAGAAAGCTTCTTGCCGAATTGCTTCAACTCATCGGTGATGACGCCGCCCGTGATGACCTCGCCTTCGACCCAAATCATCTCGACGCCGCCTTTGGCGAAGTTGACGTAGTACTGGAACAGCTCGTCGGTCAATCCGGCAAGATAGGTGGCCGATCCTGCCGCCGATTTCACCATGCGGTGGTTCAGCTCGATCGGACCGAGTTTCCAGGGCGAAAACAGCGTGGAAAGCTCGGAATCTGCGGAACGATAGTCGTAATCCTGCGGGTTGAGTTGTGCTGCGGCAATGACGTCGCTCGTTTCGGGCGAAGCGCTCTGCGTGCTTTCGACGGCGGCTGGCTTCGGCGCACAGCCTGCGAGTCCGACGGCGCTCGTTGCGAGACCCGCTGCACCTATGCCTGCGAGAAATTGACGTCGTGATAGTGACATGGGTCCCTCCTTCTGCGATGTTTTTTTGTAATCCGCTGCGTATCGAAGAGAAATGCGGCGGATTGAAGCGGCGATTCCCCTATAGCCGCAATTCCCATAGTATGAGGGGAGGCGTTTCTCCGCTTCACATGGGCTTGGTGAAAAACGCATTTCACCTGCTTGGCAGCTTGGTTCACACGGGATGGGTGAGTGGTCACGAAGCGTCTTTCGCATCGAAGCGGAAGGGTTGTGGCATACTTTGTCGTTCGAGAACCGTTTGGGAAGGGGCTTCGGTGACGGGTCTGCATTTCGACAATCGCATGCTTCGATTCCGCGTGGCGGCATGTGCGGGGTATGCATTGCTGCTGTACGTTTGTCAGATGACTCTTTGGGGCGGATTGCTTCTTACGTCGCGTATTTCTTTCGGCGTGCTCGACATCATCGAATGGTGGTCTGTTCCTTTGTGCGTGGCGTTGGCGGCTGCGTGTGTTGCTGTGGGATTCTTCGCTTCGCGCCCTAGGTGTTTCCATAGATCGTGTGTCGTGCTCATTCTCACAGTTGTTTCCGCCGCATTCATGATGTCGGGCTATCCGTTGTCGGTGTGGACGGGCGGCGTCAATGCATTCGTTTGCTTGGGTGCCGCTGTTCTTGGTGTAGGGATGGGTCTGGCGTTTTCGTCCTGGTGTTCGGTTTTTGCACGTATGGGTTCCGTGCGGGCCATGCACTTGGTACTCGGTTCGGTTGTGGCGGGATCGGTGCTTTCGTTGGTTGCCACGCTGTTTTCTTTGAAAGGGCTCGAGATTTCGTTTTTCGTTGCTGTCGTTCTTTCGAGCATCTTGTTGGCATACGCCGTGAGACACGCTTCTTGCTTCGAGGGATGCGATACGTTTCTTTGCGCAGAGCAGCCGGAGACGATGCGTCTGTCATTGAAGTCCTTGTTCGAAAGCGTGCGTGTATCGCTTCTGTGCGCTTGCGCTATCGCGTTCGCGGTCGCTATCACACGCATGATGTCGCTTACGGCCGCGCCGGCAATGAGTTCTGCCATTAATATTCTCGGTGTGCTTGCGGCGGGTTTTGCCGCCGCAATCCTTCTTGTATTCATGAGGGGAGGGAAAAGCGACGGCGTCCGTCTCGGCATTTCGTCTCTGTTCCAGGCGCTTTTCCCGCTGGTGGCAACGCTGCTGCTGATTATGTCGGTGGCGGGTTCCTTCGTTGCCATGCTTGCTGGGGCAGCCGTTTTCGCAATCCACTCCATCATGTTCGCGTTGGTTCTGCCTGCCTGCATCGAGGGCTCGGATAAGACGAAGGCGCCGCCTACGGCCGTTTACGGCCTTTTTGCCGGTGCCGTTTATGCCTTATTCGCTTTTGCTACGTTTCTTGGCGTGGCGCTTTTCAAAGGCGGCTCGGGGTCTGGCGCTTCGGTGTCTTTCGTCGCCGTGCTGCTGGTGTTCTACGTGCTTGCGATGGCGAATGCGTTTGCGCAAAGGCGCTCGAAACGCGCAGTCGGCATATTTGATGTGGATGGAAATCTGCGATTATTGGATGATTCCGTATCCGGCACGCAGACGCTATCTTCTTCTTTAGGGGATGGGCTTGTGTGTGCGAGCAAATCGGGTCGCGCCCTTGAAGCCGATGTCGAAGAAGTGGATTGCGGATTCGTTTCTTCTGCATCGGGAACGGAGGTTGAGTGCATTGTGGAAGATCCCATCGAGCGTCGTTGTCTGAACGTAGCTGGATCCTACTCGCTTAGTCCGCGCGAAACCGATGTGCTGATAGCGTTCGCTCATGGCAGGAATGTCGCCTACTTGGCGGAGCGTTTGGTGCTTTCCACGAATACCATTCGCAGCCATAGCAAAACGCTGTATGCGAAATTGGGGGTTCACAGCAAACAGGAGCTCATCGATTTAGTAGAGCGTGAGGGTTAACTTTCGCGTTTGCTTCTCCTACTCTTCGTCTCTTCCATGCGCATGTGTTGTCTGCTCGATCCGATTCCGTCTCCTGCTGTTTCGACGCTTGCGTTCTGTTTGCGTTCGTTCGGCGTATGCCCTTTGCTATCATAGGCGAGTTAAGCGAAACCAACGAACATACGAGAGGTTGGAGGATGCTGCATGGCAGAACGCCTGACTGAAAAAAACGTGCGCGATATCGCCACGTATGCGCACATCGGGCTTACCGATGACGAGCTGACCCAGATGACCGTCGATTTGAACAACATCATCGCCACGCTCGAGCCGATCACCCATTTCGATCTTGACGGCGTCGAGCCGACGTTTCATCCCATCGGAGGCTTGCACAACGTCATGCGCGAAGACGTGGTGGAGGAATCCTTCACGCAGGAGCAGGCGCTTGCGAATGCTCCGCAGCAGCAAGACGGCAGCTTCTTGATTCCTGCCATTCTCGGCGGAGGTGATCAGTAATGGCGTATTCCACCGATATGGGCGTGCGCGAAATCCACGAAGGCATCGCCGCGAAGGAATTCTCTGCGCGCGAAATCGCCCAGGCGAACTTCGAGCATATCGCGAAGGCCGACGAAGAGGTCCATGCGTATCTCGAGCTGACCGAGGAGGCGGCCTATGCGGCGGCCGATAAGGTCGACGCCGCCGTGGCCGACGGCACCTTCGAGAAGATGGGGCCGCTTGCCGGCGTGCCGGTGGCGTTCAAAGACAACATGAACATGGAGGGCACGCATACCACCTGCTCGTCCAAGATGCTCGAAAACTATGTGTCGCCTTATACGGCCACCTGCGTTTCGCGCCTGATCGAGGCGGGCGGTCTGCCGCTCGGCAAGCTCAACATGGACGAATTCGCCTTCGGATCCTCCACCGAAACGTCCGCGTTCGGTCCGACGAAAAATCCGTGGGACCTCTCGCGCGTGCCGGGCGGTTCTTCGGGCGGATCCGCCGCCGCTGCCGCTGCAGGCATGGCGTGCATCACGCTCGGATCGGACACCGGCGGCTCCATTCGCCAGCCCGCATCGTTTTGCGGCGTCGTGGGCGTGAAGCCCACCTACGGCATGGTGTCGCGCTATGGCGTGGTGGCATTCGGCAGCTCGCTCGACCAGGTGGGCCCGTTCACGCGCAGCGTCGAAGACGCGGCATACGCCATGGACGCGCTGTGCGGCTTCGATCCGCACGACTGCACTTCGCAGCATTTCACGCCCCATTTCGTGGACGCGCTTTCCGAGGGCGTCGAAGGCATGAAGGTGGGCATCGTGCCGAGCTTCATGGAAGATCCGGGCCTGACCGCCGAGGTGAAGGAAAAGGTCTACGAGGCCGCTTCGAAGCTCGAAGCCGCAGGCGCCGAGCTGGTGGAGGTGGAGCTTCCGCACGCCGATGCCGCTATCAGCGCCTATTACGTGCTCGGTCCGTGCGAGGCGTTTTCCAACCTGGCGCGCTTCGACTCGGTGCGCTACGGCTATTGCGACGCCAGCCACAAAGACCTCAACGGCCGCTACGAGGGAAGCCGCGCCGGCGGTTTCGGCATGGAAGCGAAGCGCCGCATCATGCTGGGCAGCTATCTGCTTTCTTCCGGCGTCTATGAGAAGTACTACTATCCCGCGCAGCAGGTGCGCCGCCTGATTACGCAGGATTACGTGCAGGCCTACGAGAAATGCGACGTCATCCTGATTCCCACGAGCCCGCGCGCGGCGTTCCAGTTCGGCGAAATCGGCGATCCGGTCGAAATGCATCTGTCCGACATCTATACGGTGTCGATCAACATCGCGGGCAACGGCGGCATGAGCGTGCCGTGCGGTCTTGGCAGCGAAAGCGGCCTGCCGATCGGCGTTCAGCTGGTCAGCCCCCAGTTCAAAGATGTCAATATGTTCCGCGCGGCCGCCGCGCTCGAAGCCGCCTACGGCGCGGCTCCGGTGGCGCCGGCATTCAAGGCAGGTGAATAGCGCATGAAAACCCTCGAAGAGGTCCTTCAGGATTGGGAGGCCGTCATCGGCCTTGAAATCCATGCCGAGCTGACCACGCTCAATACCAAGATGTTCTGCGGTTGCAAGCTGGAATTCGGCGCCGAGCCGAACACGCATACGTGCCCCGTGTGCCTCGGTCTGCCGGGCGCGCTGCCCGTGCCGAACAAGGCGGCAATCGAATCGATCGTGTTGGCGGGTCTTGCCACGAACTGCGATATCGAAAAGCACTCCATGTTCTATCGCAAGAACTACATGTATCCCGATATGTCGAAGAACTTCCAGACCACGCAGGGTCCGATCGCGTTTTGCATGCGCGGCCATCTGGAGCTCGACGTGGACGGTCCGGGAGTGCGCGAGCGCGTCGATCTGGACGGTCTCGAGCCGGGCGAAAGCCGCGGCAACGTGACGCGCACCGACGAGGGCTACGTGGCTCGCGTGGGCATTACGCGCATCCATATGGAGGAAGACGCCGGCAAGATGGTGCACATCGGCGGCGGGGAAGGCCGTATCGCCGGCGCCACGCACAGCCTGGTCGACTACAACCGCGCGGGCACTCCGCTGATCGAGCTGGTGACCGAGCCCGAGCTGCGCACGCCCGAAGAGGCGCGCCTGTTCATGCAGAAGCTTCGTCAGATTTATCTGGCCATCGGCATTTCCGACTGCTCGATGGAAGAGGGCAGCCTGCGCTGCGATGGCAACGTGAGCCTGCGCCGCCGCGGCGAGACGAAGTTCGGCACCAAGACCGAGCTGAAGAACATGAACAGCTTCAAGAACCTGCACGACGGTCTGGCGTACGAGATCTGCCGTCAGGCGCAGGTGCTCGAAGAGGGCGGCACCATCTACCAGGAAACCCGCCACTGGGATCCTTCCGCCAAGCGCACGATCGTCATGCGCGTGAAAGAGACGGCCGACGATTACCGTTTGTGCCCCGAGCCCGACATGGCGCCCTTCGATCTGTCCGATGAGTTCATCGACAACGTGCGCAAGCGTCTTCCCGAGTTGCCCGATCAGAAAGCCAAGCGCTACGAAAGCGCGTTCGGCCTTTCGGCCTACGATGCCCGCCATCTGGTCGACCATCGTGCCACCTCGGCGTTTTTCGAGGCGGCCATGGAGCTTGCGGGCGATGCGAAGCTCGCGAAGCCGTTGGCGAACCTGGTCATCAACGACGTTACGGCGCGTATGAACGCCGACGATTCGTTCGATCTGGAGGCGTCGGCGCTCACGCCCGAGCGCGCGGTCGAGCTGGTGAAGCTCACGGCGAGCGACGCCATTTCCTCCAAGCAGGCCAAAGAGGTGTTCGCCGCCGTGATCGACGAGGATAAAGATCCCTCTGCGATCGTGGAGGAGCGCGGCATGAAGCAGGTCAGCGATACGGGTGCGATCGAAGCGGTGGTCGATGCCGTTATCGCCGCCAATCCCGATGAGGTGGCGCGCTATAAGGACGGCGAAACGAAGCTTGTCGGATTCTTCGTCGGCCAGTGCATGAAGCAGATGCGCGGCCAGGGTAATCCGAAGCTGATCAACCAGGTTCTGGCGAAAAAGCTGGGTTAGACCGTTTTGCCTTGCGTTTTTCGAAGCGCGTTTTGCAGAGAGAATATTGTTTGCCGGAAGGGCGCGTCCTGCGGGATGCGCCCTTCGTTTCATATGCGGCCGTATTGCCGATGCGAGATGCGGTCGTTCCTGCTTGGCGGCGCGTGCGAAAAATCATAATCGACGAAAGGGTTTTTGCGGTTTCACGTGCGTCGATGCCGCATTCGCTTTGCCGTGCATTAGCCGGCAGCTAATGTTTCGGTCCGGGTTCTTTCCTATGATGGGGCGGAAATGAGCGGATTGCTTCACGCCGAAGCGTTCCGCCGGTGTTCGCTTCGTGAGGAGAAAGATATGAAGAAATCCCTGGTTATGATTATCGCTTCCGCCGCGCTTGCATCGTTTGCCGCGCTGGCGGGCTGCGCGAGCGACGATGCCGCTCAGGCACCCGCCGAAGACGCCGCCGCACCTGCGGCGTCCGAATCCGCCGCCCCCGCCGAAGAGGAGGCTCCCGAATCCAAGTATGCGGCAAGCATCGACGCTCTCGAGCCGGCTGCCGACTACGAAGGCAAGGCCGCTGTCGTGGTCACTTATTCCTGGACGAACAATTCCGACGAAGCCATAAGCGCCGCCGCTGCTCTTTCCCTGAAGGCGTTTCAGAATGGCGTCCAGCTCGAGTCCGGCATCGTGACGAGCGGAATCGATAGCGACGGCTACATGGCGGAAGTCAAGCCCGGTGCAGGCACGACGTTCCAGATGGCATACCTGACCGAAGACCAGTCCGACGTGACCGTCGAAGTGTCCGAACTCATCTCGTTCAGCGACGCCCTTCTTGCCGAACAGGTCTTCACCTTGGCATAGGGACGGGGTTTCGCGACAGCCGCCGTATGAAAGGCCATCGATGATGCGAAAGGAACGGCATTGCGGCTGCGGTGCCGTTCCTCTTCGTCGTGAGGAGTCGTTTATAATGGTCGAGCGAATGCCCCCTTGTCGAAAGAGAAGAAAACGCCGCGTGAAAGAGCCGCTGACAGAGGAATTGCTCGAAGAGCTGCTGGCTTCGCCCGATCCGGCGAAGTTCGCGAAGAAGCATCGCATCGCCGCGCCCACGCTTGCCGACTATCTGGACGATCTTCTCGAAGAGAAAGGGCTGGCCCGCATCGATGTGGTGCGTGCCGCAGGGTTGAACGAAACATTCGGCTACCAGATTTTCAAAGGGCAGCGCAATCCTTCGCGCGATAAGGTGCTCCAAATCGCCTTCGCCATGAGGCTCGATTTGCGCGAAACGAATCGGCTGCTGC
>JAUNDR010000054.1 GCA_030525985.1 Slackia sp. | reverse complement strand
CCTCCTTCTCCACATCTCCTCCACAACTCGGCGGGGAGAGGGGGCGCGGGGCGGCTCTTTATAACTAATATATGGGCGCGCATTTCCAGCTGTCCCCGCTACTGGCAAGTGGCGGGAAAATCGCTCGTAGACACTGAGACAAATAAAAAAGCCCCGCGTTAATTGCGGGGCTTGAGTATCTGGCGGAGGAAGTAGGATTTGAACCCACGAGAGCTTTCGCCCTGCTTGTTTTCAAGACAAGTGCCTTCAACCACTCGGCCATTCCTCCAAAGCGTCTTGCAGGATAACACATTGCGGACCGAAACGCAGGAAGGGAAAGGTGCTCGCACTCGCGCCGCCCTTCCTCAAGAAAGCCGGCAACCGCAGACCGCGCTCTCCTACTTGCCCGCAGCGGCGTTTTCGCCGGCGATTTTGCCGTAAACCATGCACATACCGGCACTCAGGCCCTTCAGAGAAATCGGATACTGCACGCTGAATCGGCCGCCCTGCATGGCGCCGCAGACATACAGGCCCCTGATGGCTCACGATTCGTGTCGTACACGCGGCACTCGGAATCGGACTCCAGGCCACCGAGATTGCCGAGCATCAAAGCACAACCGCACTCGACAGCATAGAACGGTCCGTTCTCCAGAGCGAACAAACGCTTGGAGCTTTTGAAGAAATCGGTGTCCTCCCCTGCTTTTGCAAGTTCGTTATAGCGCGCGATCGACGCCTTCGCCGCTTCGATATCCATGCCCTCGATCTGCGCGAGCAGCTCGTCGATGGTGTCGGCCTTCAGGCAGCGGCCCTCTTCGACGGCCGTTTCGATATCGGCATCGGTACGCACGTTGATGCGCAGGCCCGATGCGGCGTATTCGGGAAGAGGCTCCTCGCGGTACATGCACGCCACGCCGTGCGCTGCGGGGAAATACTTCAGCTGCTCGTGCCAAGAAGCATCGAAGAACTGGTAGGCCTTGCGCTGCGGCTGCAACTCGACCTGGTTTTCGAGCTGCTGGCCGGGAAGGTCCTCGTTCATGAAGCGCTCGCCGCGCAAATTCAGAATGCGAAACGCTTTCGAGTGCCTTCGCTGCGAGGCATCGGAGAATGCACGCATCGACTGGCATGGTTGAATTTGGAATAACACCTGATAGATTGCCTCCGCGACGAATCCGCCCCCAAGGACCGGCAAGACGATGCCGACGCGGAAAGACCGACGGATGCGCTGCAGCGCAAACCAAACCGAAAAGGCGAAGCGACACGACGCGACGCGGAATCGAAAAGAAAGACGTATCGATCTGCATGACCGAACACAAAGAGGCCGCTTGGCCGCAAGACCGGTGTGCGATAATCCGGGAACATGATGAGGAGGATATCTTGCTCGAACCACGCTCCGTCAGCCTTGAACCGACGCACGCCCGTTTCGCAACTGGATACGCATGCACCTGCGCCTGGGCGATCGTCCTGCTTTTCTCGCCCGCATTCGGCAGCCCGACCCAGTCCGCCGCGGCGGTATCCATGCTGCCGGGGCTTATCGCCTGCCTGGGAAGCATCGCGCTGTTCAGATTCATCCCGCCGCTTGCAGGACGCACTCCGTTCGTCGCCTTCGCCGCCACCTTCATGGCTGCAGGAACGTTTCTTTACACCCACCCCGCGCTCTCCGATATCGCCGCGCTACGCATGGGAGCGCTGGCTCTTTCGGGATTTTTCGCCATTATCGTGGTGATGGCATGGTTCGAGATGTTCGCAAAATTGCCGCCGCGCACGATCGTCATCCTTGCGGGATTCGCCGTCAGCATTGCCGCGGGCGCATGTTGGCTTATTCTTGCCTGCCCGCCCGAACAGGCAAGCGTTCTCGCGACGGCTCTGCCGTTGGCGTCATGCATCCTGCTTCCGAAAAGCAGCCGCGATCGACAGGCCGCGCGCGGAAACGGGCGAAGCCGTACGGATGCAAGAGCCACGATGCTGCAGGTCATCCAGGCGGCGGTGCCGCTGCGCACGCTGGCGGGACTCGCCATCACGTTTTTCATCGTGCGCTCCATCGCCACCTTGGCGCCTGAATACGAGCTGTTCAGCGCGGCGGTGTCTCCCCTTTCGCTTTTCGCGCCGATCGGCATCACCGCGTTTTTCGCAGGAAGCGCATTCGTCGTCAAGCGCATCGATCCGTCCATCCTGTACAAAATCCTTCTGTCGTGTTTCGCGGGATGCGTCTTCCTTCTGGCGTTTTCGACGGGCGTTACAGCGGCGCTCGTGTTTTACGCGAACATCGTGGCAGAAGTGATGATGTGGACGGTTCTGGTGCTCTGGGCAAAAAAGACGCCCGTGAAACCGCATCTGGTTTTCGCTATCGGCTGGATCGCCGAATGCGTGGGAAACATGTCGGGGCAGATCGTCATGCCGCTTTTCGCCGATAAGGAGCCGATGTTTTTCGCGCTCGCCATCATGCTGATTCTCATCGGAGTCGGATTCGCGTTCAGCGAGGGGCAGCTTGTGCTCAACGTCGATTTCGAAGACGAGGACAGACCGGCACTCAAAGCAGAAATCGGCAGCAAAGAAAACCATGTGCGCAACGCCCTGGAGATCGATGGCGAAAGCACATCGTCGAACGATTCTTCGCCCGCGAACGCGAGCGACGCGGCGGCGCGCATCCTGCAAAACAGCGGGCAACGACCCGCACGTATCGACAAGGATGGCGAAGAGATGTCGGGCGAGCCCGGGACGGAACCGGACGCAGGCCGATTCGCCCCGGACCCCCTTGACGCATTCGTCGAGAAATACGGAATCTCGCCGCGCGAACGCGACGTGCTTGCCTTCTGGCTTGCGGGGCGCGGCATGAAATACATCGAAAACGAGCTGTTCATCAGCGAATCCACCGTGAAATCGCACCTGCGCAGCATTTATCGGAAATGCGACACGCACAATCGCGATGAAACCATCTCGCTTTTCGAGCTCATAAAAGACGAGACGACCGATTAAGCGGCCCCATCCAGCAAATCGGAATCGATGAGACGCTCGAGTACGTCGATTATCTTTTGCATGGACGCAAGATCGACCCGCTCCGACACGGAATGGGCATCGATGATATCGGGAGAAATAGATATCGCATCGATGCGCGGATTGCGCAGCTGCAGCTCCCCGCATTCCACCGCCGAATGGATGACGATGCGATCGGGAACATCGCCAACGACGTCTTCGTATGCTTTCTCGTACGCATCGGCAAGCCTGGACTCGGCCCGCTCGACCCACGGCGCGCTCTGCGCGGTTTTCTCCAAGCTTGCCCCGAAACGGCATGCGGCGGCAGAGAACTCGGCAAGGCATTTCTCGCATTCGGAGGCGCTATCGAAGCGAATCAGGCATTCGGCACGAAAACCATCAGGAGAAAGCGCGACCGTTCCTATATTCGAAGAAAGCGATGCCGGACACGAGGCATCGGGCGCAGCGGCAAGAATGCCCTCGGGCAGGCAACGCAGCAGCTCGACATAAGCAGGACCGTCCTCGATGCAACCATCGAATGCGGGGCGCTTTCGGCATTCCACGCGTGCGCCGGCGTCATCGACGCACGCAGCCCTCACGAACGATTCGGCGCCGGAGCATGCCTTTTCGAGAAGCGCGAACGATTCCGTGTTTCCCCGTATGCACGCGCAAGCAGCCAGCGCATTCGACGCGCCGGAGACTTCGAAGGACGCAAGCTCCCACGATGCGCCGCTCGACGACAGCCTGCCGAGCACGTCGAGGGCCGTCCGAACCGCATTCGAACGACCCTTGCCGATATCATCGCCCGAATGTCCTCCCGCAAGACCGGCGATGACGATTTCGAATCCCTGCGCATCGAGACGCCCGCATATCGGACGCACGTCTTTTTCCACGACGACATCGCACGACCCGGCCGCGCCCACCGTGAGCTTGTCGCTGAATGCGGAATCGAGATTCGCCAGGTAAGGAGCATCGAGCCACGATGGATCGAGAGCACGCGCGCCCGCCATGGTCTCCTCTTCGTCAACGGTGAAGACGAGACGGATCGGACAGGTTCGCGGACGGGTGGCGAAATGCTGGGCCAAAGCGATGCCGATGCCGTTATCGGCGCCGAGCGTGGTTCCTGCGGCGCGCAGGGTGCCTCCTTCGACAAAAGGCGAAACGACCATGCGATCGAGGTCGACGGCAGGGTCGTCCGCGATGCATACCATGTCGATATGGGCCTGCAAGATAAGCTGCGGGCGATTCGGCGACGCCTCGCCCGACATGAATGCGGGGCAGTCGATGAGAAGATTTCCTTCCTTGTCGCGCTCCACTGCGAAGCCTGCACCGCGCGCCCACGACTCGAGGTAATCGACGGCGGCCCCTTCTTTCCCGCTTCTTCGCGGATAACGCGACAGTGCGAAGAAATACTCTAGAACGCTTTTCATCCTATCGTCGAACGATTCCTTAGTAGCAGACATCGACACCCCCTCTGTTCTTGTGCGAAGGCGACCCCTCAAGAGCCGCCTTCGATATTCCAGCATCTTTTACAAACGAAGCCTGTGCCGGCAAGCGCTCGCTCTACAGCGTGCGCAGCGCGTCGACCAATGCGGTTTTGCCTTCGGTCTTGGCGTCTTTCATCTTGATGACCTTGGCGGGCACGCCTGCGACCACGGCGCCTGCGGGAACGTCGCTCACTACGACGGCGCCTGCCGCAACGACGGCGCCCTCGCCCACGCGAACGCCCTCGAGCACGACGGCGTTCGCACCCATCATGACGTTGTCTTCGATAACGACGGGGGTGGCGCTTGCGGGCTCGACCACGCCCGCAAGCACGGTGCCGGCGCCGATATGGCAATGCTTGCCCACGATGGCACGGCCGCCGAGCACGCATCCCATGTCGATCATGGTGCCCTCGCCGATGACGGCGCCGATATTGATGACCGCGCCCATCATGATGACCGCGTTGTCGCCGATTTCCACCTGGTCGCGGATGATCGCGCCCGGCTCGATGCGGGCATTGACGCCCTTCTTGTCGAGCAGCGGCACGGCAGAGTTGCGGCAGTCGTTTTCGATCTCGTAATAATCGATGCGATCGGCGTTCTCGTCGAGGACGGGCGCAAGATCAGCCCAGTCGCCGAAAACGACCTTGCCCTTGCGACCGCCGAACACCTTCACCTCGCCCTTGGAGGCATGGGCGGCGTAATCGATCTTCTGTCCGGGCTTTTCGCGCACGTACAGCTTGACGGGCGTCTTCTTCTCGGACGTGGCGATGAAGTTGATGATTTCTTCTGCGTTCATATGATTCTCCTTCGAAGGAATTTAAAGCTACTCGAACATGAGCTCGTCGAACGTGTAAAAACCAGGGTCGGCCGCAACGAGCTTTTTAGCGGCGGCAACCGCACCCGTCGCGAAAATACGGCGGCTCGTAGCGCGATGCGTCAGCTCCACCTCTTCATCAGATCCGAAGAAATGAACGGTGTGGGTGCCCGCCACCGTGCCGCCGCGCAGCGCATGCACGCCTATTTCGCGGGAATCGCGCTTGCCGCACATGCCGACGCGCCCATAGACCGGCTCGTACGCTCCATCAGGATTCACGGCATCGAGCAGCAGCTTCGCCGTGCCGCTGGGAGCATCGGCCTTTTGGTTGTGATGCGTTTCGGTGATTTCGATATCGAATTCCGCCAGAGCCTGCGCTGCCAAGGCGGAAAGGCGCCGCAGCACCGCCACGCCGAGCGAATAGTTCGCACTATGGATGACGGGCGCGCGATCGGCAAGGGCGCGCACGCGGGCAAGCTCTTCGTCGGAATAGCCCGTCACGCCGCTTACCAGCGCCGCTCCCGTACGGCGGATATATGCTTCCACCAGCGGCAACATATCTTTATGGGAAAAATCGATCGCCACATCGGCCGCAGGCGCCGCTTCGCGCAAATCGTCTTTCGTGTCGATGCCCACGATACCCGCCAGCGTCAGGCCTTCATCCGCCTCGACCAGTTCGCGGATGATCGTGCCCATGCGACCGTCACCGATGACGAACACGCTGGCAGGCCTGCCGTTTTCCAGGATTTCGCTAGCCAATCAGACCGACCCCCTTCAAAGCATCCTCGACGCGGGCGCGACCCGCTTCGCTCAATTCGCACAGCGGCTGGCGGTATTGCGCTTTGCCGAAGCCCATCATTTCGAGCGCTCCCTTCACGGGGATGGGATTGACCTCGCAGAACAGGGCATCGATCAAATCCATGCAACGCAGCTGCTCCTCGAGAGCCTCGCCGTGCCTGCCGTCGAGGTACGCCTCCACCATGCGATGCACCTCGCGCGGCATGACGTTCGCCCACACCGAGATGACGCCGCTCGCCCCAAGCGCCATCATAGGAAGCACGATGTCGTCGTTTCCCGAGAACATGAGGAAATCCTCATTAACGTAGCGGGCGATGCGTGCCGCGTACGACATATTGCCCGAAGCCTCCTTGATGCCGAGCGCATGGGGATGTTTCGCAAGACGGGCGACGTTGCGTTCGGAGATGGAGCATCCCGTGCGACCGGGCACGTTATACAAGATGCACGGAATATCGACCGCGTCGAGCACCGTAGTGAAATGGCGGTAAATGCCCTCCTCGTTGCTCTTGTTGTAGTACGGCGTGATCAGCAGCAGGCCGTCTACGCCGAGGCGTTGGTAGCTCAAGCTCTTCTCCACCATAGTCTGCGTGGAGTTCGAACCGCTGCCCGCAATCACGGGAATGCGGCCCGCCACGCGCTTCACCGTGAAATCGCACACGGCGTCGTCTTCTTCATGCGACATCGTGGACGACTCGCCCGTCGTGCCCAAAACGAGCAAGGCATCGGTCTCGTTTTCAAGATGGAAATCGATCAGACACGCCAAAGCATCGAAGTCGACGCTGCCGTCTTCTGCGAAGGGCGTGACGAGTGCCACGATGGAGCCTTTGAGATTCTTCAAATCAGCCATGCCAGTTCCTTTCGAATGACTGCATTCCTGAAATCCAGTTCTCACAATAAGAGGAAGGGACGCCCATCGGACGGGCGGCGCGCATCCGATTGTGCGGAAAAGGGGCGGACGACGCCCCAGGGGGTTGTTTCACGTGAAACAACCCTTGCGCCGCAGGTCGGACGCTATCCCCTCTTCGCCAAATCCGCGAACTCCTCGAAGCAATCGAGCGTCGCGAAATAATCGGCCGGGGTTTCGGCGCGACGGATAAGCTGTGCGCTTCCATCTTCGCGCAGCAGCACTTCGGCGCTGCGCAGCTTGCCGTTGTAGTTGTAGCCCATGGAGTGCCCATGCGCGCCTGTGTCGTGGATGACCAGCAAATCGCCTACCTCGACCTCCGGCAAAGCGCGGTCGATGGCGAATTTGTCGCTGTTCTCACACAGGCCGCCCACCACGTCGTACACGCGGTCGCAGGGGGCGTCTTCCTTCCCCGCCACCGTGATGTGGTGATATGCGCCGTAGATGGCGGGGCGCATCAGGTTGACCGCGCAGGCATCCACGCCCACATAGTCTTTATGGATATGCTTCTCGTGAATGGCGCGCGTAACCAGGCACCCGTAAGGGCCGAGCATGAAACGGCCGAGCTCGGTGTAAAGCGCCACGTCGCCCATGCCTGCCGGCACGAGCACCTCCTCGTACACGCGCCGTACGCCTGCGCCGATGACCGCGATATCGTTAGGATCTTGATCGGGCGCGTAAGGAATGCCGATGCCGCCCGACAGATTGATGAAATCGATATGGGCGCCCGTTTCGCGCTGCAAGTCGACCGCAAGCCCGAACAGCACCTTTGCGAGCTCGGGATAATAATCGTTCGTCACCGTGTTGCTGCAAAGAAACGCGTGGATTCCGAAATGCTTGGCGCCTTTGGCCTTGAGGATGCGAAACGCCTCGTAAAGCTGCTCGGTGGTCATGCCGTATTTGGCGTCGCCCGGGTTGTCCATGATGCCGTTGCTGATTTCGAACAGGCCGCCCGGGTTGTAGCGGCAGCTGATGGTTTCGGGGATATGCCCGATCGTCTGCTCGAGAAAATCGATATGCGTGATGTCGTCGAGGTTGATGATCGCACCCAGCTTATCGGCAAGGGCGTAATCCGCCGCCGGCGTCTCGTTCGACGAGAACATGATGTCGTGACCGCGCACCCCGCATGCGTCGGAGAGCATGAGCTCGGTATACGACGAGCAATCGCAGCCGCAGCCGTATTCCTTGAGAATGCCGATAAGGAACGGATTCGGCGTGGCTTTCACCGCAAAATACTCTTTATATCCCTTGTTCCACGAAAACGCGTCGCGCAGGGCTTCCATATTGCGGCGGATACCCGCCTCGTCGTACAGGTGGAACGGCGTGGGAAACTGCTCGGCGATCGCTTCGAGCTGCTCTTTGGTAGCAAACGGCCTTTTCTCCATGAAGGCGCACCTTTCTTGTGCTTGCAACGTTGCGCCATGCGGCGCGTCGGGCATGCCGCATGCAACGGGCGAATGCGAGCGCCACGAATAACCCGCGAATCGCACCGAAACATACTGGATAGAAGGGCCGCCTGCTTGCCGATACGAAAATCGCCAGCAAGGCGCTGCCTCACTGGCGATACGTGAACCGTATGCATATCAGCAAGATAGCGCACCCGCAGCATTGCTGCGGACAGTCCTGAGGGTATTCCCCGCAGGCCCACCCGTGCGCCATGCCTGACGCCCGAGTTCGGCGGTGCGCACCTCCCCTTGGCATCGAACGCCTGCCGGCTTCGCCAAGGCTCTTCTTGCCCGCGCCTCTATCGTGCAAATAAAAGTATCGCTTTAGCATGCGATAGTCAAGAAAAATCGTTCAGATGCACAAAAATGCGTATACACTGCAACGAAATATACGAAACGGACGCGACGGCGCGATGCTGCGGAAGATCGCGCCGGACGACTGCAGAAAGGACCGCCATGCACGATATCCCCTCTTCCGACGAAGAAAGAGCGCTGCTCACCCGGCTTCGCCGCGACCTGCATCGCATTCCCGAACTCGATTGCGACCTGCCGAAAACGCTCGCCTATATCCGGGCCGAGCTCGAAGGGGTGGAACAAGACATCGCCGCCCGCCACGGAGCGGACGCATGTCGCATATTCTCCCCCTGCGAAAGCTCGCTCTGCATGTTCTTCGATCGCGGCAGCAAGCATGCCACCGCCGTGCGCGCCGATATGGACGCGCTTCCCGTGACCGAGAAGTCGGACGTCGAATTCGCCTCGTGCCATAAAGGATGCATGCACGCCTGCGGACATGACGGGCATATGTCCATGGTGCTTGCGCTCGCCCGCCACATCGCCGATTCCTTCGACGAGCTGCCGCGAAGCATTCTGCTGGTATTCCAGCCCGCCGAGGAAACCACGGGCGGAGCGCGATTCATCTGCGAATCGGGCGTGTTCGAAGAATGCGGCGTCGATCGCATTTTCGGATTCCATCTGTGGCCCGACCTCGAAAAAGGCGCTATCGCCAGCCGACAAGGCGGGCTTTTGGCCGCAGCGAGCGAAAGCACGTTCACCTTCCACGGCAAAGCCGCCCATATCGCCAAGGCCGCCGACGGGGCCGACGCACTCGAAGCGGGAGCGCGTTTCCTGCTGGACGCCTACGCCTATATGGACGAACGGCGGGCGGAGGAACCGTGCCTTCTGAAATGCGGCGTGTTTCGCAGCGGCGATGTGCGCAATGTCATCTCGTCGCACACGCGCATCGAAGGCAGCCTGCGCACATTCTCTGAAGAAATGGGCGCCCGTACCAAACGCGACCTCGCCCTGCTGGCCCGCATACGCGCCGAAGAGGCGGGCTGCACCGTCGAAACCCATTTCGCCGACGGCTACCCGCCCGTCGTCAACGACGCCGCGCTCTATCGCCTTGCGGCCGAAACGCTCGATGGATTGCAGGAGCTTCCCGAACCGCTGCTCATCGGCGAGGATTTCGCGTTTTACCAGCGCCATCTTCCGGGCGTGTTCTTCCTTCTGGGAACGGGGACGGGCATTCCCCTGCACGCCGACACCTTCGATTTCGATGAGAGCATCCTTGCTGCGGGTCTGAATGCGTACAAAAAATTGATCCGCATTCCGTAAAACGCAATCGTCGATACGCACGGCGAAGCCGCATCGGGAATATCCCCGGCGCGGCTTCGCTACAATATGCGTACCCGATCGAAGGAAATGCGGATGAACCGAATGCTCGACCCCATACCCCTTGAGAAAGATTTCCAGTTCCGCGGACCCGATGCCGACGGCCAATGCAGCGCGCTGTTCTACGCGTTCAACACCGTGGTGACGCTGCAAGCGTTCGCCGAAGAAGCGTCTTGCCTCCAAGCATTCGCAGCGGCCATGGAGGCGTGCCGGAGGTTCGAGCGCCTCTTCAGCCGGACCCTTCCCCACTCGGACATTTCCCGCTTGAACGCTGCCGACGGCGCATGGGTCGATGTTTCACGTGAAACGTTCGAGCTGCTTGCGGCTTCAAAGCGTTATTGCGCCGAAAGCAGCGGCATTTTCGACATCACGATGGGCGCGGCGGTACGGCTGTGGGATTTCCATCGCGGCATCGTTCCCCGCCAAGCCGAACTCGAGGAAGCGCTGAAGCACGTCGATTGGCGGTTCGTCGAACTGAAGGAAAAAGAGCGTCAGTGCGAGGGAGCTGGAAAATCCCCCGTAGAGGAAACGCAACCGGCAGGCCGGGGCGCCGATGCCGCCCTTTCGACCGGACAAGCCGCAGATGACGCAAGCCCCTGTGAAACCGCCGAACACGAACCTGCAAAAAGCGACGATGCGGAAATCCGATATTGCGGGCGCCTTGCGGATTCCGCTGCATCCGTCGATGTGGGCGGAACGGCAAAGGGATTCATCGCCGACGCGATCGGCGATATCTTCTTGGCGAAGGGGGTCGAATCGTTCATCGTGAATCTCGGGGGCAATGTGCTTGCCAACGGCGTGAAACCCGATAAAAACCCCTGGATAATCGGGCTGCAAGATCCGCGCGCCTCGCGCGAGAGCGGAAAAATCCTCGGCGCCATCCCGCTTGAAAACGCATCGGCCGTGACAAGCGGCACCTACGAACGATGCTTCGAACGCGACGGAAAGACCTACCATCACATCCTCGACCCGGCTACGGGCTTCCCCGTGAAGACCGATCTGGCAGGAGCTACGGTGATTGCGCGGACGTCGCTCGATGCCGAAGGGTACTCCACCACCCTGCTCGCCCTGGGAAAAGAACGCGCCGCCGCATTCGCGCAAAACCACCCCGCCATTCTGGCGGCTTATCTCGTGGATGCCGAAGGGCGCGTCTTCGTCGCGACGCGATAGGCGGGCGCCACGACAACGGAAAGCTCCGGCGGTTTTCGGCGGAACGTGAAGCGGAAAGTCCACGAGCGAACGATCCGCCGCCTTCCACCCTGCCCCGATAGCAGAGGAAAAACCCACGAAGAATGGGGCGCTCGCGAAGAAATTCAAAGACTTTCGGGAGGTTTCCCGATGCAATGGTAAAATAAAGCGTTGCAAATGCCTCCGTAGCTCAGGGGATAGAGCACCGCTCTCCTAAAGCGGGTGTCGGCCGTTCGAATCGGCCCGGGGGCACCATGGAATACGAAACGGGCCGGAGGGG
>JAUNDR010000053.1:8073-11953 GCA_030525985.1 Slackia sp. | reverse complement strand
TTTTTCAGAAAACTCGGATTCCCGCTTGACTCGCGCCGCCCGGCGCGTATAATTAATCCTCGCACCGCACGAGAGGGAAACCTGCCGGGCGGAACCGACAAGGGGCCTTAGCTCAGCTGGGAGAGCGCATGGCTGGCAGCCATGAGGTCAGGGGTTCGATCCCCCTAGGCTCCACCATAAACAGCACGCCGCTCGCAAGAGCGGCGTTTTTCGTTTCGGGGGCGCGCCCTTCGGGCCCGCGCGAGGGAGGCAAAGGCCGCGGTTTGCGCATGCTTTTCCGAATAAGCGATTGCCCCTTCCCTTATTCGGAAAAGCACACGTTCCTGCCACATGTCGGCAGCATCCACGGCTTTCTTGCATGACATGTCGTATACAAGAGAAAATCGGAGCACCGCTCCATCGAAACCGCCATCGACGACGAAAACCCGCTGCAAACGCTCCGAACCTTCTCACGAACAAGATGCCTTTTCGGAGCGTCCAGGCGCCGCAGCTGCAACGTCTTGATTTCCGCAGCACTCTTCAATAAGGAATCCCATGGAACGAATTCGTACCGCATTACGCATACTCTGCATCGCCGGCACAATCTGCGCTCTTTTTTGCTGCGGCGCGGCTTCGTACCTTCTTTCCAACATTCCCCTCGTGCAGGATACCTCTCTAACGGCCGCAGGAATCGCTTTCAACGCCGATAGCGCCTATGCGCTCGTCGGCACGATTCTTTTCGCTGCCGCCCTCTACCTTTTCGCCACCTGCCTCTTCGGAATTCGATGCGCCCGCCTCGTCAGGCGCATGAACATGCTGCGTGCGCTCTCCCTCGGCGGATTCGCCCTCTTCGTCGTCTGCATCCTCGCCTGCCTCGTTATCGGCGAAATCCACCGAATGGGTTGGATGACCGTCATCGGGGCGATTCTCTCTTACTCGATCGCCTCTTTTGCGGGAGAGATATCGCGCGCCTTGATCGCATCCCATATGCTGCGAGGCAACGATGACGCCTGAGATGCCTTCTAAGACGCGAAACGGGTCCGAACGAGGATTCATCCTGCCTGAAGACAAACTGACGCTTGAGCAGCGCGCCTTGCGCGTGCTATGCCGCATCATGCTCGGGTGGTCGCTGCTTTCTTTCATCGTCGACGAAGCAACGTTGCTTGTAACGCAAACCCCTCTTTTCCTCATGCTCGAAAACCCTGGAATGCTTTTCGAGTTCGTATCGGCAAGCATGCTTCCGGCGCTCTCGTTCATTGCGAACATCGCCTATGCCTTCCTTGGATTCATCGGCGCCCGAACGCCTTCGAAGATCACGCCGTTTTTCGCCATCGCATTCCTCAGCGCGATGCTTGGAGGATGGGACCTTGCCAGCAAAATCTCGCTTGGAACGGCAGGCGTTTCCTATGTCGTCGAAGTCGCTTTCGTCATTGCGACGGCCTGCATTGCCTGGCAGGTGAAAAAGACCACGTATCCAAAAGATTGGTACGAACGCAAAGAAGCCGCCAAAATGCGGCGAAAAGAAGCGAAGAAGCGGGCAAAGGCGCAGCGACGACGCGAAGCGAAACGCTGACGCAAGACGGAGCCGCGCGGATCTCCCGCTCTTTTCACCCGCGCAATCCCGTGTTTCCATCCTCGGCACCCGGCAGAACCGCCCCGAGCCCAATCGCCCAAGATGCCGAAGCGGGCAACAACAAAGAAAGCCCGCATGATATGCGGGCTTTCTTATGCAGCGAATGCTGAAACTACTTCAGGGCAGCCTTGGCGATTTCGACGACCTGAGCGAATGCATCGGGATCGGAAACAGCCATGTCGGCGAGAACCTTGCGGTCGAGCTCGACGCCGGCCTTCTTGAGACCGTTCATGAACACGGAGTAGGACAGGCCGTTGATACGGGCAGCCGCGTTGATGCGGGTGATCCAGAGACGACGGATGTCGCGCTTCTTGTTGCGACGATCGCGATACTGGTACTGGAGCGAGTGCTGGACCTGCTCTTTAGCGGCACGATAAGTACGGGACTTCGCGCCATAGTAACCCTTCGCACGACCGAGGATGACACGACGCTTTTTATGGGCGGAAACTGCGCGCTTTACACGAGGCATTGAGTATCACTCCTTGACTATCGAATACCGAGGTTCTTGCCGACGACCTTGCGGTCAGCAGCGGCGAGTTCGGTCTCATGACGGAAATTACGGATGCGCTTGGGGCTCTTCTTGGTCTTGATGTGGCTCTTGAAAGCCTTGGCGCGCATGATCTTGCCATTGCCGGTAACGCGGAAGCGCTTGGCAGTGCCCTTATGAGTCTTCATCTTAGGCATGACGTATGTCCTTTCTTTTCCCTCGACTCGACGCTGCGATTACTTAGCGTCTTTTTCTGCTGCCTTTTTCGCACTTGCCGGCAACGGGGCAATAAGCATGTGCATGTTGCGGCCTTCCATCTTAGGCGCGTTCTCGATAACGGCGATATCCTTCAAATCGTCGGCAAGACGCTCGAGGATGGAAAGACCCTGTTCGGGGTGAGCCATCTCGCGACCACGGAACATGATCGTGATCTTCACCTTGGCACCGCCCTCCAAGAAACGAAGCACGTGCTTCTTCTTGGTGGTGTAGTCTCCGACGTCGATCTTCGGACGGAATTTCATTTCCTTGATTTCGACCTTCGTCTGGTTCTTGCGGGCCTGCTTCGCCTTGATGGCCTGATCGTATTTGAACTTGCCGTAGTCCATGATGCGACATACGGGCGGTTCGGCGTTCGGAGCGATTTCGACAAGGTCGAGCCCCTGGCCGTCGGCGATGCGCTGCGCTTCGCGCGTGTTGAAGATGCCCATCTGCGATCCGTCGTAGCCGATCAAACGGCATTCACGAGTGCGGATTTCATCGTTGAGCCTTGGCTCCTGAGCTGCTATCGCGCTCACCTCCTTCTTCTCTCGCTTACGCGAGTTCGTCGCTGCAACAAAAAACCCTGCGCACAGCGACAGGGTCAGAAGATGCGAGAACATATTCTTGCGACCCATCAGCTTGCGCCGAACTAGGCGGAGAGCGAATGCCCTCTCTTGAAACAGCTCGCATATCATAGCACAAAATAATTCCCGTGCAAGCAATTCGTTTCGTTCCGCAAAATTCGCCGCTCAAGAAGCATTCGAGGACAGCAGACGGACCTTGCGCCGATGCGCCATGCGCCGAAGGCGAATCGCCGTTTTACCATAGCCTGGAAAACCCGACGAAAAGGAGGGGCCGATGGAGCGCGTCGACTGCCATACCCACACGTTTTATTCGGACGGATCGAGCACCCTCGAGCACAACGTCGCAGCGGCCGCGATGCGCGGCATGACGACGATAGCCTGCACCGATCATTTGGCCCACCCCGCATTCATGGACTGCTCCATAGACGAATCGCGCATCGAAGACCTGGCGCGAGACATAGCCCGATGCCGCGAGATGCATCCCGGCCTCGATATCGTCTTCGGATTCGAGGCCGACTGGTACGAAGGATGCGAGCGCGATATCGCCGCCCTGCGAAAAAACGCGACGTTTCTACTCGGATCGATCCACTATCTTGGAGAGTACGCCATCGACTGGCTGCAAGATATGCGCATCTGGAACGAAATCGGGCCCGATGAGGTCTGGAGGCTCTATGTCGACGATTGGTGCCGGGCATGCTTCTGCCCCATCGGGTTCGATTCGATGGCGCATCCCGACCTCGTGCGCCTTTTCGAGAAAAGCGGCTATGCCCCCTCGATAGCGCTCGAGCCCCTCTGGGATTCGATGGCCGAAGCCGCCCGCGAAGCCGACATGCGCATCGAGGTTTCAACGGCAGGACTGCGAAAAGAGCTCGGCGATTTCTATCCCGCATTCGGCCTGCTCGAACGCTTCCGCGCGGCAGGAGACGCGATCACCGTCGG
>JAUNDR010000053.1:0-8063 GCA_030525985.1 Slackia sp. | reverse complement strand
CGGGTCGGATGCCCATGAAGCATCGGATGTCGGATCGGGCATCGAAGAAGCCTACGCCTACGCGCGGCGGGCGGGATACGAAAGCATCGACGTCCCCCTCCCTCAAGGAGGATGGCGCACCGTTCGTCTCTAACGAGGGCACGCCGAAGACGAAAGGGCCGCCGAGGGCACGCCCGCTCAGCGCGCCCTCGCATCGAGTTCGCCGGCGAGCTCTTCGATGGACACCCCATGGCCCGCCAGAACGACCAGCAGGTGATACACCAAGTCGGCCGCCTCGTAGCGAATATGGTCGTGGTCGCGGTCTTTGCAGGCGAGGACCACTTCGCACGCCTCCTCGACCACTTTCTTCAACGGCTCGTCGGGATTTCCCTGCAGCAAGCGCGCCGTATAGCTCTCATCGGGACAGGCATCGCGCCTGTTCTCTATGACCTTCCACAGCGCATCGAGCGTCGCGCCGATATCGCCCGGTTTCACATTCCGCGTTCTCTCTCCCATGCATCCTCCCCTTCTATCGCATTGAAGAAACACGATTTCGCACCCGTATGGCATGCCGGCCCCGCCGCATCGACTTCGACGAGCAAAGCATCGCGATCGCAGTCCGCGCGCACCGAAAGCACGCGCTGCATGTTGCCGCTTGTCGCGCCTTTGTTCCACAGCTCTTGACGCGAGCGGGACCAGAACCAGGTCGTTTTCGTTTCGAGCGTCAGACGAAGCGATTCCTCGCTCATCCAGGCCATCATGAGGACCTCTCCGGTGCCGTGCTGCTGCACGATCGCAGGAATGAGGCCTCGGTCGTCGTATTTCAATCCGAACCGCGAAACATCCATGCGACCACTCCTAGAAATCCATCCTCACGGCGATTCCCTCGCCGTCGAGATATTCTTTCACCTGCCGGATGCTGAACGTCGCGAAATGGAACACGCTCGCCGCGAGCACCGCGTCGGCTTCGCCGTCTATGATGCCCTCGGCGAAATGCTCGAGCGCGCCGACGCCCCCCGAAGCGATGACAGGTATGGGAACCGCCCGGGAAACGGCCCTGGTCAACGCTATATCGAACCCGTCTTCGGTGCCGTCGCGATCCATCGAAGTGAGCAGGATCTCGCCGGCGCCGCGCCGCGCCGCCTCGACGGCCCACTGCACCGCATCGATTCCCGTCGCATGGCGCCCGCCTGCCGTATAAACCTCCCAGCGATCGGCCCCGGGAGCACCCGGGACGCCGATCCGCTTCGCGTCGATGGCGCACACCACTGCCTGGCTTCCGAACGCGGCGGCAGCGGCCGTTATCAGCGACGGCTCGGCGACGGCGGCCGAGTTCAACGAGAGCTTATCGGCGCCCGCAGCGGCCATGCGGCGCATGCTTGCGATATCTCGGAAACCGCCGCCGACCGTGTACGGGATGGAGAGACGCTCGGCAGCGCGGGAAGCCATGTCCACGGTGGTCTCGCGTCGGTCGCTCGTCGCCGTGATGTCGAGGAACACCACCTCGTCGGCGCCCTCCTCATCATAAAAACGGGCGAGCTCGACAGGATCGCCCGCATCGCGCAGGCCTTCGAAGTTGACGCCTTTGACGACGCGGCCGTCTTTCACATCGAGGCACGGTATGACACGCTTGGTCAGCATGACCGCTCCTTTCTTTCGCCGCCTGCGGCGACAAGCGCATCTTCGAGCGAAAACGCGCCCTCGTACAACGCCCGACCCGTGATGCACCCCTCGATGACATCGACGCCTTCGCGCGCAAGCGCCGTGATGTCGGAAAGCGACGCCACGCCTCCCGATGCGACGACGGGAAATCCCGCCGCCGCGGCGATGCTGCGATACGCGGACACGTCGATGCCCGATTGCATGCCGTCGCGGGCGATGTCGGTGAACACAAGATGCCTGAATCCCGAATCGGCCAGGCGGCAGGCAAGGTCGTTCGCCGATATGCCCGCCCCCTCGCGCCATCCGTCCACTTTCACCACGCCGTCGCGCGCGGCGATATCGGCCGAAAGAAGCGAGCCGTATCTGTCCGCCGCTTGAAGAGCGAACGGAAGATCGCGCACGATCGCCGTTCCCAGCGCAATGCGGGAGGCGCCCGCCTGAGCAAGCTCGTCGATGCGCGCAAGACTTCGCACGCCGCCGCCGACGTCCACCTTGACAGACCCGAGCGCGCATATCTTCTCGATCGCCGCCCGATTCGCCGCAAGAGCCCCATCGCCTTCGCCGAATGCGGCCGAAAGATCGACGACATGGACCCATCGCGCGCCCCGGCGCGCGAACTCGACGGCTACCGACACGGGGTCGTCGCTATAAACCTTCATGCGGCCCCGATCGCCCCTCTCAAGACGAACGACCCGCCCTTCGACCAGGTCTATTGCCGGAAAAAGAATCATCGCGCAGCCCCCTTCCTTCGGCTCCCCTCGACGATATCGACGAAATTGCGCAACACCTGACGGCCGCGATGCGACGATTTCTCGGGATGGAATTGGCATCCGAATACCGAGCCGCTCGCAACGGCCGCGGGAAACTCCGAACCGTAGGAACACGAACACGACACCGCATCGGCGTTTTCGGGACGCACGACATACGAATGCGTGAAATAGAAATGCGCGCCGTCGGGCACCCCGTCGAACAGCGGACCCGCGTGATCGGTCATAGACACGTCGTCCCAGCCCACATGCGGCACCTTGAGACCTGCCGCATCGAGGCGAACGCACGAGCCTTTCAAGACGCCGAGGCCCGCAACCGTGCCGCCCTCGGGCGCCCCTTCCTCGCCGCGCTCGAAAAGAAGCTGCATTCCCAGGCAGATTCCCAGAAAAGGACGCTCGGCCTCGATGACGCGGAGCACCGCATCCGATTGGCCGCTTGCCGCCATGAACGACGCGGCGGCGGCGAAACTCCCGACGCCCGGCAGCACCGCGGCGTCCGCAGCCGCGATGACGCACGGGTCATCGGAGATGCGCACGTCGGCGCCGGCGGCCTTGAGACCGCGTTCGACCGACATCAGATTCCCCTTGTGGTAGTCGACCACGACGATTCCTGCCATAGCAGCTCCTTACAACGACCCCTTCGTGGAAGGCACGCCTTCGATACGGGCATCGTATTCCACGGCTTCGCGCAAGGCCCGGGCGCACGCCTTGAATGCCGCCTCGACGATATGGTGCCCGTTTTCTCCGCATATAAGGCGGACATGCAGCGTCACGCCCGCCTCGCGCGCGAAGCCGATGAAGAACTCCTTCGCCAGCTGGGCATCGAACGACCCGATGCGCTCGACGCGCGGATCGACCTCGTAGAACGCCTGGCCGCGACCCGATATGTCGACGGCCGCCATAACGAGAGCCTCGTCCATGGGAACGAAAGCCGCGCCGAATCGACGGATTCCCTTCTTGTCCGCCATCGCCTCGCGAAACGCGCGGCCCAAAACGATTCCCACATCTTCGACGGTATGATGGTCGTCCACCTGCACATCCCCGCTCGCCTTGATGTCGGCGTCGAAACAGCCGTGCCTGACGAAGGCATGAAGCATATGGTCGAAAAAGCCGACGCCCGTATCGACCGACGCATCGCCCGCGCCGTCGAGACGCAACGACACCCTGATCGACGTTTCGGACGTGACGCGCTCGAAAGACGATGTCCTCATGACGACTCCTTTCCGAGAGAAGCCAACGCGGCGATTACGCGATCGTTTTCCTGCGGCGTGCCCACGGTGATGCGCAGGCAATCCGAAAGAAACGGACTGCGAGAGAAATCCCTTGTCAAAATTGAAAATTCATCGCGCAGACGCTCATAGGCCGCATGCGCGCCCGGCATGCGGACGAGCACGAAATTCCCTTGACTCGGCCAAACTTCGATGCAACCCGTGTCCCTCAAAGCGGACGTCAGGCGTTCCCGTTCCTCCTTGATCGTCGCGATCGCGTCTTCATAGGCGTCGCGATGCGCCACGACGACGCGAGAGACGGCCTGTCCGATCGCATCGACCGAATACGGCTGGCGCACCGCCGCTATTCCGTCGACGACGCCTTCGGGCGCAAGCAGATAGCCGCATCGCACGCCCGCGAGCGCGAACGCCTTCGAGAATGTGCGCAGGATGGCTACATTGCCATGGTCGCGCATAAGACCGGCACACGACGACCCCTCGTCGGCGAACTCGATATACGCCTCGTCGACGACGACGATGCCGCGGGCGCGCTCGGCAAGCGAAGCGACCCAATCGGGGTCGACGGTGTTTCCCGTCGGGTTGTTCGGCGACGTGATCATCACGATATCGGCGCTTTCGGCGGCATGCTCGACAGCCTTTCTGTCGAGCGAGAAGTCGGCGGCATTGCGGGGAATCGCGACTATTTCGGTGTCGGTGAGCTTCGCATAGAGCGCATAGATGCTAAACGTCGGAGGGCAATCGAGCAAGACGCGCCCGCGGCCGCCGAATGCGAGCAGCAGATCGAAAATCAGCTCGTCGCCGCCATTGCCGACGATGACTTGAGACCGTTCGACGCCGTGCCATGCCGCGATATCGTCGCGCAAACCGTCGGCCAAAGGATCGGGGTAACGCTCGAAGGCGACGTCGGCCACGGCCGAAAGCGCCGCTTCGCGCACGCAATCGGGCATGCCGAAAGGATTCTCGTTCGCGCTGAGCACGATTTCCTGCGCGCTTAAGCCGGGATCGTACGGCTTAAGATCCGCCAGATCGTCACGCAGGCGGATGCGGATATCCGACGCCATCGCCGTCACACCCCTTCCCCGCGCGGCGCATCGAGCGCCTCGGGCCAGGCTATGGCGCCGACATCGTCCAAGACGAGGTCATCCAGGCTTGCGCGCCCCGATTCGATCAACGTGCGGCGCAGGCCGACCGAAAGCGCATGCGCCCACAGCCCCTCCGCCTGGGCGAGCGTTTGGGCGGCAGGACCGTCGGCCGCCAATCCAGCAGGGGTATATGCGACCACCGAAGAACGCTTGACGAAATCTTCGACGGAAAGAGGATTCGAGAACGCCGCCGTGCCGCCCGTCGGCAACGTGTGATTAGGACCCGCCACGTAATCGCCCAACGGCTCCGAACTCCAGGGCCCCACGAAAATGGCACCCGCGTTCTGAATCGATCCGAGCAGCGCGAACGCATCGGCGCAGTGAAGCTCGAGATGCTCGGGGGCGATCGTGTTGACGGCGTCGACGGCGATCTTCATGTCGGGCGCCACCACGACGACGCCCTGATTATCCAGCGATTCGCGCGTAATCTGCTCGCGAGGACTCGATTCCAGAAGAAAGCCGATGCGCTCCTGCACCCGTTCGGCGAACGCCTCGTCGCACGTCACCAGATAACACGCCGCCAAAGGATCGTGCTCGGCCTGGGCCATCAGGTCGGCGGCGACCACCGTGGCATCGGCCGACGCGTCGACGAGCACGCACACTTCGCTCGGACCTGCGACCATGTCGATTCCCGCGTCGCCCGACACGATGCGCTTGGCTGCGGCCACATAGGCGTTCCCGGGGCCGGTGATCTTCGCCACGCGGGGAATCGACTCGGTTCCGTAGGCCAGCGCGGCGATCGCCTGCGCGCCGCCGACGGCGTATATCTCATCGACCCCCGCGACCTTCGCCGCCGCAAGCGTATAAGGCGATATGCCGCCTTCTTTCTGAGGCGGCGTCACCATGACGACACGGTCGACGCCTGCCACCTTCGCGGGAATGGCGTTCATGAGAACGGTC
This sequence comes from Slackia sp., assembly GCA_030525985.1. GTDB lineage: Bacteria > Actinomycetota > Coriobacteriia > Coriobacteriales > Eggerthellaceae > Slackia. The sequence goes on along the minus strand of JAUNDR010000053.1, from coordinate 2,384 downwards.
GAGGGATATTGCGCGCGACCCCCGGGCACATAGATGCCCGCCGAGCGGACCGGCGTCACCTTGACGCCGAGCATGGTGCCATCGGCGCGCGTCGTGAACCACGACTGGGAACGCTCGCGCTCATGGAAATCCCTGATCTGGCCCGCGGCTTTCCCGAGCGCCTCCAGAAATGTCGGATCGACGCGCTCGATCGCGTCGTCCATCGCCGCGGAATCGACCGCAAACGTCTCTGATTCGACGCGATCGAATTTCAAGCAGAATTCGCGAAGGGCGTCGTCGCCGCGCAAGCGGACCTCGTCGACGATCCGCTGGGCCGCCTCCATGATATGCGCAGGCAAAACGCCCTGGCGAGGAAGCTGCTCGGGCGCAAGGCGCTCGCCTTGCGAAAGACGTATGACGTTCATCTGCTATTCCTTTCTCGTATCGGCAAGCGCCATCGCAAGGCGCCTGACGCGTTCGTCGCATCGCAGACTCGCGGGATTGGCGAAGAAACGGGCGCTGCACTCGATGACGTCGTCGACGACCGTCAGGCCGTTTTCGCGCAACGTGGTACCCGTCGCCGTGATGTCGACAATGCGGTCGGCCATGCCGACCATCGGCCCGAGCTCGATATTGCCATGCAGCGTCACGATGTCGGCCTGCATGCCGATCCGGTCGTAATAGGCCTGCGCGATCCGGGGATATTTCGTGCATACCCTGATGTTGCCGAAGCGGGCATAGCGCGTATCGGCGGCGCCTGCGGCGGCAACGGACTCCGCCACGACGAAGCGGCATGCCCCGTAGCCCAAATCGACCAGCTGCACCGCATCGAGTCCCGCTTCTATCAGGGAATCGTTGCCACAGATTCCGCAATCGGCCCCTCCCGATGCGACGAAGGCCGGAGCATCAGACGGGCGGACGATCACGAAATCGACTTCGCCCGCATGCACGATAAGACGCCTGCCGGGGTCGCGCAGCTCATCGACATCGAGGCCTGCACGCTCGAGGGCGGCAAGCGTATCGGCGAAAAGAGACCCTTTCGGAACAGCGACGCGCAGCGGAGGGCGCTTCCCGGCCGCATCGAGGGACAAGGACTCTTCGATCTGTTCGAGAGAAAGCGCGAAACCCGCCGCGGGAAGACCCTCGCCGCCAAGACGAGAGAAGGCGTCGTCGTACCTTCCCCCGGAGCCGATCGCGCCGGGAAGGCCGCGGGCATAGACGCCGAACACGAGACCCGTGTAATAATCGAACGAATTCATGACCGAGAAGTCCACGCCTATCTTCTCCGCCAGGCCGAGCGCCCGCGCGGCCGAAAGAACGCCCTCGAGCTCGGTCACGCCGGCGTCGTCGGCATCGCACGCCGCCAGAAGCTCGCGCGCACGTGATAAGCACGTCGCGTCGCCCCCGATGCGGCACAGGCCCGAAAGCGATCGCCGCTCTTGGTCGGACAAGTCGAATCGGCGAGCCAATTCGTCGATTCCCACCAAGTCGGACGCATGGACGCGCTCGAGCACCGCCGCGCGCCGGTCTTGCGAAAGGGGAAGGGCGGCAAGCAGGTCCTTCATCGGTTTCACGCTGCCGCAAACGATACGCCACCCGGGAACGCCCGCGGCATCGAGCGCATCGGCCGCCGCCGAAAGCACTTCGATGTCGGCGGCGGGACCCTTCTCGCCGATGAGTTCGATGCCGAGCTGGGTGAACTGGCGCGAACGGCCCATGAAGCGTGCCTGGTCGCGCACGATGGGGGCGGCATAGCGAAGGCGGAACGGCGCTGAAGCGTGCTCGAGGCGCGTTGCGACCAGGCGGGCGATGGGCATGGTCAAATCGCTTCTCACCATAAGAAGGCGCCCGTCGCTGTCGAACAGCTGGAAGGCCGCATCCTCCACACAAGCCGCCCGTTCGATCGAACGCCTGTCTTCGAGCAGCGGAGTTTCGACGGGCAGATAGCCCCGTCGTGCAAACGCATCGCTCACCGTGCGGATTATCCGTTCGCGGCGAAGCGCCTCTTCGGGCATGATGTCCCTGAACCCTCGCGGGCATACCGGCTTCACTGCATCGCACCTTTCCCTCGGTTCCTGCTCATACTTTAGCATAGTAGAGTGATAAAGCGTCCCGAAGAAAAGACATTGTTCATGGACTTGAAACGAGGAAAGCCGCGGAATACCGCGGCTTTCCTCGCAATGCGCGCCTCGATCCGTTAGGAGGCCGCTTTCACATAAACGTAAATCTGCCTGATCGTATCGGCGAGATTGCCCGATACGTTGGCCGCCGAATAATCGTAGCTCAACTTGCACGACCAGGCGTACGGATTCCCGTCCGCTCCTTGCGCCTCGCCGCTGAAGGTATAGAGCTCCTGGGCGATGGTCTTGGCGTCGTCGGCATACGTGCGATAGTCCTCGACCGCA
>JAUNDR010000052.1 GCA_030525985.1 Slackia sp. | reverse complement strand
CTGCGCCGCCGTTCCGGCGTCCAGCCTGAAGCGGGCCGATTTGGCGCGGCTTGCGCGATCGGACGTACTAAACTGGGCTTTTTCGTCCGCGAAATCCACAAAATGCCACTTTAGTACGTTCGGGGCGTGTTCGATGGGCGAAGGCGACAGGAGCGCGTTGCCCCGCAATGCGTTGAACAGGGGTTTTGCTCGATGCAGGAAATGCGCTCGCGTCCCAGCATGGTGCAAGGCGTACTAAAAAGGAAGAATCGGTCCAAAGGGGCCGGATTTCTCCTTTTTAGTACGCCTTGGTGTGTCCTGCGTGCGGCGAAGCATAGTTGTGCGGTCGGCGGTGTTTTAGGGTGAAACAATCGGCTTGCGTGGGTGCGAGGCGGCATGCCTACCGGTTATGCGGCGCCGATGCGAGGACCACCGCTCGTCCGTCTTGGTCTTATCTCTGTGTTTTTGCGCGCATGGCTGTCCAGATACGTTGCAATCGGAATTCCCATGGTGGTTAGCTGGTCGATGGCGATCTCATCGCGCTTGCCGTACGTTAGCAACGATGAGGGCGCGATGGAGAGAATCTTTTCCGCATAAGAGTAGTCGTAGACGCTGGCGGTATTCGTGCATCCTAGGTTGCCGGAGGCGCATAGGACTTTTCTGGGGATTGCCTTGAGATGGTGCCTGCTGTCCACGGAGCCGCACCGCGTGTTGGCGATAATTTTTATTCCTTGGGCTGCGAGAACTGCGCCGAACAGGTGGTTGAGCAACATGGTGAATGACTGCCAATTCGTATCCATGTCTGAGGTAACGGTTATGTCGGGCATGACAACTGCCGCGTAGTTTCGGTACGCACCCACCTCGTCGAATATCTTCTCGAACCGCGGATAGATGGCGGAGTCCTTTGTAAAGAAGCAGATAGCGGTGTTGCCAGGTTTGCTGATATAGCGTGCGCGCCTGTGAGGCCAGTCGATCATGTCTGCTGGAATCGTGTTGGCGTAACTTCTGGTTGGTATAAGGGGGAATCCTTCGGCATCGAACGGTATTCCTGCACGGGTTATGACGTCGATGTATGACTCGGCTATGCGAATGAGCCAAGGTAGAGTTAGGCGTGTAGGGGTTTGCAGCCGGAGAGCCTCTGGCGAGTCCATGAAAAGCACTGCGATGCCTGAAAGCCTGTCGGAGATATATTGCACTATTTGGAGCTTGCGTAGCTCATAGAACTCCATGATTGTTGCGTTTTCGGTTTGCGGAAGGAAATCGAGGAGAACATAGATTTCTTCGCATGCCTTGAGCTGGGAGAGCAAGCGGTCAACATTGCTTTGGGTATTGCACGACAGGAGAGTCGAGAGGCGCACAAAGCGGCAGCGTCTTATCGAGTCCAGCAGACAGGCGCCCTCTCCTATTTCTGATACACGCGGATCGATGGGGAGGCAGGGGGGGGCGTTCCTTGGGAGGGGGAGTCCATCCCAAGGAACGCCGATAAGAGAATAGGTGGACTTCATCAGAGGTCAACCACCACCCCGGTTCCGAGTTCGATCGCTCTGCGGGCGAACTCGAGTAGCTTGGGGTAGAAGGTGTCGAGCGGATAGGGACAGGGCCGCTCCAGGCGCTTCTCCAGCCAAGGGACGAGCCGCTCACATTGGTTTGCGGTGAGGTAGTCAACGTCACCCCTGTCAATCAAGGCTCCGCAGAGCTTATCGACGGGCTCGACGAAGTCGTAATCAAAGATATCTTCGTATTCATCGGGATCGAAAGTGAGTTCATGGCGTTCGTAAGACCCAGCGGGCGCGTCGAAGGTCTCTGGAATATCGCCGTAAAAGTGTAAAATGCGAGAAAGGTCGATAATCAGCTCAATGCGCATTCCTACATCTCCTTGCGTTTCTTGATTTTGAAGTGCGAGCTGTTGTTGTCGGGGCAAGGTTTTCCGTCGGGCGAGAGATAACCCCCACGTTCTTTATCGTATATGCGCAGGTAACCTGCGGGCATGTCGGCTTTGATTGCGTAGCGTTCGTTTTCGAAGACGAACTTCACGCCTTTTTTACGACCTTTGGTTCCTGGGGTAAAACGGTCGACGATTTCGTTGATGTCAACCTGGACTTTCATCCAATTATCGTTGAATTTTCGCTCGCGATTTTTACTGCGCATGTAACGCTGCGCATCGATTTCTTGCTGACGTACATCGACTTCGATGTAATAGTTGGACGCTTTTGAGTAGCAATCTTTGGAATCGCTCATATCATTTCCTTTCGGATTGACCCAAAACTTGATGGGGATGTTCCGAAAGGTCATAATCTGTCTTGCTACGGAGAGGCTATGGCCTTTCGGGGGCGCTTTGCGGGCGAAGCCGCTAAGCGCCCTTTTTCATGCGTAGGACGGTCGTCGTTTTCATGGGGTTGCCTCCTTCTTTTTTTGATGACGGTAAACAATGATTCAAGCTCGAGCTCATAGTCTGTGAATCCTGGGATTCTGAGCCACCTCTGGTAGTAGTTCCAGGAGTTCAGGGCCCCTTCGTTGCTCAGCTCGAAGGCATCGGCGATATCCATATAGCTGGTTGGTTTGATGATGTTCACAAGCATGGGTGGCGCGATGGTGTATTTTGCGAAGAAGTTCGCTTCTGCCTCTGCGACATCACTTCCTTGCAGGTGTTCGAGCACTATATGGCCTATTTCGTGCAGGATAGTGAAGCGGATATGACCCCAGGGCATTTCGTCATTGTAGAAGATGTACCAGGTCGACGTGCCATCATGTTCTTCGAGAAGCAGCTTGTATCCGCTTTTGCTGATTTTGAGGCACGCGGCTTTTCTGGCGTTTCCAAGGGAGTTATACGAAACGGTGCGTATGCCAATCTTAGCCGCTATGGCGAAGGGATTGATAGGTATGGATTCTTCTCCGACCTTGGCGAGAAGGGCTACTGCTTTTCGTTTGATCTGTTCGTATCGCTGGCTTGGTAGTCTCACTAAAGTTCCTTCTCTTTTGTTGCCTGGAGGATGGTCATGATGAGATCGTTTTTTTCTTCCTGGCTCATGTCGGCTGCAGCACGGGCGCAGAGTGCCTTGACGGTTCCAAAAGGTGTTTTTATTCCCTCGTCCATGCCGAGCAAGGCTTCTGAGGTGGTTTTGAGGACGGTGGCGATGTTGGCGAGTATCTCGGCGCGCGGCTCTCTTTCGCCCTTGATGTATTTGGAGATAGCGGCTTCCGTCGCGCCAACGCGTGCGGCCAGTTCTCTTTGCGACATATTTTGCTCTCTGAGCAGGGTGGCAATTTGCGCGCCCAGTTTTTGTTTCTTGTCCATTGGATTCCTTTCGCTAGCATGGCAAAATAATAATATGAATTATCGTTTCGTCAAGTAAGGAGCGAAAAAAGAGAACATGCTGATTCGCAACTTCGATTGCTGACGTTGCATGCTTGCTTGGATGAGGGGTGGTTTCGCGGATAGCTCGTTTGTTTCGACGGGCTTTTTGTCAGGATGTTCTCAAAAGGAGGAAGAAATGACGAGCGCCGACACCATCCGCGCAATCATCGAGAAACGCGCGGCGACAAATGACGAATGGCAAGCGGGCGTCGAGAAGTGCTGGGAGGAGCTTGCTGACGTTCTTACCGACGACATTAATGTGACCCGCAAGTTCCTGCTTGAGGACTGTACGGCGGATGAGGCATCTTGGGTTTCCGAGGTCTACGACGACATCGTTCGAAAGACGCAGAGCGGGGAGTATATCGACTTGCTGCGCAAATCGATAGAGCGTTTTCCGGAGGAGGCTGAAAAGTACCATATGTCCGACAACCTTGGCATTGCAGTGAGGACGATGTTCTTCAGGTAGCGACACTTGTTGCGGTTCGGGGTGTTTTCATGCCGCAGTGTGCTCGATGGATATCGCCACCCAGAAAGCACGGCCGCTCCGTTATGTGGGTGGCTAGCAACGAGCCTTTTCTCTGCGATGATGATTGCGCGCGGCGCCCTGGCCGCTTGCCGAACGCGAAGCGGCAGCGAGCGCCCGATGGGTTCTGCGGAATGACCTTTGTTGCAAGAGGGGCGGAAGGGTCCGCGCGCAGTTCCGCATGAGCCGATCGCCCCTGTGGGGCGATCGTGCGAGCTCAGGATTGTTTGAGCACGGACCCTTCCGTCCCTCCCGTCGATCCCGCGGGTCAACCCAAGCGCTCGCGCCAAGCAAGAACAATCAGTAGTACCGGAAATACGCCGCGCACGATCCTTCCGAGCTCACCATGCACGGGCCTACGGGATTCTCGGGGCTGCATACGGTGCGAAACAGCGGGCACTCATCGGGCGCCATGATGCCGCGCAGCACGTCGCCGCAGCGGCATCCGCGCGGCTCGCGGGTCTCTTCGATTTCCGGCGCGAAACGGCGCAGCGCGTCGAAGCGGGCGTAATGCTCGCGGATGCGATATCCGCTGCCCTCGATCGGTCCCAGTCCGCGCCAAACGGCGGTGCAGGTCTCGAACACGTTGTCGATCGCGGCAAGCGCCACGGGATTTCCCTCGGGCATCACGCCGCGGGCATAGGCGTTCTCGATTTCCGCACGGCCTTCGTGCAGCTGGCGCATCAGCATGGCGATGCCCTGCAGCACGTCGAGCGGCTCGAACCCGGTGATCACGCCCGGAATGCCGTACTTTTCCGCCAAAAACCGGTACGGCTCCACGCCGATGATCGTGCTCACGTGGCCGGGCAGGATGAGCGCGTCCACCTTGAGTTCAGAATCGCCCATCAGCACGTCGAGCGCGCCTGGCATGTTCTTGTGCGCCGCGTACACGCTGAAATTCTCAAGCCCCATCGCCGCCGCGCGTTTGATCGCCATAGCTACCAGCGGGGTGGTGGTTTCGAAGCCCACGCCCACGAACACCACTTCGCGGTTAGGGTTTTCCTTCGCGATGGCAAGCGCGTCGAGCGGGGAATACACGATGCGCACGTCGCGTCCCGCCGCCTGTTCTTTCAGCAGCGACGACGAGCTTCCCGGCACGCGTGTCATGTCGCCGAAGGTGGTCAGGATGACGTTTTCCACGCGCGCGAGCGCGATGGCTGCGTCGATGTCGCGGTTCGCGGTCACGCACACGGGGCACCCCGGTCCGCTCGCAAGGCGACAGCCTTCGGGCATGAGGTCGCGGATACCGTTGCGCGCGATGGCCACGGTGTGGGTGCCGCATACTTCCATGAGCGTGGCATGTTCGGGCGCGAGCGCCTGGATGCCTTCGATAAGCCCGCGCGCGAGCACGGGGTCTTTGAAGCTGTTCTGATCCACCATGGCGCTACGCCGTCTCTATATCGGCAAGGTCGGGAAACTCCCTGATAAGGTCGAGCGTTTCCTGGGCATGCTGCTCGTCGACCACCTCGATGGCGAATCCTGCATGCACGAGCACGTAATCGCCCGCGCCCGCCTGCGGGGTCAGGTCGATCGACACCTGGCGCGTGACGCCCAGGATGTCGACGGTGGCGAGGTTGTCTTCGTCGATCGCGGCGATTTTAGCGGGTATTGCCAAGCACATAATCGTCCTTTCCGACGCGCGTTGCGCGCCCGTCTTCGTGTGCCGTTCCGTTCGGCCTTGGCGATGCCTTGCGCCCGTCGCTTTCGTGCGGGTGCAAGACATCGCTCGTCATGCGTTCGGGCAGGTGGAACGGCGCATCGGCTCGAATCGGCCTGCTCCGATTCCCCTTACTGCTGTTCGCTTTCTGCCGCGATGCGCGAAGCCGCCACGACGGCCTGGCCGTAGGAAATGGCGCCGTCGTTGGGCGGGAGCTCGCGGCTCAGCGCCACGGTGAATCCGGCGTTTTCCAGCGCGGCTGCGGCGCCTTCCACGATGCGTCGGTTCATGAACACGCCGCCGCCGAGCGCCACCGTGGAAATGCCGTAAGCGGCGTTCGCCACCAGGCACGCCTGCACGATTGCGGCAACGAAGGCGTTGTGAACCTTCGCCGCCATGATGCTGGTTTCGACGCCCGCCGCCATATCGTCGAGCAGCGCTTGGAACAGGGGCTCGGCGTCGAGCAGCACGACGCTTGTGTCATGGGCGGTGCTGGTTTCCAACGCGGTGTTTTTCACGATCGCGATTTCGTAGCTTTCATCGCAGGCCACGTTGCCGCAGGCGGCTTCGAGCAGGATGGCGGCCTCCCCTTCGTAGGAGGGCTCGGCGCATATGCCCAAAAGCGCGCTCGCGGCGTCGAACAAGCGTCCTGCGCTCGAGGTCATCGGGCAGTTCAGGCCGCGCTCGATCATGCGGTCGCACGTCTGCGCCTCTTCGCCGAGCGCTGCCAGCACGCCTGTCGCGGCGGGATGTTCTAGCAGGTCGTACTGCCACAGTACGCCGTAGGCCATGCGCAGCGGATGCTTGATGGCCGCGGCTCCTCCCGGCATGGGGATGTAGGAGAAGTTGGCGAAGCGTTCGAAATCGGTGCGGTTGCACAGCATGACCTCGCCGCCCCAGATGGCGCCGTCCACGCCGTAGCCCGTACCGTCGAACGCCACGCCGATCACGGCTTCGTCCAGGGCGTTTTCGCCCATGATGGCGGCGATGTGCGCGTGGTGATGCTGCACTTTGCACAGCGGCAGGCCGCGTTCCGCCTGCTCGAGCGCCCATTTGCTTGCGAGATATTCGGGGTGCATGTCGCATGCCGCGGCGGCAGGCTTCGCTTCGAAAAGGCCTTCGAAGCGCCCGACGGCCTCGAGCCACGCATCGTAGGTGGCGGCGTTTTCCATGTCGCCGATGTGCTGGCTGACGAACGCGTCGGTGCCGCGCAGCAGGCAGAAGGTGTTTTTCTGCTCGGATCCTGCGGCAAGGATCGCGCGGGGCGTGCCGTCGGCGAGCGTGGTTTCGCCCGTGAGATTCGCGTTGACGGGCATGGGGGCGAACCCGCGCGCGCGGCGCACGGTCTGCACCGCTTCGCCTGCGCTGCCCGCGCCGATCACGCGCATGACGGAATCGTCGAAACGGCAGCGGATGGCTCGGTTGTTGCCCACGAAGGCGTCGGCGATGTCGTGCAGGGCGAGAAATGCCTCGTCGTCGTCGATCTGGATGGGTTCGTCGTGCATATTGCCCGAGGTCATGACCAGCGGTCCGTCGAATGCCGCGAGCAGCAGGTGCTGCAGCGGCGTGTAGGGCAGCATGACGCCGAGCTCCGCCAATCCGTCGGCAAGGCCTTCGGCGAAATGCGCCTCGGGCTTTTTCTTCAGCAGGACGATGGGGCGCTGCGTGCCGGTGAGCAGGCGTTCTTCCGCGCCTCCGATCGAACATGCCTCGCGTACCGCATCGATTGCGGGATACATCACGGCGAAGGGCTTCGTCGGGCGATGCTTGCGCGCGCGCAGCGCGGCGATGGCTTCGGCATTGCGGGCGTCGCATGCCAGATGGAAGCCGCCGAGACCCTTGATCGCCACGATGCCGCCGCGCCTGAGCGTCTGGATGGCCGCATCGATGATGGCGTCGGACGCCTCCGCGTTACACCCGATGCGCGGCGTGCCGTCGGCATCATGCGTTTCGCCTGCGTTTTCGGCGGCATGGTGGCGTGTGAGGTCGTCTTCGCCGGAAAGCGAATGATCGACGGCGCGCCATATCAGATGCGGTCCGCATGCGAAGCACGCATTGGGTTGCGCGTGGAAGCGGCGGTCTTCGGGGTCGCTGTATTCGTCCGCGCATTGCTCGCATAGGGGGAATTGCGCCATGGACGTGTGATTGCGGTCGTAGGGCAGCTTGTCGATGATCGTGAAGCGCGGCCCGCAGTTGGTGCAGTTGATGAAGGGGTAGTGGTAGCGGCGGTTCGTCGGGTCGAACAGCTCGGCCGCGCATTCGGGGCACGTGGCCAGGTCGGGCGACACGAGCGTGGTGGCCGTCGCGGCGGCATCGTCGGAATAGCGGATCGTGAACCCGTCGAAATCGGCAAGGGGCACTTCCTTCATGAGAATCTCGTCGACGCGCGCGGCAGCCGGCGCGTTATCGGAGATTTCCATCACGAAATCGTCGATGTTCTTGGATTCGCCTTCGGCATGGATGAATACACCCGCCGTGGCGTTGAGCACCCATCCGTCGATCAGGTGACGGCGGGCGGCTTTGTAGACGAAGGGGCGAAAACCCACTCCCTGCACGATTCCGTGCACTTCTATATCAAGGGCTTCTCTCATAATTCTCCTGTTGATTGCATCGGTGCCGTATGTCGGGCGCTCTGTATGCCGGCGGTCGGTGCCTCGCATCTCCGCCCGCTTCGTCCTCAAGGCGCAAAGGCTGGTCGTTGCGGGCATCGCGATCTGTGCGGCAATTCTCCGCTCCCGGCGACGATTGCTTTGATTCGCCGTTCGGGCGGGCATGCGGCCTTGCGTCGTTGCCTGGAACGGGATTCCGGTCGCCCGTCGCAAGGCCTCGTCGTTAATGCGCGGGGTAGACGGGCGAGCTCGCGGGCGTATGGGGGTGTTCATGCGCCCAGGCGCGGGCGGCGTCGGCTCCCTCGGCGGCATGGTACGGCTCGTGTCCTGTGGTGGTCATGGTGAGGTGTCCGTGCGTGACGCCTTTGGTGCCCAAGATGATGTTGGAAATCGACTGGACCAGGGCGCTTTCGCCGCGCAGGATGATCACCTCCATGCAGGTGTGTGCGTCGAGATGCACGTGCAGGCAGGTGACGATCTGCTCGAAGAATTCGTGCTGGATGGTATCGAGCTTGTCGCGCACATCGCCCGCATGGTGGTCGAACACGATCGTGAGCGTTCCCATGACCTCTTCTCCCGGAAGCGCGCAATCCTCTTCGGCGAGGGCTTCGCGTACCAGGTCGCGTACCACTTCGCTGCGGTTTTTCGCCAGCCCGCGCTTGGCTACCAGCGCATCGAAGCGCATGAGCAGGTCTTCGGGCATCGCTACCGAGAAGCGCATGAGGTCGCGGCTCATGGGCTACACCAGTTTCACGGTGACGCCGCTGGCATCGCGTGCGTCGTCTTCAAGGGCGTCTTTGGCGTCATCGAGCAGGGCGCGCACGGCGTCGAGTTGGGCCATGGCCTCGTGCAGCTTGGCGCCCACGGTTTCGTAGCCGGCGTCTTCCGCCTGATGGCCCAGGTTGTGGACCCAGCGGCGCTCCAGTTTCACATGGTCGTCGATCTGGTCGATCATCTGCTCGAATTGCGCGGTGTTGATTCCGTTCGTGCACATAGCGCGACTCCTTTCGGTAACGTGGAGCACGGGTCATGCCGAATGCATGCGAGTGCCGGTTGTGCGGGAATCGGGGCGTGGTGTGCAATGCGATCGGCCGCCGCATAAAGCCCTGGAGATGCCCGCATGCTTTCTTTATTATTGCTATTGAATCGGTGGCATGCGAGCTTGTTCGAGGAATGGTGTGAAAAAACCAGGCGAAAATAACAACATGTATGCAGAGGCGAAAGCGCACGCTCTGGAGCCTTACGCCCGTGCTGTCGAAGGGTCTTTCGACGCCGCGATATGCGTGGTATTCGCCGACAGGCTTGCCGACGAGGCGCGTGCCGCGCTTCGGGCCGCGTGCGAAGGCATCGGCTTTTCCGAGCCGTCGTTTCTGGATGCGGCGCTGCTTACCGAAGACAATGCGGAAAAAGACCTGTTCGCCGCCATCGAGGCGCTCGATCCGCTGATGCTGGCGGTCGCTGATGCCGCGGCGGCCGCGCGCTTGGCGGCGGCGTATCGCGAACCCGTCGCCGCCGATGCTTACGGTTTCGTGTTCGGCCGTCCCTATGCGGCGTTTTCGTCGTTTCAGCGCGATCTGGCCGATCCGCGCATGAAGCAGCGCGACTGGGCGCTGCTCAAGGCCATGCGCAAAAGCGCCGATTGGCTGGGGTAGGGGCGGTGTTTGTGGCAGAGTATCTTCTTTTGGGGCATTAGCAGCGCGATGCTGCTATTGTGGCGGTGGGTTACGTATGTCCGACGGCCGATTGTGCCGCCAAGAAAGAGGGATAATAAATCATGGCAGAAACCACTCGCGACCAGCAGCGCGCCGAGCTGCATAAAACCATCTGGTCTATCGCTGACGACCTGCGTGGCAGCGTGGATGGCTGGGATTTCAAGCAATATATTCTGGGCATGCTGTTCTACCGCTTCATCAGTGAAAACCTCTGTACGTATCTGAAAGAGGCAGACGGTGTGGATTACGCCTCCATGGATGATGTTACCGCAGAGATCGGACGCGTTGAAACGGTGAACGAGAAGGGTTTCTTCATTCTGCCGAGCGAGCTGTTCTGTAACGTGCTGAATCATGTGGGCAAAGACGGCATGCGCCTGCGTGAAGACGGCAAAGATCTCAACGAGCTGCTCGAGCAGGTATTTAAGAATATCGAAGGCTCTGCCGTCGGCGCCGATTCCGAGGGTGATTTCAAAGGCCTGTTCGACGACATGGACGTGAACTCCGCGAAACTGGGCAACACCGTTGCCGAGCGCAATGCGAAGCTGGTGAAGCTCATCACCAAGATCGGCGGCCTCGATTTCGGCGGCGCGTTCCAGGATAATCACATCGACGCTTTCGGCGATGCGTACGAATATTTGATGACTATGTATGCCAGCAAAGCGGGCAAAAGCGGCGGCGAATTTTTCACCCCGCAAGAGGTGGGCGAGCTTCTGGCGCGCATCACTTTGGTAGGAAAAACCGAGGTGGGCAAGGTGTATGACCCGTGCTGTGGGTCGGCAGGTCTGCTGCTGAAATTCGCGAAAATCCTGGGTAAAGACAAGGTGCGCAAGGGTTTCTTCGGGCAGGAAATCAACCTGACCTCTTATAACCTGAGCCGCATCAACATGTTCTTGCACGACATCAACTTCGATAAGTTCGACATTGCTTTGGGCGACACCCTGAAAGACCCCAGGCATTGGGACGACGAGCCGTTCGATTGCATCGTCTCGAATCCGCCTTATTCCATCAAGTGGGAAGGCAAAGAGAATACGCTGAACATCGACGATCCGCGCTTCAGCCCTGCAGGCGTGCTTGCCCCTGCAAGCAGGGCCGACCTGGCATTCACCATGCATATGCTGTCGTGGCTGGCAACAGATGGCACGGCTGCCATCGTCGAGTTCCCTGGCGTGCTGTATCGCGGCGGCGCCGAGGCTAAAATCCGCAAATATCTGGTGGCGAACAACTTTGTGGATGCGGTCATCCAGCTGCCGTCCGATCTGTTCTTCGGTACCACCATTGCCACGTGCATTCTGGTACTGAAGAAGTCGAAGGCGAGCAATGACGTGCTGTTCATCGATGCGAGCGCCGAGTTCGAGCGCGTTGATTCCAAGAACAAGCTTATGCCTGCGCACATCGATCGCATCATGGGCGCTATCGAGAACCGCACGGAAGAGCAGTATTTCAGCAAGCTCGTGACCAATGACGACATCATCGAGAACGACGTGAATCTGTCGGTGAGCTCGTATGTTGAGAAAAAGGACGATCGCGAAGAAATCGATATCGTGGAGCTGAATGCCGAAATCGCCCGCATCGTTGCGCGCGAGGACGAATTGCGCAAGCAAATCGATGCCATCGTTGCCGATTTGGAGGCGTGAGTATGGGCGAGATTGAGAAATGCGATGCGGTGCGTCGCGAATCGAGCGACGGGAGCGAGGCGTCAATCGAGGAGGCCGCCCGTTTCGATTCGCTGTGCAGCGACGCGATTGCTATCATCGATTCCGCCCGTCAGAGCTCATATCGAGCGGTCAATGTTGCAATGGTGTATAGCCATTACGAGCTTGGTAAGCGCATTGTAGAGGAAGAGCAGCGTGGTGCGTCGCGGGCGGGTTACGGCAAAGAGCTTATAGCGCGTCTTTCGGCTCGCTTGACCGAACGTTACGGCAAAGGTTTTTCCAAGACCAATCTGAAGCAGATGCGCACTTTTTACGTGGTGTACTCGCAGGATGCAATTGGTCAGACGCTGTCTGACCAATTCAGCCATCTTCCCAAAACGCCTGAAGGTCGCGTGTTTCCCTTAAGTTGGTCGCACTACATCAAGCTTATGCGCATCCAAAACGTGGGCGAGCGTCATTTTTACGAGATCGAGGCCGCTCGCCAGGGATGGAGCCTCTCCGAACTCAACCGCCAGTACGATTCGGCGCTTTATGAACGTCTGGCGCTGAGTATCGACAAAGAAAAGGTCATGTCTCTTGCGCAAGAGGGGAGGATCGTCGAGACG
>JAUNDR010000051.1:379-12283 GCA_030525985.1 Slackia sp. | reverse complement strand
GAGGCCGGCATCCACCAGCAGCATGTCGTCGCCGCACTCGAACACGGTCATGTTCTTGCCGATGGCGTCAAGGCCGCCGAGCGGGATGATTTTGAGCTTTGCAGCGGGATTCTTCTTCACGCCCGCACGACGGCGCGTGCCGCCCGTGGTTTTGGAGGCATTGCGCGTGCGCGGCTTCGCGAAGCTTTCCTTCTCCATTTTGTCTTCGGGCGTGATCTGCGGACGCTTGTGTTCCACCGACACGGTTTTATGGCGCGTCGTATTGCGGCGGCGACGATTCTGGCCGTTGCGCTGGTCGGACGTGCCCTCCCCCGAAGCGGGCTTCGCCTGTCCGGCGCGACCCTGGGAACGATTGCCCTGATTGCGGAGGGTGCGGCGGCCTTCGGAGCGCTCGGAGGTCTTCTCGTTGTTTTCGGCGATGGGATCGCCTTGGGTATGTTCGTTGCTCAAAACGGTAATGCTCCTTTGGTGTTGGATATACATTCGCTATACAAACATCGGTCGAACCGATGCTCCATTCGATACAGAAAAACGAAGCGGCAAAGCGCACGGTGGCGCGATAGAAACGACGACGCTTCGGACAATCAACGGTTTATTGTAGCAATTAATGCAGGCGCGCTCCATCGCCGTGCGAACGGTACGCCCAAATGCCATAAATCGCAAGGGCGCGGCATCTTTGCGACAAGCACCTCGCACGACGGCAACATACACGCGACAAGAGCGCGAAGGCCCCTTCCGGCACCCCTCCGAAATGCAGGGATTCTCAACCCGCAGCGCATACCGCGAAGGCTTATTCCAGATACGCGCCTGTCTGGCGGCTCCACAGATGCGCATACGTGCCGCCCGCCGCGATCAGGTCGGCGTGAGACCCGTCCTCGACGATGCGGCCGCCTTCGAGCACCACGATGCGGTCGAGGCTTGCCACCGTCGAAAGACGATGCGCCACCACGATCGACGTGCGCCCGCGCATGAGCTCGGCAAGCGCGTCTTGCACCATCTTCTCGCTTTCGGAATCGAGCGCGCTCGTGGCCTCGTCAAGCACGAGAATCGGGCAGTCCGCCAGCATGGCGCGTGCGATCGCGATACGTTGGCGCTGCCCGCCCGAAAGCTTCACGCCGCGCTCGCCGGTCACCGTATCGAACCCTTGCGGCAGCCGCTCGATGAATTCGAGCGCATTGGCGCGACGTGCGGCTTCGCGAATCTCCTCCATCGTGGCATCGGGCCTGCCGTACGCGATATTCTCGGCCACGCTGCGATGGAACAGCAGCGACTCTTGCGGCACGTAAGCGATCTGCCGGCGCAGCGATTTCTGACTGGCGGCGGCGATATTCTGCCCGTCTATTTCGATGCACCCCTCTTGAATGTCGGACAAGCGCAGCAAAAGCTTGGTGAGCGTCGTCTTTCCCGCACCGCTCGCTCCCACCAATCCGACGCGCTGGCCTGCGGGGATATGCAAGTCGAAACGATCGAACACGCGGGTTTTCACGCCTCCGTCGGCATAGTCGAAACCGATGTCGGAGAAATCGATCGCGCCCTCGCGCACCTCGAGGTCGAACGCATCGGGGGCATCGGCCACCAAACGCGGCTCGTCGAGCGTTACCGTCATGCCCGATGCGTCGCCGAATGCGCGGTTGAAACGCTGCAGACCGTTGTTGATGAAGTTGAACTGGTTGGTCACCGTGTACGTGTAGGTGAACATCATCACGAGCGTGCCGGGCGTGATGCCGTACCACGCATTGCCGCCCGCGATGAACACCGACACCACCGCCATGATGACCACCGTGATGCAAGCGGTGATGATGCCGCGCGCCAAAGACGCCCGCATGCGTTTGGAATCACGCGCCACCACGTCCTTGTTCGCCGCATCGAACAGGCTTCGCTCGTAATCCTCGCGGCCGTAGGTCTTCACGGCCAAGATATTGGCTACCGAATCGGACAGCTCGCCCGACAGATGGTTCTGCGCGCCCGCCGCTTCTTCGTTGAGATGCAGGATGCGTTTATACATATAGTAGGAAACGCCCGCATACACCGCGAGCAGCACCATGAGGATAGCCACGTACACCGGGACGCGCGGAGCCAGAATGGCGCAGGTGAATATCACCGAACAGATGACCGGCAAAAACGGAAACGTGACCGTTTCAAGCAAAAGCTGATAGGCACTCATGAATTTCGCCGTCTGGCTGACGAGCGTGCCGCCGAAGCGATTGGAATGAAAGCTCATCGATTGGTTGCACAGCGCGTCGAAGCTCATCGTGGCCAGATCATACGATGCGGCTATCTGAAGCTTATACATGGCGTAATCCTGCAGCTTGCTTGCCGCCTGGCCGCACACATTGATGGCGATGAGCGCGAAAATGAACGGGGCGAATTCGGAAAACACCGCGTCGGACGCGACGGAGCCCGCACTCACCTTGTCCACGACAAGGCTCATCACGTACGGATTGCCGTAAGAAAGAAGCGCCACGAACAGAAACGTCGAAATCATGAGAAGTGAGAACAGGCCTAGATGCCTGCGCGTGACCTGCCAATAATAATGAAGCGTGCGTTTCGTGGTGGATGTCGCACGTCTCTTCTCGGAATCGACGCCGGGTGCCATACGCTCTCCTTCCATCCGCTGCCGGACGAACGATTATGCCACAGCAGACGCCGGCATCGCAGCGTAAACGCTGCCGGCAAAGCTTTGCGCGATGAGGCCGCGACATGCCGAAGCGTCCGCAAGCAGAGGCGACGAACAACAGAAAAACGAACAGGGCTGGAAGCGATCGCTTCCAGCCCCGCGTCTTTTACTGAAAACCCGGAAGAGTCCGATAAGGCTAGAGCCCCAGCCAGAGCGCCACTTTCGGCGCATAGCCCATGATGAAGATTATCACGATGAGCGCGGGGATGCCGTATTTCACCCACACGCGGCTCCAAGCAGGAAACTTCATGCCCTCGCCCGCATCGGCCTCGGCAAGGAAGTTCTTCCATCCCCAACCGAAACGCGTCGTGCAGAACAGCACGAAAATCAAAGCGCCGAGAGGCAGCATGTTGTTCGATACGATGAAGTCCTCGATCGACTGGATGTCGCCGATGCCGGGAATGGTCGCGCCGGCAAGCACGTTGAACCCGAACACGCACGGCAGGCTCAGCACCACCACGAGCACGGCGTTGACGGCCACGGCGCGCTTGCGCTCGATACCCCACTTGTCCATGGTGAAGCTGATGAGGTTTTCGAACACGGCGATGACGGTGGACAGAGCCGCGAAGCTCATGAACACGAAGAACAGCGCGCCCCAGATATTGCCGAGCGGCATCTGGCCGAAAACCACAGGAAGCGTGACGAACACGAGCGAGGGGCCGGAGTCGGGCGTGACGTTGTAAGCGAAGCACGCCGGGAAGATGATCAGGCCGGCAAGGATGGCGACGAGCGTATTGAGCAAGGTGACGTTGACGGCCTCGCCCGTCAGGCTGCGCTCGCGGCCGATCTTCGAACCGAAAATCTCCATCGCGGCGATGCCGAGCGAAAGCGAGAAGAACGCCTGGCCCATGGCCGCATAGACCGCTTCGCCGAAGGTGGCCCAACCGCCTGCGAACATGCGGCTGAAATCAGGCACCAGATAGAATGCAAGGCCCTCGGCGGCACCCGGAAGCGTGACCGAGCGGATGCACAGCGCGATCATGGCGACGAACAGGATGGCCATCATCCATTTGGTGATGCGCTCGACGCCTTTCTGAAGGCCCAGGCTGCACACGAGAAATCCGATGACCACCGCCGCGAGCATCCAGCCTAGAAGCTCGGAGGGATTCGCAAGCATCGAGCTGAATGCCGCCCCCGTCACCTCGGCGGTGCCGCCGTCGAACATGCCCGAAGCCATCTTCGGCACGTAGGCGAGCATCCATCCCGCCACCGTGGTATAGAACATCATCAAGATCATGCAGCCGATATAGCCCCACCAGGAAAACCAATGGAACCGACGCTTCGGCTCGAGGATGTCGAATGCCTGCGCGCAGCTCTTTTGGCTGGCGCGGCCCACGGCGAATTCCATCACCATGACGGGCAGACCGAGGATGACCAGGAAGATCAGGTACAGCAGCACAAAGGCGCCGCCGCCGTATTCACCCGCGATGTACGGGAAACGCCACACGTTTCCCAATCCGATGGCGCAGCCTGCGGCCACGAGGATGAAGCCCAGGCGGGACGCGAAGTGCTCGCGCTTCTGCTCCCCGCCTGCAGGCTTCACGGATTCCGTTTCAGCCATACATGCACTCCTTCGAAAAAAGACGGATAGGAGGTTGAATTCTAGCATGAATATGCATCACACGGAATATCGCCTGCTGCCCGAAGGGTCGAAAGAGAGCGGAAAACGGAAGGCGGATGGCGGCAGCCGATCGGGATGCGCCGCCGGCGTCGATCGGGGATGCGCCGCATCAGGAACGCGGCGGCGTCCGCGATGAGACGACGGACGCTACAGGCCTCAGAGGCTTTTCGCGATATCCTCGAGACGGCGCACTCGATGATAGACCGCCGATTTCGACAGCGGCGGATTCGCATGCTCGCCGAGCTCTTTGAGGCTTGCATCCGGGTAGCGCAAGCGCAGGCGCACGAACTCCTGCAATCCGGGTGGAAGATCGGCCATCTTGCCGCTTTCGGCAAGCTTGCGAATGCTCACGATCTGATCGATCGCCGCCTCGGCGCTTTTCGCCTGGTTGGCAAGCTCGGCATTCACCTTGCGGTTGGTGTCGTTGCGGATGCTTTTGCGCACACGTTCGTTTTCCATGGTAAGGGCGCTTTTATGGGCGCCGACGAAAGCGAGGAATTCCGAGATGGCCGTACCGCTTTTCAGATACACGATATAGGAATTGCGCCTGCGCAGAATGCGCGCCTTGATGCCGCGCTCGGTCATCAAGGACACCAGCCCCTCGGCAAGCCCCTCGTTTTCCACGGTTATCTCGAAATGGAAATCGCCGCGCGGCTCGGCGATGAAGCCGCTGCCGAGAAACGCCCCGCGCAAATACGCCGCCTCGCAGCAGGGCTTTTCTATCAGATGCTCGTGAATGCCCATTTCAAGGCCCGCATCGCCCAAAACGCCCAGGTCGTGCAGCGCGTCTTCGACACCCGGCTGGAAAGGCACCACGATCAGGTAATTCGGGGTTTTATGCAATACGCTCCGGCGCACCGTCAGCTCCGTCTTCAGCGCATAGCTCTGATGCAGCGACTTGATGATCAGGCGCGCCACCGAGCTTATCTCCGTCGCAAGCTCGAGGCGATAGCGCCCGGGACCGGAGAAGAACAGCGTTCCCTCGATACGGATGAGCGCGGCCAGCGTCGCCTTGTCGCAATGGCTGCAACCGGGAATGACGCGCGTCAATTCGTCTTTGACATCGGCGGTAAACGACATGGAATCTACTTTCTCAAACGCATGCGGGACAAACGGATCACGGCGCGCATAGCATCGCGCAAGGCGGAGGCATCATGCCACGTAGGACGCACGGGATCGGCAAGATCGCGCACCAGCACCACGGGTCCTTGCTGCTGGATGGCGCGCGCGTCTTCGTAGGTTATGCGCACCGGGCGGATGCCGCCGCGCCCCGACTCCCCGGATTCGGCGAACGCATCGTCGCAGCAGGCGGCGCGGGCGAGCGATTCCGTCCTTTTCTCAGGACGAAGCGAGTCGGAACTGTGGACGAGCACGTAATCGATGAGACCATCCATGCCGTGGCGCACCAACGCCTCGAAATGCTCGCGGGCGGACATGCCCCAGGTCTCGCCCTGCTGGTCGGCAAGCGAGCAGACGAACATCACGACGCCTTTCGATGCGCGGATGGCCTCGATCACCCCCGGCACCATGAGATTGGCGATGATGGAGGTGAACAAAGACCCCGGGCCGAGCACGATGAGGTCGGCGTCGCGGATAGCCTCGACCGCTCCGGCATAGGCATGCACGGAGGCATCCGACTCCAGCCAGACGCGCCGCAGCGCCGTGGTGGACTTGCATGCGCGCGCCTGCCCCTCCAAACGCACGCCGTCGCACGTCTCGGCGACAAGCATCACTTTGTCGAGCGTGGACGGATACACATGGCCGCGCGCCGCAAGAAGCCGCTCGCAGATGGCAATCGCCTCGGGAAACGAGCCCGTCGCATCCTCGAGCGCCGAAAGCATGAGATTTCCCAGCGTATGGTTGCGCGCGAACGAGAAGCGGTATTTGAACGCGCGCGTCAGCGGGTCGGAGGCATCCTGTGCCATCGCCGCCAGGCATTTGCGGATATCGCCGGGCGGCAAAACGCCGGCCTCTTCGCGCAAGATCCCGGTCGAACCGCCGTCGTCCGCCATGGCGACCACCGCCGACACCTCGGCCTCGAGCGTGAGAAGCGTGCGGATCGACACGGGCGCGCCCGTGCCTCCGCCTATGACGACCGCCTTCACGGGAGTCGCCGTATCATGCAGCGCCTCGTCGCCCACTTCGCAACGAAGGCGCGCGAACGCCGCCGTCGCCGCGGGATCGTAGGCGAACGGCACGTCGCGAGGAATGAATTCCGCCATATTATTCGGCCCTTCCCCGCGAAGTCTCTTCGTCAAGCGCCGATCGGACCGATTCGGCGAGCGCAAGATCGCGATGCGTCACGCTGACGCGGTAGCCGCGCGTCTTCAGATAATCGCCGGTGCTTTCCGCCAAAGCGACGCTGCGATGCTGGCCGCCCGTGCATCCCACGGCGATGGCGAGCTGCTGCTTGCCCTCCTTCACGTAGCCGGGCATCACCACGTCGAGCAGCTCGCGCCAGCGCTTGACGAACTCGACGGTCTCGTCGCGATACATCACGAAATCGCGCACCGGCGCATCGAGGCCGGTAAGCGCGCGAAGCGCCGGATCGTAATACGGATTGGGGAGGAAGCGCACGTCCATCACGATGTCGGCATCGAGAGGAGCGCCGTGCTTGAAGCCGAACGAATACACCGTGACGGCGAGGCCCTCCCGCTCGTCGACGCCCGCGAAAAGCTCGCGGATCTTCGTGCGCAGCTGCATGGGCAGAAGCTCGCTCGTGTCGATGACATCGTGCGCCATGTTGCGCAAGGAGAACAGCAACGCCCGCTCGGAGGCGATGCCCTGGGCGATCGTCATCCCCTCTTCGCACAGCGGATGCCTGCGGCGGCTCGCCTTATAGCGGGCGACCAGCTTGTCGTCGCCCGCATCGAGAAACACCACGCGGTAGGCGGCGCCTGCGGCGGAAAGCTTTTCGAGCTCTCCCTGCAGATCGGCGAAGAAATCCTTGTTGCGCGCATCGCAGACCACGGCGAGCTTGCGCGCCTTCTCGCATGCGCCGCGCGCCGTTTCCAAAAGCGTGGGTATCAGGCTTGCCGGCAGATTGTCGATGCAGAAGTAGCCGAGGTCTTCGAAGGCGTGCATGGCCTCGGTTCGGCCCGCACCGCTCATTCCGGTCACGATAACCAGGTCGTTTGCATTGTCGCCCTTCAGGGCTTCGACGTCGGGGTTCACGGCCCACCTCTTTTCGAACAGTGCGGCCGCAACGCGGCGGCAAGCGTATCAGTCGTCGGATTCCATGCGGAAGCGACGTTCATTATACTGCGCAAGCACCGCATAGACCTCTTCGGCCACCTCTTGCGGCACGGCTTTCGCGGCGATGATATCCTCAAGGCTCGCCTCGCACAGCTTGCGAAAACCGCCCATTGCGGACAGCAGCGCCTTCTTGCGCACGGGCCCCAGCCCCACGACGTCGTCGAGAATCGACTTCGTCATGCCTTTGCCGCGCAGCTCGCGATGAAACGAGATGGCGAAGCGATGGCTCTCATCGCGCACGTGCTTGACGAGATACAGCGAGCTCGAACCGCTCGGAAGCACCACCGGGCCGCTTTCCTGCCATGGAACGAACAGCTCTTCGTCGCGCTTGGCAAGGCCCGCCACCGGGATATCGTCGATGCCCAGCTCTTCAAGCTGGGCGAGAGCCGCCGTCAGCTGGGGCTTTCCGCCGTCGACAATCAGCAGGTCGGGTTTTTTGCCGAAGCGCTCATCGGTCATGCGCTCGGGCGCATAGCGGCGGCCGAGCACCTCGCGCATGCTCAAGAAGTCGTTCGCCTCGGAAAGCGGCGTCTTGATCTTGAAGCGGCGGTATTGGTTCTTGTCGGGACGGCCGCCCGTGAACACCACCATCGACGCCACGGTATAGGACCCGTGTATCGTGGAAATGTCGAAGCATTCGATGCGCATCGGCGGCCCGTCGAGCGCAAGCGCGCTTTCAAGCTGCAGCAAGGCGTCGTTGATGCGTTTATCCTCGTAATTGGTACGCACTTTGTAGCGGTTGAGCGTATGCGCCGCATTCTTGCGCGCCATGGCCAAAAGCTCCGCCTTCTCGCCGCGCTGCGGCACGGTGAAGCGAACCCTGGCGCCATGGGGGCTGGCGAGCTTTTCGCTGAGCCACGACTCCATGGCCTGCGCGTCCTCGAGTTCGCAATCCACGATGACCTCGTGCGGAATGGACGTCGTGGCGTCGT
This sequence comes from Slackia sp., assembly GCA_030525985.1. GTDB lineage: Bacteria > Actinomycetota > Coriobacteriia > Coriobacteriales > Eggerthellaceae > Slackia. The sequence goes on along the minus strand of JAUNDR010000051.1, from coordinate 3,798 downwards.
AATAGCGCAAAAGAAAATTATGCAGCAGATCGGCGTCGGGCACGTCCCGGCCGCGGTCGAGCACGAATTCGTTGCCGTTGATGATGCGGCCCTCGCGAACCATGAACACGTGCACGCCCGCGATCGTCTCCTCCCGCTCGATGCCGATGACGTCGGCATTCAGGTTGCGCGTCGAAACGGCATGCTGGCGGTCGGTCAACGACTCGATCGTATCGATGCACGCCTTCACGCGCGCCGCGCGTTCGAAATCGAGTTCGGCGGCGGCGAGGGCCATCTCTTCGGAGAGCTCCTCGACGAACTCCCGATGGTTGCCCGCCAAAAACCGCTCGATGCGCACGACGTTCTCGCGATATTGCTCGGGCGTTATCCATCCGCAGCAGGCGCCCGGCCCCAACCCCACATGGGCGTCGAAGCACGGCCGCGCATCCTTTTCGCACGAAAGCGCATCGGATGACCCCGCGTCGACCCTGCGCTTGAGACGACGCCATTCGGCGCACTTCGAAGCGCAGATGGGAACCACCTTGCGGGCGATATCCACCAAATCGCGCGCCGCGCGGCTGTCGGTGTACGGACCGAAATAGCGCGTGCCTGCGACGTGCTTCTCCCTGGTGTATTTGATGGCGGGAAACACGTCGCCTTTCGTGACGGCGATGAACGGATAGCTTTTGTCGTCCTTGAAATCGGCGTTGAAAAACGGACTGTACTGGCTGATGAGGTTTTTCTCCAGCACAAGCGATTCATGCTCGTTTTCCACCACGATGTATTCGAACGAATCGATCTGCTCGAGCATGAGCGGTATCTTGGCGCGCTCGTCCTGCCCCATGACGTATTGCTTCATGCGGGCGCGCAGCTGCTTCGCCTTGCCGACGTAGACGACGTTGCCGTCTTTGTCTTTCCACAAATAGACGCCGGGAAGCGCGGGAACGCTTGCCAGCTCTTGCTTTATTTCTTGAATGCGTGCTTCGTTTGCCATGGGCCGCAGTATAGAGCACCGTCGTCGCAAGAAAAAAGCGCCGCGGCCGCCCTGCACCGTTTCGGCAAAACCGCCCTGCGCCCGCCGGCGCGATCGAGCGCAGGACGCACGGGCGCAAAACGCCGCATCACATCAGCGCATGGAAGAACTCGATGAGCACGGGAACAAGCGCCGAGCAGATGACGCCGTTGACCACGGAAAGCACCACCGTCTCGCCATTGGTGCAGCGCACCATCATGGGAAGCGTGGTGTCTTCGCTGGTCGCGCCCGCAGGCGCGATGCAGGTGGGGTAATTCAGATGGCGCGCGATCCAGGGAATGGTGAAAAACGATATCAATTCGCGCAAAAGATTGGCCAGAAACGTGATGCTGCCCACCTCGGCGCCGGCGATGCCCGTGAGCATGACGCCCGAAAGGCTATACCATCCCAGCCCCGATGCGATCGCTCCTCCCACGGGAAGGGGAATGCCGCACAAAAACGCGGCGGCAAGCCCGCCGATGACCGACCCGACGACGATTCCGAAAGGAATGATGAACACGCGCACGTGATACTGCTTGATTTTGCCGATAAGCCCCTTGCTGCCGCCCACGCTGATGCCCACGAAAAACATCAGGGCGAAAAGCACCCAATCGGAATGCTCGACGAGAAAATCGACCGGCGGCAGGGAAACGGGAGCCAGCCCGGCCGCAACGCCGAACACGAGCGCGCCCACCGCGATAGCGATCATCGTCGCCTCGCCGCCGTCGGCATCGACCGACTCGCGCGCGGCGGCATGCTCGGCATCCTCGGCATGGCGGCGCGTGATATCGGCCATAAACGCGCGCGACAGAAGATAGACGAATACGACCGAGAAAAGAATCGGCAGCACGGCGAAGGCAAGGCTCGCCGATCCGATCGAGACGAGCTCCTCGATGAAGCCTTCCCTTCCGCCGAGCATCGCGCCCATGGAGAAGATCAGCAATCCCGTAGCGGCCAGCGTGCATGTCGCGTTCGCCCTTTTGAGGGAGTCGGGAAACACCGTGGCTCCGACCAAAACGCCCACGCACATCACGATCAGTATCTCCACGACGCCTTCCGTCCTTTCGCCGAAACCCGTTTCGCGTGCACACAACGCCGGCACGCGGCTTTTCAGTATAGCAACCCCGGCAACCGCCCCGCGATGCAGGCGGACGCTACGGGCGCGGCGGCGTCGAGTTCACGAAACGGTGACGATCCATCCGCCGCTTTTCCGCCCTTTCGGGCGGCAACCATAATGAACATCCACCGTATCGAAGGAATCGCCATGTCATCCCACCGAAAAGAAGAAGCCCCCTATGCCGATATAGCGACGATCGGCATACCGCGGGCATTGATGTATCACCGCTACGCTCCTGCCTGGACGGCGTTTTTCGAAGCGCTCGGCCGCACCGTCGTCATAAGCCGCCCGACCGACCTTTCCATGCTCGAGCGAGGCTCGGCGCTTTCCGTCGACGAATGCTGCCTCGCATCCAAGGCATACATGGGCCACGTCGAATCCCTGATCGGCGCATGCGATGCCGTATTCGTCCCCAGCCTGGCCAATCTCGGACGCTTCAGGGGATTTTGCACCAAATACCAGGCGCTTCCCGACCTTGTGCGCAACACGTTCGCCGAAACGCCGCTGCGCATCGTCTCGTGTGCGGTCGAGACGCAGGAAACCGGAACGGCCATGAAAGACGCCTTCGTCGAGTTGGGCATGCGATTCGGGGCAAGCGCCGGCGAAGCGAAAGCCGCCTTCAAGGCGGGCCAGCAAGCGCTCGAAGACGCCGACGCGCGCGCCCATGCCGACCTGGAATCCGCTCTGCGCACGGTCGAAAAAGCGAGAAAGCACGCCGCGCGAAGCGATGCCGAAACCGAACCGCTCGCAATCCTGGTGGCGGCGCATCCGTACGTCGCATGCGACCCGATCATCGGCGGACCGGTCGTCGATACGCTGCGCGCCATGGGCGTCTCCGTGCTTTTCGCCCACGATTTCGACCATGCGCGCGCCTATAAGGCAAGCAAGGAGTTCTCGAGCACGATGCCCTGGATCGTCAACCGCGAACTTATCGGAGCGATCCTCTGCCTGCACGAACGCATCGACGGAATCGTGCTCGTCAGCGCGTTTCCTTGCGGGCCCGACTCCATGACCAACGACGCGATCGCGCGCCGCATCGCAGGAAAGCCGATGCTCTGCCTGACCGTCGACGCGCAAAGCGCGACGGCGGGGCTCGAAACGCGCGTCGAAAGCTTCGTCGACATCCTTCGCTATCGGCGGAAAGGAGGGTATCTGCGATGAATCCGACCGAGCATATGCACAAAGACGCCGCGCGCAATGCGAACGATCCGCTCCCCTTGCGCGCCGCCAATTTCCTCGGCGATACGCTCGATGCGCTCGACACGTTGACGCGACGCTACGACGACGGTCCGCGCGCCGCCACGAAAACAA
>JAUNDR010000051.1:0-337 GCA_030525985.1 Slackia sp. | reverse complement strand
GGAAACGCGAAGCGGGCGCGTCTGGTGGAAAAACACGCCGCACGCAAGCGCGACCGCCACGCAAAAACCAAGGTGGCGTTTCTGCGCTACGGCTATTACGACATCGCGTTCAGGTTCTTCGTCGAACAGGTGCTCGACGCCGAATACGTCGACCTGGGCGAATCGACGAAGCACCCGCTCGAGCTGGGAGCGGCGCAGAGCAACGACTTCGTCTGCGCTCCGTTCAAGCATATCCTGGGCGACTACATCGAGGCGCTCGAAGCGGGGGCCGACGTGCTCGTCCAGTTCACCGGACCGTGCCGCCTCGGATATTACGGCGAGCTGCAAGAATCGATCC
>JAUNDR010000050.1 GCA_030525985.1 Slackia sp. | reverse complement strand
CCGCCGGTGCTTCCGCCCGTATTCGATCCGCCGCCCGTGCTGCCGCCGGCATTGCCTCCGCCTGCATTTCCGCCGCCGGTGCTGCCGCCGCCGTTCGACCCGGCGCTTCCGCCGGCATTCGAGCCGCCGCCGGTGGAAGCGCCGCCGGATTGCTGCTCTTCGGTGCGGGTTTCCTCTTGGAACTTCTTCGCTTCCTCTTTCGCCTTGGCCTCGGCTGCCGCCTCTTGCTCCTGGCGTACCAGCTCGGCCACTTCGGCGTCGAGCGAATCGACCTCGGCCTGATACTGCTCGACCAACGCCTCGGCCTCTACCTTGATGGCCGACGCCTCGTCCATCTTCGCCTTGGCGGTATCGGCCTGGGCGGAGTATTCGGCGCGCTGGGTTTCGTTATCTTCGCGCAGCGTCTTCGTTTCGGAGACGAGTCTCGCGTCGTTGTCGTTGAGCGCTTCGAGCGAATCCCAGTTCTTCAGGAAGTCGTCGAAGGAAGCAGAGCCGAGAAGGATATCCAAAAACGTGGTCTGTCCGTTGCGATACATGCTGCATGCGCGATCGCCCAAACGCTCCTGCAACTCGGCGATGCGGACGTTGTTCTCGTCGATCTTGGCCTGCGCATCGTCCATCTTCGCTTTCGCGATATCGTGTTCTTCGAGCGCGGTGTAGTAATCGTCGGAAGCCTGAGAGAGCTTCGACTGCATATCGTCAAGCTTGACACGCACGGCGTCGGCCTCGGCCTGCTTGTCGGCAGACGTCGGCTCGGCGAATGCAATGCTCGGCACGCCGAGGGAAACGACGCCGAAAGCGGCGGCACCGCCCACGAACGCACGCCTCGTCAGATGCATTTTCTGTTCAGCCATACAAGCCCCTTTTACATAGTTCGATTTCTCGAAAGGTCTCATAAATCATCACCATAGCAAAAAACGCATGGTTCGATGCGACAGGAGACCGCTGTGCACACACGGGCATCATAAGGCTTCCATATCGCGCACGGCAATATTTCTTTCCTGCGCCTTTTACGAAAACGCCATGCAGAACGCATCGAGCAGCTGGATGGCGTCGTGATGCGCCATGCGATCGACCTCGGCTTCGTCGGCGTTTTCGTCGGCGACGCCCGGCAGCTCGAGCGCGATGCGCAGCGGAGACCCCTCGCACGCCTTCGCACGCGCGGCGTCGAGCGCGGCGGAAATGCGCTTTCCAAGAGCCGACATGTCGTCGCATACGACGCGCGGCACCGAGGAATCGACCGCATCGGCAGGACCGACGATATGCGCCAAAAGCATGGCGGAATCAGGCGGGACGAGCAGCGTTTCCGCGCTCACCATCTTCGAGCGGGGGTTGGTCGCCAAGGCGAGGTTCGACATGTAGGAAGCCACCTTGCGCGTGAATCCCTCGGTGCCGAACAGGCATACCGCATGCTGCTCGAGCACGTCCGCCGCGCGGGCGAATCCCATGTAGGCGCACTCCTCCACCTGGGGCTTGTCCATCCAGGCGTTATGAAGGTTGCGCAGGATGGCGTAGGTGTTCACGCCCGCGATGCCGTCTGCGGCAAGACCCATGTTGAGCTGGAACTTACGCAGGGCGCCTTCGGTGTAGGCGCCGAACGTGCCGCTCACGCCGCCGCAAGCGAACCCCAGCGCGCCGAGAGCGGTCTGCAGCTCCTCGACGTCTTTGCCGGTGAAATTCGGCGTGCGCAGGTACAGCAGGCGCTCGCCGAGCTCGAACTGATCGCCTTCTTTGTCCTGCCGGTGAATGGTCTCGGAAATCATCATTCGGTCACGCTTTCTACTTCAGGCGGTTCACGAAGTAATCCGCCATGGAAATGAGCAGGTCGCGGGCAGGACTTGCGTCGAGCATATCCATCAGACGAACCTTCGAGACGCTCGTCAGGTTCTCCGCGTAGCTGCGCGCGTATTCGATCGAGCCGCTCGCGCGCATAATGGAAACGGCCTCGCGAAGGGTCTCGGGATCGGAGGTCTTGCTGGAAAGGATCTCGATCAGGCGGTCGCGCTCCTCGGAGTTCTGCAGAGCGTGCACCACCATGAGCGTGCGCTTGCCTTCGGTGATGTCGCTGCAGTAATCCTTGCCCACCACGTCGGCGTCGCCTTCGATGTTGAGCAGGTCGTCTTGGATCTGAAACGCCAAGCCCGTATCGAGCCCGTAGTTGCGCAGCGCCTCGATCTGGGATTCGGTGCCGCCGCCGATGATGGCGCCGATCGCCAGAGGAACCGCGCCGGAATAATGCGCGGTCTTGTGCGTCGCCATGACCAGGTAGTCCTCGGGAGTGATGTCGTAGCGTCCGTCGCGCGCCCAGCCCAGATCGAGCGCCTGGCCCTCGACCGTGCGACGGGTCATCTCGATGAGTTCGCCCACGACGCGGACCTTCGCCGAGTCGCTCAGGGCGGGGTCCTTGATGACGCTGCCGTTGACCAGGGAAAGCGCCAAATCGCCCGCATTGATGGCGATGCCCGTGCCCTGCGTGAGGTGCAGGCACGGCTCGCCGCGGCGCAGCGTGGCCTCGTCGGCGATATCGTCGTGGATCAACGCCGCCGTATGGAAGTGCTCGATGGCCGAAGCGGCAGAGACCGCCAGGCGGACATCGCCGCCGACGGCGAGGCACGCCGCGAAGCAGATGAGCGGACGGTGGCGTTTGCCGCCGTTGCGGCTATACGAAAGCAGCGGATCGTAAAGGTATGCGTCCATGTCTTCGTGCGTGCCGCGGGGAATGTAGGTGTTCACCAGCTCGCCCACGGTGTCGGCGTACGATTCGAGATACTCCTCGAACGACGACGGAGGATTCTCGATCGCCCTGAAAAGCTCTTCCATGCTTGCATTCCTCAACTCGGTCGCCGTCATGCCTGCAACCCTTCCCGTCGTCCGAACGAATCTTTCCGCCGCCTCGTCGGCTGCGTTGCTCGCAGAAAAGACGTCGTCGCTTCTACGAACAAGCAGCATGCGCTGCATTCATCGTGGAAGCATACGCCCCCACTGCCCCGGCGCCTTACGCCGAAAACGCCGCGGAGATGCGGGCGGCGCGGGGTGGCGCGCATCGCGCATAGGCGGCATTGCTGCGGACCGAAGCCCGCGGGGACATTCCTGAAAACCGTCCCCCGGACGGTTTTCTTGACGGAATTCCACCTTATCGGTTCGAGTCCTTCGACCCGAACGCCTTTCCGGACCGGACCGGCGCCGGCCCGGAGGGATTTTCTTGGTAGGAGCGGTGGGACTCGAACCCACAAGACCGAAGTCGGAAGATTTTAAGTCTCCTGCGTATGCCGATTCCGCCACGCTCCCGTGGCATATGCCTTCTTATCCGAAGGCACAGGCTTCAATAATAGCAAAAGGTCCTTTTCGCATGCGCGCCGTCACGAAAGTCTCCTATTCGCGCACAGAACGGGCGGCGTCGAGGACGATGCCCGTCAGGATGTCGCTTTCGCTGACCGTGAAGGATTCGAGCCCCGCCGATTCGAGAATCGCATCCAGGATGAGGACCCCTGCGGGAAACACACCCGCGCGCTTGGGCTGGATTCCCGGCACGCGCATGCGTTCGGCAAGAGGCATCGCGCTCAGGCGGTGCGCGACGTCATCGAATTGCGCGCGCGACACCTGCGCTTTATGGACCTTCGCAGAATCGTACGGCACCAGCGCGTCACGGACCGCCACGACGCTTGTCGGCGTTCCCGCCACGGCCACGAGGCGTTCGGGCGAAAACGGCGCGCAGGCGAAGAATTCCGCGAACGTATCGAGCGCCCATGCGCGCGCCGCGGCAAGTTCGGCGGCGCTCGGCGGGTCGTGGCGCAAGAAACGCTCCGTCATGCGGCGGCAGCCGATGTCGAAAGAATGAAACGCGTCCAGACGGATTTCGGGAACGAGGGCATCGGGGCTTGCGGTGGCGGTTCCGAACGCAAGCTCCGTCGAGCCCCCGCCGATGTCGGCGAACAAGAGCGCCTCTCCCCCGAAATCGTTCGATGCGCCGAGAAACGAAAGCTCCGCTTCGCGGCTGCCGGGAATGACCGTCAGCTCTACGCCCACATCGCGCAAACGGCCGACGAACTCGTCGGCGTTTTCAGCATCGCGGCTCGCACTGGTGGCCAGCGCCACCACGCGATCGACCGGCGTATGCTCGGCAAGCTCGTCGATCGCGCGCTTGTACGACGCGACCGTCTCCACGGTACGCTCGATGGCGTCGTCCGCCAAGCGCCCGGTCGCATCCACGCCCATGCCCAGATCGGTTATCGTGCTCGTGCGACGAACGACCGAAAGGCCCCCTTCGTCCACATCGGCCACCATCAAGCGACTCGTCACCGTTCCGATATCGATAGCGGCTACACGCATGCCCTCCCCTTTCCTACGAGCTTTGCGATCCGCCGTCCGCAGACTCTTCCGGCCGGTCGGCGGCGACATCGCTCACATTCGACAAATCGGTGTTCTCGGGCATCGCCGTCACAGGATCCACGTAGCCGAACACCGCATCGAGCACGGGAGAATACCACGTTTCGGGGGCAGGTATGCTTCCGCTTTTCACCTGGGCGATCATCGCCTGGCCCGCCGTGGCCTCGCCGCCGGCGAGCCCCTGCACGACGCCCGCCACCTGTCCGTCATGGACCCAACCCAGCTCTTTGTGGACCACATCCTCGATGCCCTCGTCGGTCTTGAGATATTCCAGATGGCCCTCGATCGCCTGGTTGCGCGCCGAAAGCGCGTCGTATTCCGCCTGCAGGCGCGCCTGTTCGCGCGTCTCGATGTAGAGCTGGCGAGCCGCGGGGAACAGCAGGGCCGCCGCCAAGGCGAAGCATCCCGCAACCGCGACGAGCACCGAAAGAAGAGACACCCGTGCGCGGTCGCGCGAGGCCGCGCGGGCCGCGCGGGCGGACGAAGCGCCCAGACCCGCCGACGCCCTTCCCCTCTCGGTATTCAAATCGGCGAAGGCGCGCTTATGGCTTCGGCCCATTTCTCCTTTGTAGACGGCGGCGCGCGACGAATGCGGCGAAGGGTCGGCGTCCGTGCCGAACTGCCTGTCGAAGAGACGGTTCGCCTTCTGCTTCGTTTTCGCGCGGCGCTTGCTGCGGGCGCGGTCGCTTCTCGACGAGCCGGAAGCGCGCTCTTCCTCATCCGCAAGGTCGGGGTCGTACACTTCGAGGGCGGCGCGCGAATAGCCCTCGCGATATGCGGGGTCGTCGAAGAATTCGGAAGCCGCCGAGCGTACAGGCGTCGCAAGGGCGCGGTCGCCGCGAAGCGAGGAGCGCGTCGATTCGGCAGTCCGCGCATCTCCGAGCGCACGCGACGAAAAAGACCCGCCGGACGAAAGGGGCCAGGCGCCGTCGGAAGCGCGGCCGCCCGCCAAACGCAGCTCATGCGGCGCGCCGCGCATATCGGCACGATTCTGAGAACGATACGACGTCCCATCAAGCGGCCGCCCCGCATCGACAAGCACCCTTTCGGCCGCAGCACGAGAAGAGCGCGTCGCCATGCGACGCGCATCGTCGAAGGGAATGATGTTGGGATTGCCGCTTGTGGCCATGAAGATGTGCTCCTCGGGGCATTTGCATTCCAGCCGCCCGGTCGCAGGTCGAGAACTGCTGGCATAGTATCACAACGCCCTGCGCTCTCTTGTCGCTCCGCCGAACGCCCCACGTCAAACCCACGCAAAAAGAAAACCCGCCGAAGCGGGTTTTCCAAAGGCCGAACGATGCGAAACAGACGATCGAGACAAACGACCGAAACGCAGCAGGTCGAAGCGGGATACGCAACTGGCGACGGCCACGTCGCAGGTCGGATTGCTCGTCGCCCCCCAGGTCGCCGAAACGCAGGCGAGGGCGGGCGCGGCGGATGCAGTCGGCGCGAAGGCGGGGCGTAGCGTACTTCGGTACGTGAGCCCCGCCTGGAGCGCCGAATGCGCCGCCCCGCTCGTCCGCAGCCGGACGACTTCGTTCCGTCGGCCGGAAGGCCGACGGAACTAAATAACGCTGATCTGGCCGGTGAAGATCAAAACGAGGCTGACCACGAAGAAAATCACGATGGCACCGGCGACGATCTTATCGACCGTCTTGGGCAGGATGGCCTGGCCGCGTTCTTTCTGGCCGTAAAGATAAAGCAGCATGCCGGGGGCGAACAAGATGGTGGTGATCATCAGGCCCGTCAGGCCGCCCGCGTAAATCAGGAAGATGCTGTAGAAAAAGCCGATGAAGCCGATGACGCGGAACGTCCACAGGGTCAGCTTGCTCGCCTCTTCGAACCCGTCTTTTTTCACGGCGCAGACGAACAGATACAGCGTGCTGAAGAAATACGGAATCAGGATCATCGAAACCGAAACGCCGTAGAAGAACTGATACGTCTGCTCGGAGAACAGGATGATGACCAGGAACGCCTGAACGATAAGGCAGGTGATGGTGCACGTGACGATCGGCGCGCCGTTTTTGTTCTTCTTCGCGAAGACCTTCGGGAACACGCCCTGCTCGGCGGCCTCATGCGGGCATTCCGACGCGATGATCGTATAGCCCAGCATGGCGCCCAGAAGCGACAGCGCGACGCCCAGGTTCACCAGCGCGGCTCCCCACGGACCCACCACTGCTTCGAGCACGCCCGCCATGGACGGGTTCGGCAGCGCAGCCAGCTCGGCGCGCGGCATGACGCCCATGGAAAGGATGGACACGATCAGATAGATCGCCAAGATGCCGCAGAACGCGATGATCGTCGCGCGGCCGACATCCTTGCTGTACTTCGCGCGGCCGGAAATGGCGACGGCGCCCTCGATGCCCAGGAAGATCCAGATGCTCACGCCCACCGTGCCGACGATCTGGTCCCACAGCGCAGGGCCGTCGGGCTCGCCCCAGAAGTTCTCCATGAAGATCGCGGGATCGAAGTTCATGGAGAAGACGATGGCGACAATGGCGACGAACAGCGGAACCAGCTTGGCGATGGTGGTGATGATGTTGATGCTCGCCGCTTCCTTCACGCCGCGAGACACCAGCGCCCAGCACACCCACACGATGATGGACGCGCCGATAACCGACACCAGATTGTTGCCCTCTCCGAACACCGGGAAGAAAAACGACAGGCTCGCGAACAGCAGCGTGGTGTAGGACACCGTTGCCAGAAGGGCGCTGATCCAGTAGCCGTACGCCGAGTTGAAGCCCATGAATTCGCCGAAGCCGGCACGCGCATAGCTGTAGATGCCACCCGTGAGCTTGGGCTTGTACTTGTTCAGCGCGTAGAAGCACATCATCAGGCAGAACACGCCGATACCGCAGACCAGCCAGCCGATGAGGACGGCGCCGGTATTCGCCCCGGCCGCAGCCATATCGCCCGCCATCGTGAACACGCCGCCGCCGATAACGGCGGTGATCACGGCTGCGATAAGGTGAGGCATGGAGAGTCCGTTCGGGTCGTTCACCTGATCGGTACGACCCTGGGCAAGGTTAGACATAGCAACCTGCTTTCTTTAGGGAACCCTGTCGCGCCGGCATGTCGAACCGGCGATAGTCAGGAAACAGGATACCCCCAAAACGGCCCGCGATGGCCCACACAATGCGCATACTCGCCTCATTTTTGAGCGAATCCGATGGATAATTTCGCAAAAAACCTGTTCAAACATTGCAAAAGTGCACAAAAATTATTTTTAAAAGAAAACGGCGCAACGGCATCACAACCGTCGCGCCGTATCGGTCGGACCCATCGGCGAAGCGCCCGCCCCAACCCTTTCCGCCTCGCCGCGGCGCATATCGCCCGCGCGAAAGCGGCGCTACAAGGCGAAACGGTCGCGCGACGAAGCGCGCTTGCCCGAAGATCCTCCCTCGCGGCGACGGCGATGCTCTTCCATGAGGAACAGCACGCAATCGGTCCGGTTGCACGAGCGCAAGAGCTCGATCTGCTCGTCGAAGGATTCTTCGTCGATGAAGCCCGCCGCAAGCAATGCCGCGATCTCATCGCGCTCGCCATCGCGCGCGATGCGGCGGCGCGCCTCGTCCTCGCGCTCGCGCAGCCGTTCGACAAGCGCCCGGAGCACCTCGGATGAAGGCGCATGGGGATCTGCCGCCCGATGGATGAGCGCGCCCAGACGGTCGGGAAGATTCTTTCCCGACAACAGCAATTCGTCGTATGCAGCGAAATCGAAGGGAACGCCGCCGAGCTCGTCCGCATCGCCGAAACAGCTCAGCAGCTGGTCGGCGGATACATGGACCACCGATCCGGTATGTTCGAGACGGCACAGGGAATATTCGAAGCATCCCTGCCCGATGCATTTCACCGAGCGCGGAATGGAAACCGGCGCCGAAAACGAACGCGACCAGAAACAATGCTCGCCGATGGATTCCACGCCCTCGGGAATGATCGCGCGCTGCGTCCCCCGACAGGCGTTATCGCGCTCGATGACGCGCACCGTATGCGGGATCGCGAGCGTGGCGGGCGCATACGGCAAGGCCCTCACGCCGATGCGCACGAGAGGCGCGCCCTCGACCCGCTCGGGCAAGACGAGCGACGCGCGCGCAGGAGGCGCGGGAGCCTTGATGGCCGCCGAAGGCGAAACGTCCCCCATGCCCGCATGGCGGACGGCGGCGGCTTCCGCGAAACGACGAGAAATCGACTTCGGAGCAGCGGGGCCGGCGACAAGCACCGCCCCCTCGGCGTCGAAATCGTAGAAGCATTCGTCGAGCTCCACCATGCGCTCGCTTGCCAGGCGAACGCCGCGCGCATGCAGCGGCTGCACAGCAGGCGCGCCGTCGGGAACGACCCACACGGCATCGTCCCATTCTTTCGAAGCCACCTTGGCAAGGCTCGCAGGCGCATGCACGACATTCGGCGGCACGCACCCCGCACATAAGGCGGCGGGGCCGATCTCCTCCACGCCCTCGGGCACGAAGGCGCGCTCGGCATACGGCGGCGCCGCGAACAAAAGGCGCGTTCCATCATGCTCGAACAGGCTTCCCTCCACCGACGAATAGCGCCCGTTGCACCCGTCGACGGAATATGCGCGGCTTCCCAAGCGGGGCGATACGCCCGCCAGATCGCACGGCTGGTCGCCCATGTGCTCGACGGAGGCGCCCAGATGGATGCAGCCGGCGGAAACCGACGAGAACGCCGATGCGTCGATGCGCTTCACCGTGTCGGGAACCACCAGCAGCCTCACGCCGACGCCCTGCACGAAACGGCGGGCGAACGCCTCGGCCGTGATGCGCACGATGGGAACCCCCTCGACCGACGCGGGAAGCACCGCGACCACGTGATCGCTTCCGATGGCGTGCGCGAAACGCTTCAAATCGAACCCGACCAGCGCATAGCCGTCGTCTTCGCGCCGAACCGCCACCGCATCGCGCAAGGCGAACGCATCGCCGTCGCCCTCGAGCATGCGCGGCGCGAGCACGGCGCTGCTTTCGGGACGAGCGAGCTCGCTTCCCGCCACAGCCCTGTCGAGCACCGCGTCGAGCTCTTCGCGTTCGATGCCCATGCTGCGCGCGCCCGAATAGATCAGGCCGATTTCCTGCGCCGGAAGCATCTCGTTCGCCGGAGCCCTCCCGTCGGCGCGCGCCGATGACACCCACTCCTCGTACGGCAGCAGCTGAGGCGACCACACCTCGCCTTCGCGGGCGCGGGCGGCATCGCGCAGATCGGCCTCGTCGGCACGCAGGTGACGCGGGCGGGCGGCCGCCGCGCGCACGAGTTCGTCAACGGCGGAATCGTCATCGTGGAAAACCAGAAAATCGCACGTCATGGCCACTCCTTTCCCGAGCGCGAGACGGCTCGGCGGCATTGTTCGCAAGCGCTGTTTACCCCTGTTCGCCCCCATGCTACACTGCGACCAAGAGTTCAGGCAAGCGTGCCGCAGCTCCTTCGGCGGGACGGCTGCAACCAGGCGCGTTACGTCTCCGGGTCACCTTCCGAAAGGAGCGGCCATGGCAACCGAAACCGTCGATGCGCTTGCCCTTCAAGCCTTCGACCTCGCGAAAAACTCGCTGCTCGTGCGCCTGCGTTTCATGAACGCCGCGTTCGCGCGCTTGAAACCGCTCGCCATCCCGAAAGCCACGCTTGCAACGGACGGCGCGCATATCCGATTCGACCCTGCCTCCTTCGCGCAGCACTACGCCGCCGAACCCGCATTCGCGACGCGCGCATTCCTCCACATGACGCTGCACAACGTGTTCCTTCACCTTTATATGGACGAACATATCGATGCGCTGCGATGGGACACCGCCTGCGATATCGCCGTCGAACACGTGATAGCCCAGCTCGACCTGCCTGCCGCGCGCACGGAGCAATCGACGCGGCAGCTCGCTACGCTCGCAGAGATAGAAGCAAACCTTAATATTGTTACTGCGGAAACAATATATAAGTATCTCTTAGAAACATACGCTGATAACGAAACTGTCGAAGCGATGCGCGAACCTTTCGCCGTCGACGACCACGCCCCGTGGCACACCATGGCGGCCGAAGAGGCGAAACGGCGCGAACAGGAGAAAAGCAAGCGCGTCGAAGAAAACGACACGAAGCGCACCGATGCCGCCACGCAAGCGGCGCAGGACGGAACCGACGTCGACCTTCCCGACGATGCCGACAAGCGCGAGAAAAGTCACGCGTCGCGCCGCGGCATGAAGCAGGAAGACATCGTGCAGAAAGAAGCGCCCGAAAACGCCGCCGAGGCGATCGGCAAACGCTTCGCCAACACGGTGAACCTGGACCGTTCGCGCGAACAATGGAAAAACGCCGCCTACGAGATGGGCGTTCAGCTCGACACCTACGTGCAGCTTTGGGGCGTCGAAGGGTCGAATCTCGCCATGAACCTGCGCTCGGTTACGCGCGAGAAGCAGGATTACCGCGAATTCCTACGCAAATTCGCGCGCATGGGCGAACATATGCGCATCAACGACGACGAGTTCGACTACGTCTACTACTGCTACGGGCTTTCGCGCTACGGCAACCTGCCCCTGATCGAGCCGCTCGAATACAGCGAAGAGAAGCGCATCCGCGATTTCGTCGTGGCGATCGACACCTCGGCGTCGACGAAAGACGGGCTGGTGCGCAAGTTCATCGAGAAAACCTATTCGATCCTCGCGAACGAAACGAGCTTTTTCACCGATATGAACGTGCTCATCATCCAGTGCGACGCCGAAATAGCCGATGTCACGCGCATCTCGTCGCTTGCCGATATGAACCGCTATCTCGACGACCTCGAAATCAAAGGACTCGGCGGCACGGATTTCCGCCCCGTGTTCTCGTATGTCGATGCAGCGCTCGAGCGCGGGGAATTCAGCGACCTTGCAGGCATCATCTATTTCACCGACGGCCAAGGAACCTATCCCGCCCGCAAGCCCGACTACGAAGCGGCGTTCGTCTTCGTCGATGACGATGCCGGCGTGACCGTCCCCATATGGGCCATGAAGGTAGTGCTCGAAGAAAAGGCGCTGATAGAGTAGGAATCAACACGCGATCGCCCCGCATGCGCCTTCGGGCGCGCCGTCGGCGCCGCAAAAGCGACGCACGGGCGGGGCCGTCGCTCGCCGCCGCGACGCATTCTGCCGGGCGCGGCGCACCGTATCGAACCGAAGGAGCCATCATGAACATCAGCCAGGCGAAAAAGCAGATCGAACGCTCCATGAGGGCGTATTTCGCAAAAGACGAGTTCGGAGACTACCGTCTGCCCGTCAGCAGGCAGCGCCCGGTGTTCCTCATCGGCGCGCCGGGCATCGGCAAGACCGCCATCATGGAGCAGATCGCCCAGGAACTCGAGGTGGGGTTCGTCTCGTATTCCATGACGCATCACACCCGCCAAAGCGCGCTCGGCCTGCCGTTCATCGCTCGCAAAACCTACGGCGGCGTGGAATACGACGTGTCCGAATACACCATGAGCGAAATCATCGCGTCGGTCTACGACACCATGGAGGCCACGGGCAAGCAGGAAGGCATCCTGTTCCTGGACGAAATCAACTGCGTATCCGAAACGCTCACGCCCGCCATGCTGCAGTTCCTGCAGTACAAGGTGTTCGGACGCCATCGCGTGCCTGACGGCTGGATCGTGGTCACGGCGGGCAATCCGCCCGAATACAACCGCACCGTGCACGATTTCGACATGGCGACCTGGGACCGCCTCAAGCGCATCGACGTGGAGCCCGATTATCAGGCTTGGCGCGATTACGCCGTGCAGACAGGCGTGCATCCCGCCGTGCTGACCTATCTCGATATCGAGCGCGGGAATTTCTATCGCGTCGAAACCACCGTCGACGGCATGTCGTTCGTCACGGCGCGCGGCTGGGACGACCTTTCGTCGATCATCAAGCTCTACGAAGAAGAGGGGCTGCCCGTCGACGACCTGCTCATCGGGCAGTACGTGCAAAACCCCGAGGTGGCGAAGCATTTCTCCGTGTACTACGAGCTGTTCACGAAGTACCGCTCCGATTACCGCATCGACGCCATCGTCGACGGCGAAGCGGACGAAGCCATCGTCGAACGCGCCCGTGCAGCGGGATTCGACGAGCGCGTGTCGCTTATGGGCCTTATCACCGACGCGCTGATTTCCCGCGTACGGGAAGCGGCAAGCGAAGAGGATGCGGCGGGGTTCGTGCACGAGCAGCTCGCCGACCTGCGCGGCCGCATGGAAGAAACCGGCATAGAGGATGCAACCGACCTTGCCTGCGCGCAGGCGGCAGGCATTCGCGCGAAACTCGCCACAGAAAAAGAGGCGGGGCTTCTGACGGATGACAAACGCCTCGCGTACGAGCGCGCCGCCGGGCTTCTTGAGGCGGCGGTCCGCGAATCGGCAGGCGCCGCGCTTTGCTTCGACGCCCTCAAGGAACGCTTCGGCACCATGCTCGATGCTCTCGACGTGCGCATCGATGCGGCGGCGGATGCCCTCGATGCGGTATTCC
>JAUNDR010000100.1 GCA_030525985.1 Slackia sp. | reverse complement strand
ACTCTTTCGGAAACGCCACGGGAGCATCGATTCTAGCATCGTATTCCGTCAGGCACACGAACGATACCGCCGGGCATCCATCGCGGTCGAAGGCCTCGAAATCGGCATCGACGATCGCGTGCGTGAGCTCGCGCGCGCGATCGGGGCGGAAATTGAAAAACACCACGGCATCACCGTCGCATACGCCGCGCCCGTCGAGCGAGACGGGCTCGACGAATTCGTCGGTCACGCCCGCCTTATACGAAGCCTTCATCGCTTCATCGGCCGAGACCCCTCGATGCGGCAGGCCATGCACCACGGCATCATAGGCGCGCTTCACACGGTCCCATCGCTTATCGCGATCCATCGCGTAATAGCGCCCTGCGATGCTTGCAATGCGCGCGCATCCCGCCACGCCGGGCTCCTCAAGCACCGATTCGAGCTCGGCAAGATAGCCCCGTCCGCTTTGCGGCGGCACGTCGCGGCCGTCCATGAAGCAGTGGATGCGCACGTCCTGCGCGCCGCGCGATACGGCATGGCGGACAAGGGCATACAGATGCTCGTTGCTCGAATGCACGCCGCCGTCGGAAAGAAGCCCCATGAAATGCACGGCGCCGTCGCACGCGATCGCTTCGTCGATGGCGCGATTGATCGCATCGTTTTCGCGGATGCCGCCCTCGCGGCAGGCCTTGTTGATGCGCGTCAGCTCCTGATATACCACGCGCCCCGCTCCGATATTGAGATGCCCCACTTCGGAGTTGCCCATTTGGCCGTCGGGCAGACCGACCGCCTCGCCCGACGCTTCGAGGCGAATATGAGGCCGCGATGCGAACAAATCGTCGAGATATGGGGCGGCGGCCATCGAAATGGCATTGCCATCCGACGGATCGTCCAGCCCGAAACCGTCCATGATGACAAGCAGGGCCGGAAGGCGCTTTGCGGATTGCATGGAATCCCTCCTGATCGTTTTCAAGTCGCAGTGAAAAGCAAGCGGGACGGGGATCCCTCCCGTCCCGCGCGAACGGCGCGTAAGGCGCATTCGGTTTCCTTAACGGCACTCCGCCGCGATTTTCACCAATTCCGCGAAGCCGTCCGCCTTCAGGGCGGCGCCGCCGATAAGGCCGCCGTCGATATCGGGACAAGCGAGAAACGCCGCAGCGTTTTCGGGCTTCATCGAACCGCCGTAGAGGATGCGCATATCCTCCGCCGCCTCTTCGCCGACAAGCGCGCACAGCGTTGCGCGGATGGCGGCGCCCATTTCCTGAGCCTGCTCGGGCGTCGCCGTATGCCCCGTGCCGATGGCCCATATCGGCTCATACGCGATGCAGATCGACTTCGCTTCCTGCGCATCGATGCCCGCGAGCGCCGCGCGCACCTGATCGCACACGAAACGCTCGGCCTCGCCCGCCTCGCGCACCGCCAAGCTTTCGCCCACGCACACGATGGGCTTCATGCCCGCTTCGACAAGCGCGCGTACCTTGCGGTTGACCTGCATATCGGTTTCGGCGAACATCTCGCGGCGCTCGGAGTGGCCCACGATGCACCACGTGCAGCCGACGTCCTTGAGCATGGGAATGCTGATTTCGCCCGTGAAAGCGCCCGATTCCTCCCAATGGACGTTCTGCGCGCCCACATCGATATGCGATTTGTCGAAATCGAGCACGGTGACGACCGAGCGCAGATCGATGGCGGGCGGGCACAAAACCACGTCGACCTTGTCCCATCCGCGCGCATATCGGTTCGAGATGCCCTGGGAAAGAACGACGCTTTCCGCAGGAGTCATGTTCATTTTCCAAT
>JAUNDR010000049.1 GCA_030525985.1 Slackia sp. | reverse complement strand
CGTCCATGGCGGCAACGGCCGCCTCATGGGCGTCATTGGCTTTATTGTAGCGCTCAAGCGCTTCATTGAACTGGGCTTGGAGCGCCTCGAGCTTCGCCGCGAGCTCGTCGGCCTGGGCCTGTTTCTCTGCAGCGGAGGCTTCGAGGTCGTCGGCCTTCGCATTCAGCTCGTCGGATTCGGCCGCATAGGCAAGCCAGGGAAACAGCATCAAAGCGCCTGCGGCGCCTGCCGCCTTGAGGAAATTACGGCGCGTCCAGCCGTGTATCTGAGAGCCTGTTTCAGTCATAGTGTGATCGCTCCTGATCTGTCGAACATCGCATCGCGATGTCTATGAACCCTACGATGATACCGGCGCAGACGCCCGCGATCCATCTTCTACAAGGTTTCCAAATAATCCACGACCGCGCAAATCTGGTCGTCGGGCGTCGATGCGCCCGCGGTCACGCCCACCGTCTCGCAGCCGTCGAACCACGAATCGTCGATTTCATCGGCGCATTCGATGAAATAAGAGCGCTCGCAGTGGGACTTGCATATGTCGTAAAGGTGCGTGGTGTTCGACGAATTCTTCCCGCCGATGACCACGATGGCATCCACCTCGTCGGCGAGTTCGGCCGCGGAATTCTGGCGCTGGCGCGTGGCGAAGCAGATGGTGTTTTTCACCACGGGCTCAATCCCGCGGGCGCGCAGGGCATCGACCACCGCATCGAGCTTTTCCTTGCTTTCGGTGGTCTGCACCACGATGCCGACCGGCTCCACCAGCTCATCGGGCAGCTCGTCGACATCGGCCACCACGACTGCGCGCTCGCCCGCATGGCCGCACAGGCCTTTGACCTCGGGGTGTTCGCTGCGCCCGATCACCACCACCGTGCCGCCCGCATCGCGCAGCTCGGCCGCGGAGCGCTGCGCCTTGGCGACATGCGGGCACGTCGCGTCGATCACCGTCAGACCCTTGTCCTTAAGGGCGGTCATGACATGCGGCTCCACGCCGTGGCTGCGAATGACCACGATGCCGCCTTCGATGTCATCGATGCCCTGCGCAACCTTGACGCCTTGGGCTTCGAGCTCTTTGACCACGGTGGGATTGTGAATCAGCGGGCCGAGCGTGTAGGTGTCGTCCTCGTCCATCATGGCAGCAACGGCCATATCGAGCGCGCGCTCGACCCCGTAGCATACGCCCGCATGTTTCGCTCTGATAACGCGCATGGCTCCTACGCCCCCTTTCGTGACATATCGCGCCCCGCGAAAACGGACGCGAAGTCTTTCGCCTCGGGAAAAAGCTCCTTCATATTCACCTTCTCGCGATCGATGTCGCGATACAGCGCATAGCATTCCCTCATCACATACCACGACGCCGCCTCAAGCCTGTCTTCTTTGGGAAGAAAGTCGAAATCTTCCAAGAACAACGGCGCCCCGAAGACCACTGCGATCTTCGGGAAGCGCGGAAGCTTGCTGCCCGGCGGCTTGATTCCCTCGACTCCGCGCACGCTCGAAGGGATGATGGGCGCCTTGCCCATACGCGCGATGAACGCCACGCCCGCATGGATGTCGGGCGTGGCCGTTCCGCGGCCGCGACGCGTGCCTTCGGGAAAGATTCCCACGATTTCGCCGCGCTTGAGCATGGCGGCGGCACGCTTGATCGCGGCGCGATCGGCGCTCGAGCGCTTGACGGGAAATGCCCCGACGCGGGAGATCGCCTGACCGGCGAAACCGCCCATGTTCTCGAACATATTGTCGCGCGCCATGAAACGGATCCATTGCTTCGGGCGCGCCGCGAGCCAAAGGAAGACGGGATCGAAATACGACGCGTGATTGCCCGCCACCACGCAGCCGCGACCGTCGGAAAAGGCGCGCAGATGCTCGATTCCCTCGACGGTGAAGCGGAAGGCCGCCTTAAGTGCCACGAACAAAACGCCGTAGATCGCGTTGCCCACCAGATGGGGAATCGACGCGCCCCCCTTGCCCTCGCGCTCGGCAGCCTGCGCGCTGAGCGGCATATCCCACATATCCTCACGAGACAGCATCGGTTTACTCCGCATCGCGGCGCAGCGCGCGGGCGCGCTCGCAGATGTCTTCGATCACGTCGTCGATCGTCTTGCCGGTGGAATCGATCGCCACCGCGTCGTCCGCCGCGACAAGCGGGGCCGTCGCGCGGTTGGAATCCTGCTCGTCGCGACGCACGATATCGGCAAGCACCTCATCGAAGTCGACCGACCCGACGCCGCGCTGCTCGTTTTGCAGAACGCGACGGCGGGCGCGCTCCTCGTTGCTCGCCGTGAGAAAAACCTTCACCTCGGCGTTCGGAAACACCACGGTGCCGATATCCCTGCCCTCGATGACGAAATCGCCCGCGTTGCCGATCCTGCGCTGCTGGTCGACCAGCGCCGCGCGTACGGGCGGATGGGCGGAAACCGTGCTGACGGATTTGTCGATGGTCGCCGTGCGGATGGCATCGGTCACCTCGACTCCGTCGACGAAAACACGGCGTGGAACAGGGTCTCCCTCGACGTGGCCGAACGAAATCTCCTTTTCGCGCGCGATGGCGCCCAAACGCTCGCCGTCGGAAAGATCGGCCTGCTCCTCAAGGGCGCACCATGCGATGCAGCGATACATGGCCCCGGTGTCGAGGCAGCTGAATCCGAGCTTTTTCGCGACGGATTTCGCAACCGTCGATTTTCCCGCTCCCGAAGGACCGTCGATAGCAATAATCATGAAAAGCCTTTCCTGAAAAACCTTCCGGTCATCTGCACGCAGGCGTGCGAACGTCTAGTATAAAGAAAAACGCGGCGACCCGCTTGTCGGGACGGAAAACGCCCGGCACCGCCTATCGGCCGCCTTCGAGGGAGCGGATGTCCGCCAGAAAGCCCGGATAGCTCACCGACACCGACTCGAAATCGGCGACGCGCACCGAAGCGCCGCCCGTGAAACCCACCAATGCCCAGGTCATCGCCAAACGATGGTCGCCTTTCGAGGCGAATTCGACGCCATCGGGCACCGACAGGCCGGGATTTCCTTCGATATGAAGGTCATCGCCTTCCATCCATGCGTGCACGCCGATCGCAGACAACCCGTCGATGATGCCCGCGATGCGGTCGGTCTCTTTCACGCGCAGCTCCGACACCCCGTGAAAAACCGTCGTGCCGCGCGCGTAGGCGGCGACCAAACAAAGCACCGGCACCTCGTCGATCAGCGATGCGATGCTTTCCGCAGGCACGTCGCAAGCGTGCAGGTCGTCGCAATACCGCACCGATATGGCGCCCGCAGGCTCTCCGCCCGCATGCGAATCGATGCGCGTCGCCGCATCGACGCCCATCCGTTCGAGCACGCGCACAAAGCCGATGCGCGAGGGATTGAGCGAAACGCCCTCGATCCGCACGGCGCTGCCGGGAACAAGCGCCGCCGCACACGCCGGAAACGCCGCCGACGACGGATCGCCCGGAACCCGTATCGCGCAAGCACGCATGGTTGCGGGGCCTTTCACCCGGACAGTACCCGGCTCCGAAGCGACCGCAACCCCGAAACGCGGCAGCATCAGCTCGGTGTGATTGCGCGAAGGCGCAGGCTCTGTGATGCGCGTCGTTCCTGCAGCACGTATGCCCGCGAGCAAAAGGGCGGTTTTCACCTGCGCCGATGCGACAGGCGAATCGTAATCGACCGCATGCGGGGCGCTCGTTCCCCGCACCGTCAAAGGAAGGGTCGCATCGCCTTCCGGAAAAAAGCGGGCGCCCATCTTTTCCAACGGTGCCGTCACGCGGCGCATGGGACGGCGCCGAAGGGAGGCGTCGCCCGTCAGCTCGACTTCGATATCCCACGAAGACAGCATGCCCATCAGCAGGCGCGCCGTCGTGCCGGAATTGCCGCAATCGATCGGGCCGTCGGGTACGCGCGGACCTGCCGCGCCCCATCCCGCGATATCGCCTGCAAGGCTTCCATCAGCCATTTTCTCGAGCGAAACCCGCGCTCCGAGCCTTTCTACGGCATGCACCGACGCGCGCACGTCGTCGGAATCGAGCACGCCTGAAAGCCTGCTCGTCCCCTGCGCCATGGCGGCGAACAGCACCGCCCGATGGGAGATGCTCTTATCGCCCGGCATGCGCACGATGCCCCTCAGGGGAGCTTCGAGAGGATCGATGCACATCGGCTTATGCGCGCTCATGGCCGCACCCGTATCGGAAAGATACTCGGAACAACGACGCTCATCCGAGGCGCCTTCGCTGCGCATCGAGTCCGGCGGCCTGGCGCAGCGCCGCCTCCTCATGGGCATCGAGCAGGCGCCACGACCCTTCGCTCAGATCGCCGAGCTCAATCGGCCCGAAGCTGCGTCGATGCAGGGCGAGCACCGGATGCCCGACGAACCCGCACATTCTTTTCACCTGGCGTTTCCTGCCCTCGTGAATAGTGATGGAAACGCGCGAATCCTTGGGACCGGCGCGCAGGATGTCCACATGGGCGGGAAGGGTCAATCCGTCGTCGAGCACGACGCCATCGCGCAAACGCTGCGCGTCCCGCTCGTCCATGACGCCGTCGAGAAGCGCTTCGTAGGTTTTATCCACATGCTTGCGCGGGTGCAGCAGTCCGTTGCCCAGCTCTCCGTCGGTGGAAAACAGCAGCAGGCCCGTCGTGTCGAAATCAAGCCGGCCGACGGGAAACAAGCCGGGATAGCGATCGCACGGAACCAGATCGGCGACGATCGGGCGTCCATGGGGGTCGGACATGGTGGTGATGAACCCTGCCGGCTTGTGCAACATCAGCGTGACCGCGCCGTCGGCAAGGCGCACCTCCCTGCCGTCGACCGTCACCGTATCGACGCGCGGGTCGACCTTGGTGCCGAGCTCGGTCGCAACGACCCCGTTCACGCAGACGCGTCCCGCCGTCATGAGGTTTTCGCTGCCGCGCCTGCTCGCGACGCCGGCGCGTGCGAGGAATTTCTGCAGGCGCATCGGCACGATGCGCTCTTCTGCAACGTTATCGGTCATGGCCTTCTCCTTCTTCGAATATGCCGCTTTCGTATGCTTCGACGAAATCCGACACGAACCCCGCCGCGTCATCGTCGGCATCCGCCGTCGTCGATGCGTCGTCGACCTGGGATTTCGTCAGCCCGAGACGCTCCTCTATCAACGTGCGCGTCTGCTCGTCGCAAGCGAAACGCCCGATGTCGGGAAGATCGTCGATGCGGGCGAGGCCGAATCTCTCAAGAAACGCCTTCGTCGTGACGTATAAAACAGGCTGTCCCGGACTGGACGCGTCGCGCCCCGCCTCGCGGACCAGACCCTTCTCGACAAGCGAATTGAGGGGGCTGTCGGAATTCACGCCGCGTACCGACGCGATGCCCGCCCTGGTCACAGGCTGCATATACGCGATGACGGCAAGCGTTTCGAGCGCCGCCTGGGACAGACGCCGCGTATCCCACGAAAGCACGTAGCGCTCGATCGGCTCATGGTAGCAGGGATCGGTATACAGACGCCATCCGCCCGCCACTTCGCGCAATCGAATGCCCGAAACATCCGACGACAAATGCTCCTGCAGCGTTTCGAGCGCCGCGACGACGCTCTTCTTATCGACGTCGAGCATGCGGGAAAGCGTCGCCGTATCGACAGGTTCGTCGCTGACGAAAAGCAACGCCTCGATGGCCCCCGAAAGCGTGGAGGCGGCCTTTTGCGAAAACGAATCGGACATCACGACCGCTCCTTTCCATCC
The DNA here is from genome assembly GCA_030525985.1 of Slackia sp. Taxonomy (GTDB): domain Bacteria; phylum Actinomycetota; class Coriobacteriia; order Coriobacteriales; family Eggerthellaceae; genus Slackia. The sequence continues at coordinate 7,304 of JAUNDR010000049.1, read as the reverse complement.
CTGTCGTCGAACGGCAATTCCCCGCTTCCCTCGATGAGGTCGATCGCGATATCGGCGAAGGGGCTTTCCTGCTCGAGACCGACCATCATGCGCTTGTAAAGCTCGAGCACCGCAAGAAAACTTGCCACGCTTGCGCTCAGCGAAGGCGACTCGGCCAAAATCTCGCTGAACATCATATGCCGGCGTTCGCCAAGCGTGCGGCGGATCGAGCGCATACATGATTCGACCGCCACGGGCTTCGCCGCGATATGCGCGCTTTCCAGCAGGAACTCCTCGCGCCGCGCCAGCGCCTTCGCCGCCAAGGCGCCGATGTCGTCGATCGCGACATGCGCGAGATAGTCGGGCTGTGCGGCGAAAAATTCCTTGTCAGGGCCGCAAAGACGCGGATAGGCCAGGCTTTCTCGCTCGAAACGCGCAGAAAGCGCGGCGGCGGCGTTTTTGAACTGCTTGTATACGAGCAGGCGCTCGATAAGGACATCGCGCGCCTCGCTCGGCGAAAGCTCGGAAAGCTCGTCGACAGACTCGATTTCTTCATGCGGAAGCAAAGAGGCGGCCTTGATTTCGAGCAGCGTTGACGCCACGAGCAGAAAATCGCTCGCCACATCGAGGTCGAGCGCCTCCATGCCGTCGATATAAGCCAGGTATTGGTCGACGATCCGAGAGATGGAGATCGAGCCGATATCGACTTTATGCCGGCTGACCAGATACAAAAGCAGGTCGAACGGCCCTTCGAAACTCTCTATGCGCACGCGATACGACACGAACGCCCCTTAGAGGGAAAACGGGAAGAGAAGTTGCGCGAGCGTGCCCGCCGTCGCATCGAGATACGCTCCGATAGGATTGACGTGGAACAGATACGGCACCAGCACGACCACCGCCATGAAGATGGGAAGCGCGTACTGCTGAACGCGGTAGTAGGTCGCAAGCTGCTTGTCGTTGAGGAAAAGCGCGATGATGCTCGATCCGTCGAGCGGCGGCAGCGGAATGAGATTGAAAAACATCAAATAGAGGTTCACCAAAGCGAACATGGGCAAAAACAGCACGTAGAAATAGAAGAAGAGCTGGCTTTCCGCCGCAAGTTCGGGGGCGAACGGATAGACAAGCCACGCGATGACGCCCGCGAGCATCGCCATGATCAGATTGGCGGCGGGACCGGCAAGCCCCACGACCGCCTCGCCGACGCGCCGATTCTTGAAATAATAAGGATTGTACGGAACCGGCTTCGCGTAGCCGAAAATGGGTCCGCCGAGGGCGAGAAGCAGAAGCGGCATGAGCACCGTTCCGAACGGATCGACATGCTTGAGCGGATTAAGGCTCAAGCGGCCGCGGCTCTTCGCCGTCGGGTCGCCCAGCCTCGATGCCGCGAAGCCATGCGCGACCTCGTGAAACACGATGGCGGGAATGAAGCAGAGCAACGAACAGATAAGATAGGGAATCGAAATCATAGTCTCGCAATCTTTGTCGAAAGGAAATGCGGCCGCCCTGTGCGGCCGCCGGCTATAACGATGGTCGGAGGCAGTCCGCTACGAAAGATCCGGAAAGCCCATCTGACGAAACGCCTCGTAGGCGCCGATGGCGACGGCGTTGCTGAGATTCAGGCTGCGAAGGTCTTCTCGCATGGGGATGCGCACGCATGAAGAAGAGAAACGCTCCAGATACGCTTCGTCGAGCCCCCTGCTCTCTCTGCCGAACACCAGATAGGCGCCCCTGCCATAAGAGACGTCGGAATACGAACGCGTCGCATGCCCCGTGAAAAGATGCAGCTCGTCTTCGGCGTGAGCCTCGAAAAACGCGTCGGCGCAGCGCCACCGGACGATTTCCACCTTGTCCCAGTAGTCGCATCCCGCACGTTTGATATTGCGGTCGGTCAGGCGGAATCCCATCGGCTCCACCACATGCAGGCGCGCGCCCAAGCAGGCGCACGTTCGGGCGATATTGCCCGTATTCTGAGGAATCTCAGGCTCGACGAGCACGATATTCAACGGCTCCAATCAAAGCTCCTTTCCCGTTCGAATCGCAAGGGTCGTTCGCCGGGCGCCTCGCAACGAACGTCCCGAAACGCCTGGCGAGAGCGGCGGCGAGGCGCTGCGCACCTACGAAAGCTGCTGGCGCGCCATTTCCTCCTCCAGCTCCTCGGTGAGCATGAACCATTCTTCCTCGGCGGCGACGAGGCGCTTTTTCAGCTCCGCGTGTTCCGCCACGGCATCGGAGCTTGCCGATTCGTTGATGTAGAAATCGGGGTCCGCCATCAGCTCGAGCAGCTCGTGCATCCGCGCGTTGTCGCGCTCCATCTGCGCGTCGAGCTGCGCGATGCGCTTGCGATGGTTCTTGAGCGCCGCATATGCCCTGTTGCGCGCCTCGGCCTCGCGGCGCTTCTGCTCTTTGCTCTTCGGCGCGCTCGCACGCGGCGCCGTCAACTCGACCGGCTTGACAGGCGCCGTTGCAGACGCCGCCTTGGCTTTCGCCTTGGCCCGCTTTTCCTTTGCCGCCCCGCGTTTGGCGCTCGAACGAAGCTCGCCTTCGGGCTGGTCGAGGAAATCCTCCAGAGAAGATGCCGAAAGGTCGCGGCCCTCTTCGAGCTGGCCCGATTTGAACAGGTAGTAATCGTAATCGCCGTCATAGACGGTCGTTTTTCCCGGAACCACTTCCACGATTTTGTTCGCCACGCTGCGGATAAGATGTCGGTCGTGCGTGATGAGCAGGATGGTGCCCTCGAAGCGGTTGAGCGCCTGCTCGAGGATGTCGGCGCTCGCGATATCGAGGTGGTTGGTGGGCTCGTCGAGGCACAGCAGCGGCGCCGGCGCCACGAGCATCTTCGCCAATGCAAGGCGGCATTTTTCGCCGCCCGAAAGCACGCCGACCTTCTTATCGACCGCATCGCCTTGGAACAGGAATGCACCGAGCAGGCTGCGCACCTGGCTGATCGTCCAGCCGGGCGCCACGCGGTCGAGCTCTTCGAACACCGTATTGCCCGCATACAGCTCCTCGAGCTGATGCTGGGCGAAGTAGGTTTTGCTCACATGGACGCCGTATTCTATCGCACCCGCATCGGGGGCAAGCGCGCCTGCCACCATTTTGAGCAGCGTGGATTTGCCCGCGCCGTTCGGACCGACGAGCGCGATTTTGTCGCCCCTGAACACCGACAGGTCGAGCCCGTCGTAGACGCGCTTGTCGCCGAAGCTTTTCTTGATGCCCGAAAGGCGCACCACCATATCGCCCGTGCGCGGCGGCTGGACGAAATTGAAGTGCACGGTCTTTTTCTCCTGCGGCACTTCGATGACCTTGATTTTCTCAAGCTTTTTCACGCGGTCTTGGACCTGCTTGGCCTTCGTGGGCTTGTAGCGGAACTTCTCGATGAACGCCTGCATATGGGCGATTTCTTCCGCCTGCTTCACGGCCTCCTGCTTCAAGCGCTCGATATGCTCTTCGCGCTGACGCAGATACGAGGTGTAGTTGCCTTTGTAAAGCTGCAGATGGCCGGCGTCGATTTCCGCCACGCGATCGACCATGTTGTCCATGAACGCACGGTCGTGAGACACCACGACCACGGCGCCTTCGTAACCGCGCAAGAATCCCTCGAGCCATTTGACGCTTTCGAGGTCGAGATGGTTGGTCGGCTCGTCGAGCAGCAGCACGTCGGGCTTGCGGATAAGGAGCTTCGCAAGCGCGATGCGCATCTGCCAGCCGCCCGAAAACTCGCTCGTCGAGCGAGACATGTCCCCCTCTTTGAAGCCGAGTCCGAACATGACGCTTCTGACCTGGGATTCCAGTACGTATCCGCCAAGGGATTCGTAGACGTCGCGCGCACGCCCGCATGCTTTGAGCTGATCGGGAGTCGGGTTGTCGCCCAAGCTTTCTTCGAGCTGCTGCAAACGCCGTTCCGCCTCGAGCACTTCGGATTGGCTCGAAATGACCTCTTCGAAAATGGAGCGGTCTTCCATCTCGATGGCTTCCTGCTCGAGATATCCCGCCTGCGCGCCGCGAGCGAAGACGATCGCGCCCTCGTCGGCATCTTCATGCCCCGTGATGATATTGAGCAGCGTGGTTTTGCCCGCGCCGTTCGGACCGACGAGCGCAAGCCTGTCATGCGCTTCAAGACGGAAGTTCACATCCGAAAACAGCACGCGGCCGCCGAAGCTCTTCGACACGTGCTCTATCTGCATAATCATACGTCATTCACCTATTCATGCATCGTCGCAGCCGGCACAACGCCGGATGCGACGCCGAAACGAAACTCAATGAAACGCGAAAGCCGGCGGAAAAACGCAACGGCTCCGCGAACGGGGAAAGCCCGCTCGCCTTCAGACCTGCGCGCGAAAGACGCGAAAGCGCCCTCGCGGAAACAAGCGGAGAATGCACGGACCTCCCATGCCGTGCGCCGCTGCTCAGGCAAAACGACGCACGGGCGCGAAACCCGCCGCGCGCTACCAGTGCACGATAACCGGATCGCCGATTTGGATCGTGCCGAACAAAGCGGCCGCCGCATCGGGCGACAGGTTGATGCATCCGTGGCTTCCGTAGGCCTTATACGCTTCGGCATTGCCGAAAACCGAGGCAGGCTGCCAAGGAGCATCATGCAAGCCCACCATGTTGCCCACGAAGGGCATCCAATAATCGACGGGAGAATCCCACTCGGGCTTATTCGTCTCCGGATCGATCGGGCCTTTCAGAGAAATATCCTGCTGAAGATTCTTCAGATAATACACGCCGGTCGGCGTGTCGTCTTCGCCGTTAGGCTTGCCCGAAACGATCGGCGCATCCCACAGAAGGCTTCCCGAAGCATCGTAATAATACGCATGCTGCTCGGTCAGGTCGACATCGCAATACGCGCCCCAGTCTTGGCCGGGCGCCGTATAGCCGTTGCCCGTCGCCGAGCAGGGAACGCTCAGCTCGCCCACCGTGCCGTTGTACACGGCATCCTGGACTCCTGCGATAAGCGCCGCGGAATCCACCTGCCAGCCGTAATCGCCGCCGCCTATCTCGACCTGTTTGCCATCGGGGCGCGTGTACGTGCGCGTGGTTCCCACCGTATTCAATGAAGCGGCCAGCTCTTGAGCCCATGCATCGAGCACGGAAGAATCGAGCACGGGCTCCAGATTCTCGTCGAACCCGATCCACTGCGAAATGACCGAGCCGTCCAGCTCGGCGATTTCGGTGCCGTCGGTCGACGACTTCAAAACCACATCGCAACCCACCATCAGATTCGCCTTGTCGGCAGCCGCAGAAAGGCGGCTGTCGTCGGAAAGAACGGACGGCTTGATAAGAACATCGTCGCCCAAGACGAGCGTATCCTGCATGGATGCCACGGCATTCGAAACGAGCTCCGCAACCGCATCCGCCGAAATCTGGGCGCCGTACGTTTCTTTTTGAACCGCGTAGGCCCCGAGCGCCTCGTCGAACGCCACATAGGCATCGGCGGAAGGCTGCGCTTCCGCATTGAAGGCGTCGACCGCCTCGTGTACGACGGCGGAAATGGATGCGGAATCGCCCGCCGCCACCAAACGCGCCGTCTCGTCGTGAGCGCCCATGATGCGAACGGGCCACGCCCACGGGTCGGAATCATCCAATGCGGCATCGACGATCGAACGGGCATCGACGCCCACGCCCGCCTGCTGGGAAGAAATCGCGAAATCGATTCCCTGGCCTTCTATCTGCAGCACGTAATCGCTTTCGGCCTTTGCGAGCAGATCCGCCGCCTCATCGGCGCTTTTCATCGAAAAATCGAGGTCGCCCATGACGGTGTTCGGTTAGAAGCGCCCCATGAACACCACGGCGCCTGCGATATAGACCGCCGCCAGCACCGAGACGACGGCCGCGGATACGATAAGCGCCGCTTTTTTCGCGCCGGGCCCCTTCGGCTTGCGCGAAGCCCCATATGCCGAAGGGTCGGACGAGACCATGCCGACGGCAGGCTGCCCGGAAAATGCTCGATTCGCGTTGTTTTCATGCGAGGAAAACGGCGCTGCAGCGGGCATGAAGCTTGTCGCAGCGGCATCGGGCTGTTTCGGGCGGGCATGCGCTCCTTTATAGGCGCGATGGGATGCGTCGTCATCCTGAACGGGGCGATACGCGCTCGTCGCACCCGCTTGTCCGGAGGCGCGATGGCGCGGAAATCCCCCCGCGCCGTTCATATCGGGAATTTCAGGCATGATTTGCGTCGTATCGGGCGATGAATTATGATTTGCGTCGTTTTTGCTGTTCACGCTTGCCATCCTCTAGCTAAAACCGATCGCTGTCGTTTTCATTGGAGCCTGCATAGTATATCAGCCGCATGCGATAAAACCGCATCGAAGGCCGCGTTGCCGCAACGGTTCACGCACTGTAGACAAATGCCTATCGTTTCGTCATTCCGGATCCATGGGATAAAAGCGTGTTTGCGGCTTTGTTCATTCCGCCCATTCGCGGATGGCGATCGAAGGCATTCGTCGAATACATCGAGACGTCGGGAAAATCAGCGTCGATCGGAAGAGCCGCCCGGTGCGAAGGACGCACAACGCACGCCCTGAAAGCGAACGGCATGAAACGATGCGATGCGGATTCGATGCGAACCGATCATCGATAGGATCGAAAAGAAAACGACCCGCATATTTCGCGGGTCGTAGGAGTTCAAGTGGCTCCCCGGGTAGGATTCGAACCTACAACCTATCGGTTAACAGCCGAGTGCTCTGCCGTTGAGCTACCGAGGAATATGGAGAATACAAGACCCGCATAAAGCGGGTCCTGAAAGTTTCAAGTGGCTCCCCGGGTAGGATTCGAACCTACAACCTATCGGTTAACAGCCGAGTGCTCTGCCGTTGAGCTACCGAGGAATGAAATGGTGGGCGTTACAAGATTTGAACTTGTGACCCCTTCCGTGTGAAGGAAGTGCTCTCCCCCTGAGCCAAACGCCCATTTCATACGCTCTTTTCGCTTCGGAGTTGTTTCCTTAGCGCCAAGCGCAGGACAGTATATTACGCAGATTCCCTTGCCTTGGCAAGCCCTTTTTCCAACTTTTTTGAAAAAGTTGGGCACTACGCGTGAGAGGGTTGAACGCACTGCCTTGAAATCATGCATCGCATCGGCGCGAACCTCCGTTTACGCCGATGCGAACACGACGGCATCGTCTCGGAATCGAATCCCGCAAGACGCCATCGCATACGCCGCGCGATCGAACAGGAGGCCCGCATCGTCACCGCAATGCGAGCCTCCTACGCACGATACGCTGGAACGCCTATTCGAAGCGGGCGCCGTCATTCGACGAAATCCGCGCCTTCCTGCGCGCCGCGAGGCGGGAGGCCGCCAGGACGGCCCCCGCGAGCAGGGCC
>JAUNDR010000005.1:70109-71183 GCA_030525985.1 Slackia sp. | reverse complement strand
GTACGCGCGCCACTTCGTCATTGAAAGGCTTGCGCTCCCGCCACAGCTTGTCGGTATCGTATCCGTGCGCAAGAAGCGGACGAGTCCTCAAGCTTCGCACGCGTGCCAGCGAGCCTTCCATCGACGACTCGAGCAGCACGGAAAACCCTTCTTCGGCAAGAATCCTGCGATTGGCAGGCAACGCGACAATGCCTTCGCCGCACGACACGACGGCAGGTCCCATGGCCGCGCATTCGGCAAGCGCCTCGGCCTCGAGGCGGCGCAAGCCCTTTTCGCCGCGCTGCTTGAACAATTGGTTAGCGTCTCTGCCGTACTTGCGATGCAGATACGCATCGACGTCGATGGCGGCCACGCCGAGATCGCGCGCAAGACGGCGCGCGACGGTGGTCTTCCCGACGCCCATGAACCCCACGAGAAAGACGTTTTTCGTCAAAGCGCCCACGTCGATCACCGCGCCGAGCGCTTCAGACGGTTTCCGTATGCCGAAACCGTCGCTCGGATATCGTCCATCGAATCGCTTCCGAACTTCTCCTCGTAAGCACGCACGAGCACGAATGCCGCCTCGGATTCGGCGACGATCGATTTCGCCGGCGCATCGCAACAGGAAAACACCGGAGCACGATACGGAGCGCCTTCGAACGCCTCCATGTCGACCGAAACGACATCGCGCCCGAGACGCCCGGATGCGGCCATGCGGACGCGCATGATAAGAGGCATGCCCGTCGACAATCCGCCCTCGATGCCCCCTGCGACATCGGTCGCACGCGACAGGCCCGCGTTCGTATCGAGGAGCAAGTCGTCGTGGGCATCGGACCCCGTCATTTCCGACCTATCCGTCCGGCCGAACTCGACGCCGCAGACGCCCTCAATCGAAAACGCCGCCTGCGCCATGCGAGAAGAAAGCGCAGCGCCTTCCCGGCAAGGGGAGCCGAGCCCGGGAGCAAGGCCGAAGATGCCCAGCTCGAATTCGGCGCCGAGGGTTTCGCCCTTGCTGCGGGCGCGCGCCATTTCGATTTCCATCAAGCGCGTCGCCTGGAATGCCGGGCAGCGGCAGCTCGACGTTTCGATATCGAT